>JBMOJS010000108.1:0-9027 GCA_049315665.1 Pseudobdellovibrionaceae bacterium | reverse complement strand
CGCCTGTAACCAAAGGCCTTCTTGCCAAGGCAAAGCTTTAAACCCCACATCTTGTGATAAAAAATCCAAATAGTCTTTTGTGGCTTTTTGCAAACTAGATGTGTTTACTTTTGTGCTGCTGTGTGAAATTTCTAACATAGGGCGCTTTCCTTTAAATTGCAATCCTGCGTAAGAGTGAGGCTAAAATCAATCTATTTTGTTGTATCTTATCAGGGGAATATAAAACTATAGCTACCGGCTGGATAAAGTCTAGGCACATAGAATTTATCTGTATTGCGTCACTCGTGGGGCGCTATCTAAATCCATTGTCCTAAAAGATCTACATGACGATCATTGCTGGGATGTAAAAAACCGGGCAGGGGATTTTCAGGAGTTTTTAGGTAGTATAAATCAAAATTTTGTTTAGCGCTGATCCAGTTCACAGGACGTTGATAAATAAAATCGCCCTTGGATTTATAATACAATAAAAACTCATTGGGGTGCGACTGCTCAAAGGCACTCCATAAAAGAGTTTCAAAAATATCCGCATTTTCTGCAAACACAAAATCCAAGTGACGAAAGTGCAAAGGGGCTTCCATGCCCAAGCGATGGGCTGGTTTGGTGAGAGCTCGGGTCCAACCCAAGATCTGACCAAATTTTAAAAATTGGCGAAAGTTATGGGCCCGCAAATTGTAACCCAAAGGAATATAGCTTTGTAAGCCGGCTGAAGACCATGGGGCTAAGCAGCCAACCACTTTGTCTTGGCGATCAAAGGCCACCACAAAATCTTCAATATTCAAACCACGCCAGCGTTGAATTTTGTCCCAAAATAAATCCGGGGAAGAAGTCAAAGAAAGCTCGCGCTGCTTGGATTTTTGCACGATATATTCCACCACCGCTTCGGCATTGTGAGTGCCCACGGGCTTGATGCGCAAGTGCGGCAATGGCACTTTGGCCCAAGGCAATTGCCCATGCAGGGTGATGCATTCGGCCCGGCGAAAGGGAAAGTACTGGGGTAAAATGCGTCGATTGTGACGGGGACGAACAAAAGCATTCAGGGCTTGAACTTCGTTGTTGCCCAGAAGTGAAAAAAAATGTTGAACCTTGAAGGTTTTTTGCACTTCGTGCATCACTGGCAAAAAATGCTTGGACCATTCTAAAACCGCACGCCTAGATGGAGCAATCCGCAAGTCACAGCCCATGGCAATGGTTTGCAGCGAGCCTTCAACCAAGGCGTCTTGCAAAATAAATGTGGCCACGCCCATGATTTTGCTTTGGTCGGTGATCATATAAGTGACATAACGATCGGATAGGTTTTGATAAGGAGCAAAAAAATCAGCACTGCGCTGGATTTTTAAACCCACGGGGCCTTGAATAACAAAGCTTTGAAAAAATTCAGACAAGGATCGAGAGTTTTCGAAAGTGGCAACTTGTAAATTCATCTTGTTAAATCTTGAAACAAAATAAAGATAAAAACAAGAGGCATCGCAGATTTACTGCAAAGCCTGTGTCAGAACTTCTTTACGAATGGCAATCATGGCATCTTGAATCAGTGGCAAAGAAAAAATCCCATCGCGGGGGTCAGTGAAGCGGGGGCTTAAAAAACGAATGACTTCTGTGCGAATTTGAATCTCGTCCCAGTGGTGGTGATTGGTGGCGGTGGAGGCTTGGTTGTAAAACCGCTCCATCCAAGCAATAGGTTGAATTTTGTTTTCATTTAAAAGTTCTTGATAAACCAGCACGGTGCCCACCCAGGCGCGGATTTCTGCAAACAGACCACGATCAAAACCAGCCTTGATCCAGGGGCGCAGGATTTTTTTATCATCTTCGGTTAGATCAGAATACTTTTGATATTTTTTCGTCAGGCCAATGATTTTTTTAACTGTGCCTTCGTCGGAATAAACAGCAATGGCCTTCATCAATGTTTGATCAGTGGCATGAAAATATTCATGGGCAAAAATCAGCAACCATTCATTGGGCGGGATTTTTGAAAAATCCAAGAACAGCGATCTTTCGCCACGGTGAAAGCCGCCCTTGTCGCCTGTGGGTGAAGGGTCATGAAAGTGACCAAAAATCCGCGTTAGTTCTGTCCCTTGAGTTTGTATTTGCTCAGCAAATTTTTGTAACAATGGCGATCGAGTATTTTTGAATTCCAGCAAAGTCTGTTCTTTAAACACCGCCTGCATGGCATAATCCAATTTGTTGCGATCGACCCAGGTGGAAAGGCATTGATCGAGGGCTTGGGATTTTTTATTAGACCATCTGGATAAGCGATAGGCCTGATAAATGTTCTGCGCTAACTTATTCAGTTCAAGCGTTAACTTAACCTGGAATTCGGTGAAATCTTTGAGTTTAAAATTTTTGTCTTTTAAAAGAGGTGAATTTAACAGGATATTTACTAGTCCTGCAGATTCAGGAATTTGGTCGCAAGCCCTATTTTTTGAAAACAAATAAAAAGAATCATCATCTGCATGCAACTCCCGCGAAAGTTGCATGCAAAATAAAAAAGCTAAAACCAATATGTGTATTGAAAGCTTATTGTAATGTTTTTGATTCATTATTTTTGTATCTCGTGTAGTAGGCATTTTACTATAGCATCATGATCAATTTTCAATTGGGTTGGATTATTATTTCCCCTTTTCCAATAAGGAGTTAAATCATTTTCAACAATGTGTAAATTTGTCACTTGTCCGCCGTTATCTATGTTTCGTCCCCATTCATCATAAGATGGTTTTTTTAATACATAAGCCAATAGTGGCAAGGTACCCCGTAGACCTATGTCTCCACCGCCCGTATAGACCTCATTTCCGTTTGGTGGCACATAACTCCCATTGATATTCGTGAAGGCCATACTATCAACCCCATATTTACTTTTTATGGAAAGCAAAACAATATTACGATCTCTTGGAAACATCAAAGCGTCTTCAACAAGTCTCGCTTTTTCATCACTTGTCAATGGATTAATATTGAACGGACCAGGGTCTTTATAAATCAATTTGAGAATTGCAATTAAAATTTCACCATAACAGGTTCTTTGCGCTTCAACGATTTGATAAATTGTAATTGCACGATCCAATTTTATCGGGATCGACTTGCCTTCAGTGTCAGGACCATTGTAACCAACTGCGTCCCCACCCGCATGGCTGTAGGCTCCGATGGCTGTGAATGCCAACAATAAAAGTCCAACTTTAAGTTTCATGATATCCCCCTTGAAATGGCTTTTTAAAGCCTGTTTTGTTTGTAAGATCAATCTTTTTCAACTGATCTTCTTGGTCCTTAAAATAGCCTTTGGGTTTTGTAAAAGTTAAGTGATATATAATTCGCAGTAAAAATTTGAATGAAAAATCGAAAAAGTTATTGAATATCTATTGTTTAAACGCGGTGACGTCTTGTGTTAATAAATCCAAGCTCAATGAAAATAAGTTCTGTATTTCTGCAAAAGATTATTTTTGTCTGAACCTATGGGCTTGTTGCTTGATTGTCGGAATTGGGTTTCAGTTGGAAGTGGTGTCACTGCAAAGATTTGTTTCATACGGCCATCCCCAAATTCTCTGCATGGTAGCGATAAGTATTGTGGTTGCGGCAATAAATTCTTAAGTTTTCTGGGGCATGATTGCCACCGGCGAACTGCGGCTGAATGTGATCCACACTTAAAAACTTTTTACAGATATAAACAATTTTAAATGCAGCGTTTTGCCGTCAATAATTTATTTTCAATTGAATGCTAAGTGTTGTGATTTGCATCAATGATGACAAACAATAAATCTAACGAAACAAATTTTTGCTACGGGATAAGTTCCGTTTGAAACTAAAAAATTACACATGCTGCCGTGGTGTTATCACAAGAATTTCTATATCGCAAAATGGCGCACAACTTGTTGTCAAATTTGCCGCGCCACCACTTCCATCTGAAACCCACTCCCACCCACGGCAACTAAAACCTCCTACCCAAAAACACATTTACATTTTGCCGGACCCCAATTAGGCTCCAAAGAAACAATGGGTGAAAAGTGCTATTAATAACCATTCCACATTCTGGCGAAAAAATTCCCGATCAAGCCCCATGGCTTAAAACCTTGCCTGAGGTGATTTTGATGCGCGATGTGGATCGCTATGTCGATCGCCTGTATGAAGCCACCGCCCAGAATCTGGGCTTTGCCGTGGTCAAAACAGAGTGGCATCGCTATGCTGCCGATTTAAATCGTACTCCGGATGATATTGATCAGGGCTCGGTGATAGGGGCCGCTCATAAAGCGGGCGCTTTTTCCCGCGGCTTTCATTGGGTGATCACCACCAAAAATGAAAAGCTGATGCCGGGGCCTATCGCGAAAGAAGCCCATCAGCAATTGGTGCAGCTGGTTTACGACCCGTTTCATCGCCAGGTGCGTGAGGCCGTGAGCCAGTTGATCAACGCTTCATCTATAAACGCCGTACAATCGGGCTCACCAAAAAAACAAAAAAAAGTTTATCACCTGGATGTGCACAGCATGCCCTCTTTGGGTACAGACCAGCATCGCGATCCGGGTGAACGACGGGTCGATATCGTGATCAGCGACTGTCAGGGGACAAGTGCTAGTGCTGCCTTTCGTGATCTGGTGATTGCGGCCTATGTGACGGCTGGTTTCAAAGTGGGCTACAACTGGCCCTACCTAGGTGGACGGGTGACCGAACTTTATGGAAGCCCAAAAAATAATCATCACACTTTGCAGGTCGAACTGAATCGCTCCTTATATATGGATGAAGCCAATCACCAGTGGCGCCCGGTCGAAGCTGAAAAGGTGAAATCCAAAATTCGTCAAGCACTGGAGTATGTCAAAAAAAATATTCCCTTGTTGCCAGATGAACCTTAACATATGTCTATTCAACGTAAGTATTAATATATTAGGCCGAACAAAAGGGTTTTGTTCATGATTCGAAAAATCATTCATTATTTGGCATCCATTAAATCCGCTGTTGTCGTTATTATTTTGATTGCGGTGTTGACTGCTGTGGGAACTTTTGTCGAAGCCCGCTATGATGCCTATGCTGCAAAGAAATGGGTTTATAGCACGCCATGGATGTTTGCGATTTTAGGCTTGTTGGCCATCAATTTGACAGCCGTGATTTTGGATCGCTGGCCCTGGAAAAAACGTCATGTGGCTTTTATTTCAGCCCATGTGGGTATTTTGATGCTGTTGGCGGGATCCGTTCAGACTTTGTTTTTTGGTTTGGATGGCAGCATGCGAATAGAAAATCAGCAAAGCTCGCAAATGGTCACTCTGCCAGAAACCGATGTGGTGGTGTGGAGCTCTTTTGATGGCGACCGCTATTCTAAAACTTTTGAAAAAGAAGTGGATTTTTTTCTACACCCGCCATCGGCAGATAAGCCTTTTGCATTACCTGTTTACGAAGATTCGATGAAGTTGATCGATTACAAAAAGTATGTGATTCCCCAACGTCAGGTGACACCTTCTGAAGAGCCCCGTGCCGGTGTGGGTTTGCGCTTTCAATTGCTCAACGATCGGGTGAATTTAGTTGAATGGCTGGTGCAAAGAAATCCCCGTGATGTGGTGGCGCAAAATTTGGGTCCGGCCCAGATTCACTTGATGGCCCGGCCCGAAGCCCTGCGCGAAGAAGCATTGGCCGCGCCCCATTCTAGCAATCAGCAACCGGCGTGGATGGCCAAAGTGGCGCCCAAAGAGGGCCGGGGTAAGAATGAAGTTTTTTTGACTCCCTATCAAGATGGGGTCAAGTATGTGGTATTTCATCGCCAGGATAAAAAGCCATATAAACAAGGTTTTATTAAAGAGGGCGAACAGTTTGAATCCGGCTGGATGGGGATTCAATTTAAACTTTTACGATTTATGCCAAAGGCGCAAGAGTCTTGGGATATTGTAGAGCGCGATCGCCCAACGCCAATGACCACTTCCGCAGCTAAAATTTCTTTTAAGGGCCGCGAACAATGGTTGCTGCTGAATGATGTAGTTAAGCTTTTTACCGACAATGCGGTGTATTTGGTGTCGTTTCGCAATCGACAAGTCGATGTGGGTTTTCCGGTAAAACTAGTGAAGTTCAATATGGACAAGTACCAGGGTACGGCTAGGCCCATGTCTTATGAAAGCTTGGTTGAAGTGCCAGAGCTGGGACAACATCTGATTTCGATGAATGAACCCCTGAAGTGGAAAAATTTGACCTTTTATCAAGCCAGCTTTCAAGAAGACCCCAATTCCGGAGAAGTGGTGGCTACGATTTTATCGGTCAATCACGACCCTGGCCGCTTTTTAAAATATTTGGGATCTTTGGTGATGACCATTGGGATAATACTTTTATTTTATTTTAAGCGCTTGGATTTTATCAAGCAACGAAAGGCCCAAATATGATAAGCCAATGTCTTAAAAAATGGACTTTTTTATTTTTGCTGATGGCCGGATTGATGGGGGTTGCAAAACCCGCACAGGCGCAAGAGTTGAAGTATTTACCTGTGCAAGATGCTGGGCGGGTGAAGCCTTTTGATACTTTTGCCAGGGAAATGTTGTCTATTGTTTATGGTAAAAGCACTTTCGAAGGTCGCGAGGCCTATGAAATTGTTTTCACTTGGATGTTGAGCCCTGAATCCTGGCAGAAAAAAGCATTGTTTGAAGTGCGTAATTTTGAACTGTTAAAAAATTTAAATCTACCTGCAGATAAAAAACTTTTCACCGGCGAAGAGTTATTCAACAATGATCGCTTTACTTTGTTGCGGCAAGAACTGCAGGCGAAAAGGGACTCCAAAGAAAAACTCAACCCCTACTTTCAAGCCTTGCAGCGCTTAGAAAATCAATTTTTTATTTTTCAAGAAATGGCTTCAGGTCGTTTGCTGCGTTTGATCCCCACGGATCAAGCTTGGGTGTCTGTGTATGACTTCAATAGCGATCAGCAGGTTCTCTTTTTGGCTTTGACCAAAGCCTTTGTGAACTATTTAGGTGTGGTCAGTGGGACCGTGGGCGGCAGTGAGGGCGGTCGTGCCGGTGAAGTAAAAGAAGCCTTGAAGTTTTTAGATCAAGCCGTGAATCAGTTTGAGGATTACGCTCGTACTCAAAATCCTGCGCACTATCCAGATTTATCCAAAATTAAAACAGAAGTGCATTACAATGATTTTCACCCTTTCCGTTGGGCCTATATTTGTTATCTACTGACTTCCTTACTGCTATTGTGGATCTGGATCAGTGACAAAACTTCAGTCATGAAGTGGGCTTGGGTAGTCCTGGCTTTAGGTTTTGTTCTACACACTTACGGGTTTTTGATTAGAGTTTACTTAATGGGGCGAGCGCCAGTCACCAATATGTATGAAACAGTGGTGTGGGTGGCTTGGGGCTCAGTGGTCTTTGCGGCGATCTTAGAAAAAATATATAAATTTAAATTTATTTTATTGGCTGGATCATTGGTCGGCTTGTTTAGTTTGGTTATTGCTGATATGGCGCCAGTGGTTTTGGACCCAAGCCTGCAGCCCTTAGAGCCTGTTTTGCGCAGCAACTACTGGCTGACCATCCATGTGATGACCATCACCATCAGTTATGCCGCCTTCTTTTTAGCTCTTTGTTTGGCCGATCTAGGTTTGGTTTATTTTTTACGGGGCGAAGAACAGAACAAAGAAAAAATCAAAGCCGTGGCTTTATCTGTATATCGCTGTATGCAAATTGGTGTGATGTTTTTAACACCAGGAATTATTTTGGGTGGTATTTGGGCCGACTATTCTTGGGGCCGATTTTGGGGTTGGGATCCTAAAGAAACCTGGGCTTTGATTGCTTTGCTGGGCTACGTTGCGGCGCTTCACGCAAAAATGGTGGGGTGGCTGAAGGATTTTGGCATGCTGGTTTCAGCCATTGGAACTTTTAGTTTAGTGATTATGGCTTGGTATGGTGTGAACTTTGTTTTGGGTGCTGGGCTTCACTCTTACGGTTTCGGCGCCGGCGGCATTGAATACGTTTTGGCTTTTGTTTTGGCTCATGCGGCTTGGGTGGCCACTGTTGCTTTTTTGCGCAAAGATTAAAAAAAGCTGCTGAAAATTGAGTCATGATGATGATGGACTGCAGAGTTTTCATTTGGTTTGCAAAAAGAAAGTAGACAACAGGGGTATCTCAATTTTAAATAGGACGAAATCACAGATTGAAGGAAGTGTATGAATTGTGTGTTGAGGACATCGACTCGTTCGAATTTGTTTGTGGGTTGGACAGCAGGTTTGATTTTTTGTTTGTTCAACCTTGTGGCTTGCAAATTTCAACCAGGAATTGGTTATAATAAAGGATATGCTCCTGAACAACCGATTGCCTTTGATCACTCCTTGCATGCTGGCACTCATAAAATTCAGTGTCAGTACTGTCATAATCAGGTGGAAAGATCGCAGCATTCAAATATTCCAGCATTAAGCACCTGTATGAATTGCCACTTGCAAGTGGCTACAGATAAGCCAGGCATTCAAAAATTGCGTGAGGCCTATGACAAGGGCGAATCCATTCCTTGGGTTAAAATACACATGTTGCCTGACTTTGTTCACTTCAACCATGCGGCCCACATTGCTAAAGGTGTGAATTGTCAAACTTGCCACGGCCCCATCGAGACCATGCAAAAAGTGGCGCAATTTTCTGACTTATCTATGGGTTGGTGTGTGAACTGTCACCGACAGCCTGAAAACAAAGCTCCCATCAACTGCTCAACCTGTCACTACTAGTGGAAGGATTTATGTCTGATATGAATCAACACAATCACAATGAACACGACCACAACCATGATCACAGTCACTATCATAATGATGAAGCTAAAAAAGCTTTGCGACCCAAAATCGAAAAAGACACCAAGTACTGGCAAAGCTTAGAACAGTACAATCAAGATCCAGAATTTATTAAAATGGCCGAAACAGAATTTCAATCTTCACCTTTGCGTGAAGGTGAAGTGACCGGTGAAAACCCTTGGGCGCGCCGGGATTTTTTAAAACTGATGGGGGCCTCTTTAGCTATGGCTTCTGCCAGTTGCGTGCGCCGGCCAGTGCAAAAAATTGTTGTCCTGGCTAAGCTGTGTCACGCACTCCAACAA
>JBMOJS010000366.1:0-2039 GCA_049315665.1 Pseudobdellovibrionaceae bacterium | reverse complement strand
AAGAAATTCAAATCATCAAAAGCAATGAAAAAGTATTTTTGAAACGGGCAGCTACTGGCTGGGATATTATTGAACCCATTCAAGATAGTGCCGATAATACTTTTGTAGAAAATTTTTTAGAACAAATCAGCAAAGAAAAGTATTTTGAAATAGCCAAAGAAGAGTCCAAAGAGGTCGCGGTGGACTGGTCCGTGTATGGCTTGGATAAACCCAAGGCTGAAATCAAATTCACCACCAGTGCACAAAAGTCACAAAGTTTTTTTGTTTCTGAAAAAAAGAATTTTGAAGACCATGGCTATTTAAAAATGGAAGGCGATAATAAAGTTTATGTGGTTGCTGCAGATTGGCTGACAAGGGCTGATCGAGGGGCTTTGGATTTTCGCGATAAAAAAATATTTCGCAAAAAACCAGCAAGTATAGATGCCATAAATATTAAAAACAAAAATGGTAGTTTTGAGCTAAAGTTAGATAAAATCAATTGGTTGATCAGTGATGAAGCTGACTGGTTGGTGGATCAAAATAAATCTCGTGAAATTTTGCAAAATTTAACAGATGCTAGGGTTATGGAATTCTTAGACGCATCAAAATCTAATAATTCCGAATTTGGGCTGAATAATAAACATTTGCAATTGAAGGTGAAAATCAACAATCAGCCCGAATGGACCCTGCAGGTTGGTCAAGGTAAAGATAAAAGTTATTACGCGTTGATATCGGAACCTCGATTTTTTGTAAAGGTAGAGCCCGGCAGTCTAGATAAACTTTTAAAAATTAAAAAATCAGACTTGCGAGACAAAAAAAAGCCCTTTGATTTTAAAAAAGAACAGGTTCAGCAAGTGGATTTACTGACTTCTTTAAAAACCATGTCTTTTATGAAAAAATCAAACATCTGGTCCTTGATGGGGGATGGCAATGAAAAAATAAAAATCAATCAAAATGGATTGTCAGATTTAGTGACCAAATTGAAAGATGCTGAAGTTTATGAATATATTGATCAAAAAAAAGATTTTACATTGTCCAATAAAATAACTTTGCGTGATGAAAAGCAAAATGTAGTTTTTCGTTTGGAGTGGGGAAATAGTGAAACAAGAAAAGTCAATGATTTGCCAAAAAAATTATTAGTGGCTAAATCTAGCTTGTTGGATCAATATTTTTATATCGAGGAGTCGAAAATCAATGATTTGCAATTGAAGGATTTAACCAGTGTTGAAAACGTTAGCAAAACAAGTCCTCAACCAGCGCCTACCAAAAAGTGATCAATAATTATGTCAAATAATATTATTAAAATTCAGTCTCCGACCAGGGTTGATTTAGCCGGCGGCACCTTGGATTTATGGCCCTTATATTGTTTTTTAGGGTCTGCAGTTACCGTAAATATTGCGATCGATATTTATACCCAAGTGGTTTTACAAGAAAGTGATCTGGTAAGTATTGAATCTGAAGATTTAGCTGTAAAAAAAAGCTATAATACAGTCAAAGATTTTTTGCAGGATCCTGATCCCACATTAAGTCTATTGAAATCTCAAGTTCACTTTTGGCAGCCGCAAAAAAACTTTACTTTAAAAACTTCTTCACAAAGTCCTGTGGGTGGTGGTTTGGGCGGAAGCTCGAGCTTAACTATCAGCCTATTGAAAGCCTTTTCTGTTTTTTGTAAAAAAGATTTAGGAGATGTTCATAAAAATGTGCATGTCGCACACAATATTGAAGCCCAGGTTTTAAATACGCCGACGGGGACTCAAGATTATTATCCTGCATTTTCTGGCGGACTAAATATATTGAATTATACCATGGGGGGTATACAGCAAAAAGTTTTGTCTGCGGGGACTTTGGGTTTATCTGACCACTTTATGTTGGTTCATACGGGAAAGTCTCATCATTCAGGATTGAATAATTTTGAAGTGTTTAAACGTGCGGTTGTCAAAGATAAAAATACCATGAGATGTTTGCATGAATTGAGTGAAATTAGTAAAAATGTAGCCTCTGTTTGTGAAAATAATAATGCTTCCGCTTTGCCAGACCTATTTCGACAAGAGTATTCAGCC
>JBMOJS010000365.1:0-2041 GCA_049315665.1 Pseudobdellovibrionaceae bacterium | reverse complement strand
AAAGTCTTTTCCAACAACTGCACTAAGCTTTGTGCCCTCCAGTCATTGCTATCCACTTTCCAATAAAACTCAGCAATTCCATTTTTTCGTAAATAGGCACTAAGTTCAGGTGAGGATTCACCATAAGGAAAGCGAAAAAATGGCATAACCCAGCCTAAGGCCTTTAAGACAGACTGATGACCACGGCGAATTTCTTCCACAGCTTGGTCAAAATTCAGGGCAAAGCCGTTTGTGCGCCGACAAGCCGATGATGAGGCCAGGCATTTATGACTGTAAGAATGGCTTCCGACGGCGTGACCAGCTTGCCCTATTTTACGAGTGATTTCAGGATGGGCTTCGACGCTTTTACCCAATTGAAAAAAAATCGCCTTTGCATTCACATCGTCCAAAGCCTTTAGTATTTTTTCACTGTATTCTGGCGAAGGCCCATCATCAAAGGTCAAAACCAATTCCTTAGGACCAACATCCCCAGTCAAAGCCCTGTACCCCTGACTGGTATCTCGATAAAGCACCTTGTTAGAAAACTTTGTGCTCGACGAATTGTTGCTAATTTGCACCAATTGATTCACTTGCTCAGAAAAATAATTATTTAGATCTTCGATAAGCTTACTTTTACAGCCACTAACCAAAACCTCATTCTCTGTTTTTTTTATTTCTTCTTCAAAAAGGCTCAACTGAACCTTGGATAGATTTTGCAGCACCTCACAGAGTTCGCGGGAGTCAGCATCTGTGGCCCCACGCTGATGCATTTGTTCAAACAATCGTTCAGGATGGGCTTCAGAAATAATATAGTCATTATATGTAGCGGCCGTTTGATTGGCCTCGGTGGCTTGCTGCACTTTATTTTTAACTGAAAAAGACGGCGAACAGGCTTGTAAAAAAAATCCCAATAACAAAAAAATGCCAAGCTGTATTTTTTTAGAAAAATGATTAAATGCTGCCATCATACCCCCAAACTTAAAATCAACTAAAACTCTTTCTGTAAATTCAACTTCATTTTTTCAGCAACCAGAATTGCATTTTGAGCCTTGGTATATATTAAACCACGTTTCAATAAAGCTTTGTTTTTGGTGTAAACAACAAAGGCAAACAGACTTTGTGATAAAATCAAAACCAAGCCTAACATTTGCATTAAACTGATTTTAGGTTTGATATTTTCTAATTGTGCAGACTCAATCACTTCATAGCGCATGGGCATAGATATCTTTTGTGCTTCAATTTTTGATAAAGTTTGAGTCAATTCTTTATACCTATTCAGCTCTACTTCAGATTTACTTTTAAAATCATCCATTTGTTTTCGCACCAAAGGCAGGTTTTGTGTTTGTAACTTCATTTGTTCCATAGAAAATTGAGTTTGTTGTAATTTTGACTTTAACAAACTATTTTCGACTTTCAAAGATTCAATTTTACCGCCAGTACCATACATCGCACTGTCTTTAAGGCCCATTCGTCCTTGCGACAAATAATCGATCATTTTATTATTTTCAGATATTTTTAATTTTAATTCATTACCGCGAATCAATAATTCAGATAAATACTGATCAATTTTTTCTTGCGAAAATAAAGTCATGGAATAACCCGATTTTTTTTGCAAACTGTCCATCTGTTTATTCATTTCGGTGATTCTATTATCCACTTGCTCACGCTCTGAAAGCATAAAGTTTTGTACCTTTAAAATCTCTTCATTTTCTTTTTCTGTCAGATCTTCTTTAACCGCTTGAGACAAAGCATTGACTAAAAATAAGGACATAGACTTAGATAAAGTTGAAACCTTCATATTGATTTCAAAATCAGAAGCCAGTTTTAAATCAATCCAACTGTCCAATTGCACTAGCATTTGATCTTTGTTTAATTTATCCAAAAAATTATTTTTAAGTTCTTCATAACCTTTAAGCTCATCCAAAGTTATTTCTTTGGATTTAGATCTTTTATCAATGGTTTTTACATAAGCTTCCAAAAAACTTTTGGTTTTAAGATACTCCATTTGTCGGGCCAATAAACTGTTGCCTTTGCGGCCTTCTTGCACAGTTTTAGATAAGCC
>JBMOJS010000107.1:0-9106 GCA_049315665.1 Pseudobdellovibrionaceae bacterium | reverse complement strand
TGTGAATCGCAGTTGCGGCATTGGCATACCAGGCCCCAGTGAAAGTGCTAGTAGAACTCCCGGACCATCGTATACCTGTGGTGCCGTCATTAGCGACGACAAAGAAGCGTTCGTTTGCTGGAGTAGTGTAATCTCTGGCCTTCAAAATTTTAAACCATGAATTGGCATAGTTCGCTATACCCGAGCCAACAATAGCTGAGGTGCCGGCCGCGGTGTAAGTGGTACCTGCTACGACCGAACTACAACCGACACTGGTTTGGAAAGTTTTCATTTGGTTGCCACCGACGTCTTTGACCATCATTTTCGGCGTATCGCCAAGAATCGAAGGATCCAAATAAAGATCGGATGTGATCCCTGACGCTCCTGTGGCGGCCATGGTTGCAGTAGTTCGCGTCCAGCCGGCATTGGTCGCACAAGACGTCAGTAAATTCCCAGCCCCACCAGTTTTGCAAATTGCAAATTGATAAGTCGTGGCCGACGCGCCGTAGACCACAGCTGGATTATATATTCCTGAACTTATTTGGCACCAACCAATCCCGACACGGGTTTGTGTTGCCGCAGCACCATTGTCGATCCGGCTGGTTGAAAGTGTATCTTGGCTTATATACTGGCTTGGATCATTGCAATTTGCCGAGCAATAGATAAAACGAATATTGTTTGCAGTTGGCGCAGTGACACCTTGGTACACAAGTCCGACCTGGTCGATAGGGCTTATAGAAACCTCAAGAGCGCGATTGGTGGTACCTGCAGAGGCATCGATTGCACGCACTGTCCAAGTGCCTTTAGTAGTCAGACTTGCCGTACTACGAACAGCCATCATTATTTGTCCACTATTGATAGCGCCATTGGTGAAAAAGATAATCGGAATGCCCGTGTTTGGCGAATTTGAAAGATAACCAAGACGCACATAGGTGATGTTTGCCGCTGCATCACCATAAACAACTTCTGTGTTGAATTTTGAGCTAGTTGAATACGAATATTTTAGGGTCTGAGCTCCACTATCGACCCAAGCTGATCCCACATCCGTTGAATACTGAATGACATTGCCCGTAGCTGCTCCGCTGCCTGTAGCGACGCCGCTTGGAATGTATTTAACATCAGACCAAATTCCCCGAGATGTAGCTGCGACACCGGTCTTCTGACCATAATCAAGCACCACGGTAGATTTTGTACTGCAAGATAATGCAGGGACACCAACTGTCGGGGACGAAGATGACGTATTACCACCTGGCGCAACACCGTTGGTTTCAGCAACACATCCATTTAAAAATACCAGTCCTATTGCAACCAATGTCATGTTTGAAATCAGTTTTGTAATTAGCATAAAGTTAGAATCCCCACTCTAATGCCAGTCCAGTGTTCACATGGGACAAGCGATCATCGCCAATATCAGAAGTAGTTCCTGCAGTCGTCGATTTGGTAAATTGAAGATTACGATAAAATGCAGAGCCAGTGAGCCATGAGTTAAATTTGTAACTTAAGCGAAAGCGAACTCCCACGGGCTCAGTGTAAATCACCTGCTCACCGGCCGAATTGCTTTGCATCAGTGTATAAGTACCGCTAGGAAGTAATGCTCCTGAGATTGTAAGATTATTGATATGAAGCCCAAGCCCTCCGCCGGCGACATAACCTCGTCCACCCATGTTTGTATTTTCTGCAAGAGAAGCCGGGGTCGACTGCAGTGAATACATATATTCGCCCATGACAAAAGGCTCTAAAAAGCCCGAAAGTAATCCGATACGTGCAATAACAGAGGTCGAAGTGATTGAACGTTTTTGAATGCTGCCGCTGCTGTTGCCGATTGTTCCAGCAGAGACTCCAGCACCGATAGAACCAACAAGCCAATTTTTTCCATTTGCTACACCATCAGCCGCTAGCGCATAGCTGCAATTTAGGATCGTAAAAAAAGCTATAAAATGTATACAAAACTTATTCATATCCTTTTTTGCCTCTCAGTCATTTTCGGAAGCAAATAAAGAAAAATTAACTGTATCAAAGTAGGTTATTTATAAAAATTGAATTTATCTAGCCTTTAACGAATAAGCTAAAACAAACTAAAGTCCGGTATTTTTGTCTTAGGCTGCAGATTGCAGCTCTTTTAAATAAGTCATATAAGCTGCAAGCATGGCTTTCAGCTGGTGGCCCATTTGGGGAGATTTTTCAATAAACATAAGACGTTTGGGATCCATCAGATCTCCGACAATCTTACCCCTGAAATACAGTTTGGCTTTTTTTTCATCCTTTTCTAAGGGGTTCACCAGAATTAAATCAAAGGGCTGGTTTAGAAAATCTTTTGGTACATCTTCTTCTAAAAGTGTCCCTCCCAAAGAAATATCCCTAGAATAGGTTTTCCAAGTTTTAAGATCTGTCACTAACATAATTTTTATTTTAAAATCGTGCCTAGGATCTCGTCTTCGTTCAGACTTTGCAGTGCCAGTTTTTTTGGTAGAGATTAGACGAGGCTTTGCATCTTCTTCATTCCACCTTAAGTCATCACCATTGAAGTCACCTTGATCATAGGAAGATTTAAAAGTGGCTGGGATATCTTCCAATGTTAAAACTTCAGTGTAGGTTTTTGTCGTTGTGCCGGTTTTGGTGCCGCTGGAGTAATCTTGCTGGGATAAATCAACCTCTGTGGGTTTCAGCTGTTCGATTTTAGTATGGACCACACTTTTTGTGTGCTCTGCTGCTGATTTTTTTTTATTTTTAATGCTATTGATCACATCTTTTAAAAGCAGGCTGGTGTTGGGCGGAGTGATCGGTTTAGCTGAAAAATAGTTTTGAGAAGAATCGTTCAAATAATCTGCAATCTTTTTCCATTTTTCCCAACTAGGAGTCCAAATGTAGGTGGTGTTTTTTTTCGTTTCAGGTAGGTTTTGTAGATACACCTGGGCCTCGGACAAACTCATTGATGGAGTTTGCTGATCTTTTTCTGCATCAAAAAATATCCACATCAGACCTTGCGTTGTCAATTCAGTGTCCTTTACTTACATTCTTCGGACGAATAGAGCTTAAGCTAAATGGTCGATTTATTGTTGAACTTTTAGACAGGCATTGATGTGGGATAAGTCTACCCCCGCGCGCCATTTTAGTTCTGGCGTTTGCTGTTTGCATTCTTCTGTAGAAATCGGGCAACGCGGGTGAAAGTGGCAGCCCGAAGGGGGGTTGATCGGGCTTGGCACATCACCGGTGAGGATAATTCGTCCAGGTTTTGGTTTAGGGTCGGGGACTGGAATTGCAGAAAGCAGGGCTTTGGTGTAGGGGTGCTGAGGGTTCTTATAAAGCTCTGTGGCTTCGGCCAATTCCACAATTTTACCTAAATACATCACAGCCACTTGATTGGAAACGTGTTCGACCACTTTTAAGTCATGTGCAATAAAAACATAAGTCAGACCTAATTTTTGCTGTAGATCCATCATCAAATTGATCACTTGCGCCTGAATAGAAACATCCAATGCCGATACCGGTTCATCGCAAATAATCAATTCTGGATGAACGGCCAGAGCCCTGGCAATGCCGACCCTTTGCCGTTGTCCACCCGAAAACTCGTGGGGATAGCGTTGCAAATGCTCTTTGCGTAAACCCACTAAATCCACCAACTCGTGAATGCGATCCCGTCTGTCTGATGGGTTGGCATAAAGCTGATGAATCAGTAAAGGTTCTTCTAAAATCGCTTGAATAGTCATGCGTGGATTTAAAGAGGCAAAAGGGTCTTGAAAGACAATTTGAATTTTTTTTCGCAGTTCACGCAGGCCTTCACCTTGCAAATCCGTAATATTTTGTCCATTAAAAAAAATCTTTCCAGAAGTGGGTTCTAGTAGTCGTACTAAGCAGCGACCTAAAGTGGATTTGCCACATCCGGATTCGCCAACCAGGCCCAAGGTCTGGCCCTTCAAAAGCTCAAAAGAAACACCCTGAACAGCTTGAACACTGGCCACTTGACGATTTAAAAGCCCACCATGAATGGGAAAAGATTTAACTAAATTTTCAACTTTTAAAAGCGGGGTATTCATTCAGAAGCCTCTGCAGATAATGGATAAAAACAGGCCACTTTGTGGCGGGCACGCAGGTTTTCTAATGCAGGTTGAGCTGTTGTGCATTGGGGTTGAGCCTTGAAACAGCGATCTTGAAAGCGACAGCCCTGTGGTAGGCTGGTCAACGATGGAACTAAACCTGGTATTGTTTTTAGCTGGGTCAGCTTTTGTCCAGTTTCAAAATGGGGAATAGAATCCAAAAGACCGCGGGTGTAGGGGTGGCGTGGGCGATAAAAAATATCTTCTACAGTGCCGTATTCAACAATTTTGCCCGCATACATAACTATAACTTCTTTGCACAGCTCGGCCACTACACCTAAGTCGTGGGTGATTAAAATCATCCCCGCACCATAGTCTTGTTGCAGCTGGCGCATTAAATCTAAAATTTGCGCTTGAATAGTCACATCTAAAGCGGTGGTTGGTTCATCCGCAATCAGCAACTCAGGATTACAACTGATGGCCATGGCTATCATGATTCTTTGGCGCATGCCCCCCGAAAGTTGGTGAGGGTATTCAGCAAATCTTTTTTCGGGTGCAGGGATACCCACTTTTTTTAGCAGTTCGATGGTTTTGTCTTTACGTTGCTGACTATTCAGATTTTTTTGATGAATAGCCAAGGCTTCAGCAATTTGATCACCCACGGTAAATACAGGATTTAGTGAAGTCATGGGTTCTTGAAAAATCATCGACATTTCTTTGCCACGAATATGCCGCTTTTGATCTTCAGGCATTGTAACCAAATCTTTGCCTTTGAAAAGAACTTCGCCGCCAGAAATAAATCCCGGTTTTTGAATCAAACCCATCACTGATAAAGAAGTTACTGACTTGCCACAGCCAGATTCACCAACAATGCCTAAGGTTTGACCTTTGCGAACGGTGAAACTGATATCATCTACCGGAGTCACCAGCCCAGCATCAGTTTTAAAACTGGTTTTAAGATTTTTAACTTCTAAAATAATATCGCTCAAAAAAACCACCTATAACTTCTTATTGCATGGAATCAGGACTTATTGCTATGAAGTGCAGATATGCGTCAAAATGATTTAAATAGTCCATTGAGTTTTGAGTTGGAAATGCACAGTTATCTGCAGAATCTGTCATCCGCAGAAACGGAACTGCAGCTACTGTCTAGACAAAAGGCCAAGGGATTGGGTTTAGAGGGGATTTGTTTATCTTCTTGGGAGGCCCAGATTCTGGCTTTTTTTATTCGTTCACAACCTGGGCTTTTGCGCTTTGTTGAAGTGGGCTGTTTAACTGGTTTATCGGCCCAGTATATTTTTTCTGCCTTGCCTGCCGGGGACGAACTTTGGACCTTGGAAAAGTCACCTGTACATGCAGCCGTTGCTAGAAATATTTTTGCGCAATTGGAAAATAAGGATAAACAAATTCATTTGTTAGAAGGCGATGCACGGGATACTTTGCAAAAGTTGGCGGACCAGCTTTCTGTTCAGCCCGGTGATTCTGAATCGGTTTTTTTTGATGGAATTTTTATTGATGGCAATAAAGCCGCTTATGGGGATTATTTGCACTGGGCTGAAAAACACATCCGGCCCGGTGGGTGGATTTTTGCCGACAATGTTTTTTTATCAGGGGCGGTTTGGGGCGCCTCCACTGCGGCCGCGCAAAAATTCAGTGCTAAACAAATTCAAGTGATGCGTGATTTTAATTTGCGCTTAAGTGATCGCAGCCTTTACAACAGCTGTGTTTTGCCAACCTCAGAGGGTTTGCTCGCCGCCCAGAAATTGTTTTAGTTGGCCGCCTATTCATCCAAAATAAAGTTGGCGGGGTCTACCGGTGTACCATTAACACGAACTTCATAATGCAAATGCGGTCCCGTGGATCGGCCCGTGTTACCCACAGCTGCGATGACATCCCACTTGTTGACGCGTTGACCGGGCTGCACATAGCTTTGCGACAAATGACCAAAACGGGTAGTCACGCCGAAGCCATGGTCAATGGTGACTAACTTGCCATAAGATTCATCAAAAGAAGAAAACACCACCATGCCATCAGCTGGGGCATACACCGGGGAGCCTGGGGATGCGGCAATGTCCAAGCCCGCATGAAAACCTGTTCTGCCAGAAAAAGGGGAAACCCTGTAACCAAAACGCGAAGTCAACCAACCCCTGGCCGGTTTGATATTTGGCGTGGCATTCAATAAACTTTGCCGCTCGGATAAGCTTTCCCACAAGTCAATAACACTTTGTTCTTTCAGCTGCGTTTCCTTAACAGCCTTATCGATGCGAATCACCAGCGAGGCATAATCCTTGTCCGTGTCTTCTTCAACAATTTCTCCGGCTTGTGCATTGACTACCTTGGCTTTAGCAAATGTGGTGTCCATCTTTGTCATGTCTTCAGAGCTAGCCCTTTGATCCATGGGTTCGTATTCTTCCACGGTTTGGCCGGGCGCTGGTTTGTTGCCCATAGTCAATTTACTAATGCGATCTTCAGCATTCACATTGGTGATCAAATTCAATTTAGTCGTAAAAGTTTTGACTCTTTCTAAGGAGTTTTCTAGGGCGCTGACCTTGCCTTCAACAACTTGAAATTGTTTAATCAATTGCATGTTTTCAGCTTTCAGTCTTTTGTTTTCCATGGACTGTAAAAGCAGACCAAAATAATCCAAAAACCCAGCCACAAAAAAAATCAACAGCACACTGCCTGAAAACAAAGCAATTTTTAACCAAGAAGCGGACAATACAATTTTACGTGATTGTCCTGTTTCATTGCTAACGACAAACAGAGTGACTTTTTTCAAGGGATCTCCTGGTGCTGCATTTCAACCACCTAACAATAAAATTGAAATATTGTCATCCCCGCCATGCTCCAAAGCTTTTTGTAAGCAGGCATGCACAGCTTTATCCGGTGGATTTTGATTCAAGATGCTGCAAATTTGTTCATCACTGACCATGCTAGATAGTCCATCAGAACAAAGTAAATAATATTCTCCCTCAACCCACTCCCTTTGCATAATATCAGGGACTACGTCTCGTTCATAACCCACACTGCGAGTAATCACATTGCGAGCCACCATATGGCGCACTTGCTGTTCAGTCATAAAGCCGGCGCGCAAATGCTCATTCAACAAAGAATGATCTTCGGTGATTTGCCATAAGTGGGGGACTTTATGCAAATAGCAGCGGGAATCACCAACATTGGCCACAAAGATAGAGTTATCTTTAACCAAGGCCAGCACCATAGTGGTGCCCATGCCGGTCAGTTCGGGCTGTTCGTTTTTGGCACGATCAAAAATATTTCGGCTAGCTTCAAGATAAGCTTTTTGTAAAATATCTTGAGGGCTTTCTTTATTAAAATCAGATTTTTGCAAGATATCTTTGACTGTTTGTACGGCCATTTGTGAAGCCACTTCGCCGCCAGAATGGCCGCCCATTCCATCAGCCACAACATACAATTGCAGATTCGAATCCACCAAAATGGAATCTTGATTGGAATCCCTGCGTAATCCTTTATCGGTGATAGCCCAGCATTGTATATTCATACCGCTTTATTGTCCCTCTCAAGTGTGGGTGAGTCAAACCAGACTATGGTCCATAGAAAAAAAAGGAATCTATCCATCAATATTCGTGATTAATGATCCGATAGTGATGGTGAGGCCAAGCATGTCGTTCAATCACTTTAAAAAGTCTATTTTATTATCCTTGTTTTTACATGCTGGACTTTTTTTGCTGATGTTGCTTTTAAAACCTATTTCTGGACCACAAAATTCTCCTAAAAATATAACAGTGGATTTGCTAGAACCTGCACAAATTAAAAAATTCAAAGAACCTGTTTCACAACAAATTGTGGAACAGGAAGATCGTTCGGTGAATGAAGAAGTTCCAGATAAAGCCAAATATTTAAGCGCAAAAAATCAAGCGGTAAAAAAAGAAACAGTGGCCCAGCAGTTGGGGTCTTTTCAAAATAAAAAAATGCAGTCGAAGGCGGGCAAACCCCAGGCCCAAAAATTGGCCCATCCCCAGTTTAATCCCAAGTCTTTGTTTGTCGGCATCGACCCTTTAAGCTCGTTCAAAAATAAAAAAACGGATAATAATATTGAAAGCAAAACAAAGCCGATGAAGGCGGATCAAGGGCAGCAGGGCCAGGATATCAGTCAAACCCAGGATCATTTAAAAGATGTGGATAAAGGTCTAGAGACTTTATTAAATACGCGGGAATTTAAATATTACTCTTACTACAACCGGATTCGACGTCAATTGACGGAATACTGGGAGCCCAATGTGCGTTCAAAAATGACAAAAATGTTTCGTGAAGGGCGGGCTCCGGCTGCACAACTAGACCGCATCACTAAACTGGTCGTTATTTTAAATAAGTCAGGACATCTTGTTAAAGTACAAGTTTTAGGCCCTTCTGGGGTGCGTGATCTTGATGACGCAGCTATTGAGGCCTTTAGATCCGCAGCGCCTTTTCCAAACCCTCCCATGGGAATTATAGATACAGATGGCACAGTCAAAATTCGCTGGGACTTTATTCTTGAATCTTAATTTATGCGGCTTTATCCGCAGCCCCAGATTGTCGACAATACGCAACATAAACCGGGGGCTTAATGCAGTCCGGGGTTACTAGTTCCAAAAAGATATGCTAGGGAATAGCCTTTCAAATAAATAAGGAGATTGCAGTGAATCGTGAAGTTTTAGAGAGCGTCGCTCGAAGAGTCCATTATTTAGCTACTCAAATGATTTATTTAGCCAATCATCGCCCTGATAAAGAAAAAAGTGACCCAAAAATTGGTGGGCATCCTGCGGGCTGCGCCAGTGCTTTGCATATTTTGGGAGCTTTGCACATGGTGGCTCGTACGGGTTTTGATCATATCTGCAATAAACCTCATGGCTCTCCGGTGGATCATTCTTACCACTATCTTTTAGATTTACTTTTAAAACCTGATTTAACTCGCTTAAGCCTAGAAGACTGCGATACAGCTATGCAGGGCTTGCGCAAGTACTCCCAAAACGGCGAACCTGTTTTTCAATCTTACCATTCGGCTTACGATAGTGATAACCACAACTTTTTACCATCTGGCACCGTGGGTATTCCACCAGTCAACGCCGGTTATA
>JBMOJS010000364.1:0-2059 GCA_049315665.1 Pseudobdellovibrionaceae bacterium | reverse complement strand
ATGGAGTTAAGCATGTTGCGTAGCAACTTGCGTCGTATGTGGTAGATGAGCAGTCGTAATTCAGCTGTTTCCAGCTGAATGAACTTGAACTGACGCATGTGGTGAGTTCGCAGTCTCCATACATCGCTGCTGTCGCCGGGCGGTTGTGCTGTACCCGTTAGCTCATTCATTACAACGCGAATCCATATAATCTCTGTATGATAATCTTATAAGGATCTGGAGTTGGATCTGTTTCCCAGAGCTCCATCATTTGCCTGTTGCGTCAAGTGATTCGCCGCCTACGTGAATAGGAGTAGTTCACTGTTTTACCAAAGACGCTATAGTGCCTATTGAAATTTTTTTTGATTTTAAAGTGCCTGTTTCATGTGTATATAATGTGCGCATATTATTCTGGAGTGATTCTTGAGTTTAAATATAGACATGCAGTGGATTTACAAAAATCAGCCGGTGGAACAATTACCAGAAGAGTGTGTGGGCTTCGTCTACATCATTACCAACACAGTGTCTGGCAGAATGTATGTGGGCAAGAAACTGGCTCGATTCAAAACTACGCGATATAAAATGCACACGCAAAAAAACGGAAAAAAAATACGCAAAAAAATTCGCGGTGCTGTCGCAAGTGACTGGCAGGAATACTATGGCAGCAGTGATCAATTAAATCGAGATGTGGAATCTCTAGGCAGAGAAAAATTTAGTAGAGAAATACTTTATTATTGCCGTAGCAAAGCAGAACTAAACTATGTGGAAACTCGTGAACAATTTGCTAGGAAAGTGTTAGAGTCAGACCAATACTACAACGGACACATCCGCGTGCGAGTACACGGTTCTCTTATTATTAATAGAAAACTTTAAAATATATGTTTTGCACAAATCCCTTTAATCACATAGATATAATTGTTGAGAATGAACATGTCTACATTAAGCCGTGCAATGTTTGGTCAAAACAAATGTCTCTAGCTCAGTATAAAAAAAATATAAAAAACATTCAAAATATATTAAAAACAACTTTTCACAACCGTTGTGGGGTTTGTATTGATAAAGAAAAATACGGAGCAAGATCGAGGAGACAGGCAGTAAATCAATTTCACAAAGATAATCGGTTAATGTTAGATAAAATACAAAGTCTTGGGCTCAGGTATGGTACTCTTTGTAATAGTAAATGTATTATATGTAGCCATGTTAGATCTTCTAGTTGGGTGAGCGACAGCATCGAGTTGGGAGTAGAAGTAGAACCTAGGTTTCTTTTTAAAAAAAATAAAATGCCCGGCATTGATTTTCTCTTTGATGAATTTGATTTAAGTGATTTAAAATACGTAGAGTTTCATGGAGGGGAACCATTATTACAAACATATCCATTAGAATTTTTAAAAAAAATTAAAAATTTAGGGCAACTGGTAGTAAAATTTAACACTAATTTAACAGTATTGCCTTCTCAGCAATTACAAGAGATTTTAAAAGAATGTAAACGTGTTGATTTTTTAATCAGTGTAGATGACATAGAAGAACGATACGAAATATTGAGATATCCTGCAAAATGGAACGATTTTGAACATAATTTGAAGTACATGAAGACACTACAATATAGATTAATAGCGTTTAATGTAATTTCAACATTAAATCTTTGGTATTTGCCCGAGTTTTATCATTGGGCTATAAGAAACTTCGGAAACAATGTTCACAGTCAATTTGTTGATCCTTCATTTTTTTTAGATCCAAAAATAGCAGACATTTCGTATCTCAATAATAAAGCGAAAGAAAAATTTTTAAATAAAATTGAAGGTGTAAATAGTAAATTATATCACTCTATAAGAAATAAATTATCAGAGAATAAAGCAATAAACTTTGACGTAGTTAGATTAGAAAATTATTTGAAAAAACTTGATAAAATTAGATCAACAGATTATTTTAGTTCATTCAGCGAATGGTGGAAGATAATAAAAGAATAATAGGCGGTGTTTTGGCTCATAAAAAAAGAATTAAAACCATGCGGTCGGTTTTTAGAGAAAATTTCTAATGACAAAAATGACATATATTCCTTTAATATGGCATTGGAATTAAA
>JBMOJS010000106.1:0-9126 GCA_049315665.1 Pseudobdellovibrionaceae bacterium | reverse complement strand
AAGATTCTCTTTTCAAAAACGAAGCACTAAGGGGGAACGCTATCAAGAAACACCGAGTGAAACTATCACTAGCGCGCAGCACAAATAATACTTTTTACTCATTCGTGCCCCTATGTTAGGACTTTATATTGTGAGGTATATATGAAAATCAGTGTTTTTGGAACGGGGTATGTGGGCCTAGTCACAGGGGTTACTTTTGCCGAAATGGGCAACACCGTGACCTGTGCAGATATCGATGAAAATAAAATCGCCAAATTAAAAAGCGGTAAAAGCCCAATATATGAGCCCGGCTTGGACGATCTTTTGGCTAGTAATATCAAATCCCAAAGAATTTCATTCACTACAGATGTAGTGCAAGCGGTGAATTCTGCCGATATTTTATTTATCGCAGTTGGGACTCCTCCCAACGAAGATGGATCTGCAGACTTACAGTATGTTTTGCAAGTGGCAGAAAATATTGCAACAAACATGACTAGCTATAAGTTGGTTGTCACAAAATCCACAGTTCCTGTTGGTACTTACCAAAAAGTCAAATCCGCTATAGAGAAAAAATTAAAACATCGCAATGTAAATATAGATTTTGATGTAGCTTCGAATCCAGAATTTCTGCGCGAAGGCTGTGCCATTGAAGACTGTTTAAAGCCCAATCGAGTGGTGGTGGGTATTACCTCTGACAAAGCTGAAAACTTATTGCGTCGTTTGTATGAACCATTTTTGAAAAATGGCAATCCGTTTTTAGCCATGGATCCAGCCTCTAGCGAAATGACTAAGTATGCGGCTAACTCCATGTTAGCCACAAAGATTTCTTTGATGAATGAGTTCTCAAGACTTTGTGAAAAAGTCGGTGCGGATATTGAGAATGTACGTCTTGGGATTGGTAGTGACCATCGTATTGGTCCCCATTTTATTTATGCGGGAGTGGGGTATGGCGGTTCTTGCTTTCCTAAAGATGTCAGTGCTTTGGTTCGAACCGGTCAGGAATACGATGAAAACATGATGATCTTGACATCAGTGATTGAAACCAATGATCTACAAAGGCAGCGATTTTCTAAAAAAATAAAATCCCATTTAGGATCCTTAGATAAAAAAACAATCGCTGTTTGGGGCGTCGCCTTCAAGCCGGGGACCGATGATATTCGAGAAGCTCCGGCCTTGGATTTGATAGAGTCCTTTTTAAAAGAAGGGGCACAAGTTCGGGCTTTTGATCCCATCGCGGCGGAGCACACCTTGAAGCACTTTGCCGATAATAAAAATTTAAAATTTATTGACGATCAGTATGAAACTTTGAATCAGGCTGATGTTTTAGTTGTAGTTACAGAATGGAAATTTTTTAGAGAACCTGATTTTGCAAAGATGAAGGATTTATTAAAATCCCCCGTGATTTTTGACGGGCGCAATATTTATTCTCAAGACTATATGGCCGAGTTGGGTTTTAAATATTATTCGGTAGGGCGATAGGGGATTTATGCAAACAGCCGTTGTCACCGGTGCCGGTGGTTTTTTGGGATCCCATTTGACTGAAAAATTAGTCCAGCAGGGATTTCAAGTCATTGCAGTGGATAATTTTTGTACAGGGTCTAGAAAAAATAAATCTATTTTAGATAAAAATCCCCATGTGACATTCATCGAAGCCGATGTGATCAAACCTTTTCATGTTTGGTTGGAACATATTCATCCTGATTGGCTTAAAAATCTGAAGTATGTATTTCATTTCGCTTCAGCCGCATCGCCGCCTTTGTATCAAAAACTAAATATCGAAACCATGTGGGTGAATTCTTTGGGCTTAGAAAATTGTTTGCTTTTAGCCAATCAATACAAAGCCAAAGTTATTTTTGCTTCCACTAGTGAGGTCTATGGGGATCCAAATATCTCTCCGCAGCCTGAAAACTATTGGGGCTATGTGAATTCTTTTGGCGTGCGCAGCTGTTATGATGAAGCCAAGCGCTTTGGTGAAAGCCTGATTTTTTCATACAACCAAAGATTTGCTACTCGGCATGGCTTAGTTCGTATTTTTAATACCTATGGTCCACGGATCAATCCCAATGACGGTCGTGTAGTGATTAATTTTTTACTGCAAGCCTTAAAATCTGAACCTTTGACAGTTTATGGGGATGGATCACAAACGCGCAGCTTCTGCTATGTTTCAGATTTGATTGAAGGAATTTATAAATACGCCACCAATGATATTACCGAGCCAGTGAACATTGGCAATCCCACTGAGTTTAGTATTTTGGACTTGGCCCATATTGTACAAAAAATGTTTGCAGATAAAAACTTATCTATCGAATTTAAAGATTTGCCTGGCGATGACCCTAAGCAAAGAAAACCAGATATCAGTAAAGCTGGAAAGCTTTTGAACTGGCAACCACAAATTTCATTGCAAGAGGGCTTGAATAAGATGACGGATTGGTTGCGGACCGAGATTTAGAGCTAGGTACACCTATCCAGCTTTCTCTGCACGTACCTCTTTGATTTTGTTTTTTGCATCCACAAAAACCACAGTGGGTTGGTGTTTTTTAGCTTCGCGAACATCCAAACTGCCATAAGAAACAATGATAACTACATCCCCTTTTTGCACATGGCGGGCGGCCGCCCCATTCAGACAGATTTGTGATTTTTTTCCTTGAATGACGTAGGTCGAAAATCGGGCTCCATTGTTGCAATTGTAGATGTCCACTTTTTCATTCAAATAAAGACCTGCAGCTTTAATCAACGATGGATCAATAGAAATTGAACCTTCGTAATTCAAATCTGCATCAGTGACAGTGGCGCGGTGAATTTTACTTTTTAACATCTGGATATTCATAAATTTAAGTCCTTTATTTCTCGCCAATAGCTTCTTGGTTCAGATTCAGTGAAATCAATAGGCCTTGTAAAACCAAATCTGGTAAAATCACATCAAAGATTTTTTCTTTTTCAAACAAGTAGGCAAAACCACCAGTGCCAATAATGAACGGCTTTTTATTTTCAAAACATTCTGTAGAAATTCTTAGGCATAGTTCTTTGATAGTGCCTAGATGGCCAAAGTACAAACCGGATTGAATACTTTCTACCGTGGATCGTCCCAAGGCCTCATCCCGACTGACAATTTCTACTGACGGCAATTTAGCTGTTTTACCTTCTAAAGATTCCATGCTGATTTTTAGTCCAGCAACAATCGACCCGCCCAAATAATCTTTATCTTTTGAAAGGGCACAAAAGGTGGTGGCGGTACCTAAATCTACAATAATTAAATCTTTTTGTGGGTAAGAAGCCACGGCAGCTATAGAATTAGCTATACGATCTGCACCCACCTCTAAAGGATTGCGGTATTTGATTTTAAGTCCTGTGCGTACCCCAGCCTGCAAAATAAAAGGATCTATATCGAAATATTTTTTACAAGCCCCACGCAAAGAATAAACCACTTCTGGCACAACACTGCACAGGGCAATCTGTTGAACCTGCGCTGGATCAAAACCATTTTCTTTTAAAACTGTACGTAAAAAAACGCCAACTTCGTCCGACGATGAACCTTGCTTGGAGTTTTTTCTAAAAGACAATTTCATTTTGTATTGATGGTCTTTGTTTTTTTGAAACAGCCCGCCGTAGATTTGGCTGTTTCCGACATCAAGAGCTAAAATCATAGATCCTCCGCGCCAATTCACTGGATAAATTTTCAATACCTGCCACAGCAATGCTGTTGGATGATTTTGTATCTGAAAAAATTCTAAATTCACGTTGGTCGGACTTATTTTCTAATTCACAACTGTCGTTTTGCACGACCAAGTCCGCTTTTGCTTGCGCAATTAATTTTTCCACAGCCTTTTCTACATAACTAGAATCAGCCAGGGTTGTTAATTTAAAAGCCACTAAGAACAATTTTTTATTTTTAGAATAGTTTTTGATTTGATCGATGATTTTAAAATTCTTTTTCAATGTTAAGGAAATTTCTTCGGTCTCAGACGGAATTTTAAAATCTTTGGCCGTTTTGATTTTTTGTGCACCTATGTGAATCTGATCCACGGAATAATCACTGACTGCGGCAGTATGGATGACGGATGAAAAATCCTGCGCTGATAAAATTTGTTGCAGTTTTTGATTTAAATCTTGAAAGTCATCAAAGTATTCAACCTGAATCAGTGACGGCAGTTTGGATTGCAAATGGCGACTAGATTTACCCAATAGCAGCGTGACCTCAAAGCCCAATGAAAATAAGTGAGCCGCTATGGAAGCCCCCGTATGCCCAGTGCTCAGGTTGGTCAGGCGCCTTGCAGAATCTATGTATTCTTGAGTGCCTCCGGCAGTAACAAGAACCTTGGGTAAAGAGGTAATGGAGGTGTTCTTGCTGGGCTCACTGCGTGTTTTATATTTAGTCTGCAAAGCCTGCAGCACTATTTTTACGATTTCATCAGGATCCAAAAGTTTACCATAACCGGTTTCGCCACAGGCTAATATTCCTGATGCGGAATCTAAAATATCAACCCCAAAATTTTTTAATTTTTTTAGTGATTCGACGGTAATTGGGTGTTCATACATGGCCGTGTTCATGGCTGGGGCCAATAAAAAAGGCTTGTCCCACTTGTGGGCCAAAAACAAGGTCGAGGCCAAATCATCTCCAATGCCAGCAGCAATTTTATTGATGTAGTTTGCCGTGGCAGGCACCACCAAAACCAAGTCAGCTTCGCGGATCAAGTGAATATGACCCATCATATGTTCTGGTTGATACAAATCATCAATCACAGGATATCCAGTCAGTCCCTCTATGGTGGCCGAGCCTATAAATTTTTTTGCAGCCGAGGTCATGACCACTTTCAGATCATGCCCTGCCTGGGTCAGTCTTGAAACCACATGGGCGGCTTTATAAGCAGCAATTGATCCTGTAATAATCACTAAAATTTTTTTTGTGCCTTGTGAATCCATTCAGTTCAAGTCCCTGTGCGGAGTGGAGCTTGCAAGCTGCGCAAGCAGCACATTATCAATCAATCGCACATCATGTAAAAAAGCGGCCACATAGCGTCGTCCTTGAATGTCCTCTAAGTAGTCCACAACAAAACCAGATTCAGTCAGTTGCTTTTTTGCAGTCAGGGTATCTGAAGCTTTGGATATGGTTTTATAAATTAAACTGGCTTTATCCAAGTCTGTTGCGGATAATCTTTTGTTTCTAGAGCTCATGGCTAAGCCCGAAGCTTCACGCATGGTAGGAACACCAATCACTTGTGTTGATAGAAAAAAATCTTCAGCCATCTGACGAACCAATTGCAATTGCTGATGATCTTTTTCACCAAAAAAAGCTTTGTCGGCCTGAATAATTTGAAACAGCTTCATGACCACTGTTAGGACACCATCAAAGTGACCTGGTCTTGCGGCACCACACAATATGTTGGAAAAATCATTTTCACTGATTTTATACTTATAGCCATGGGGGTATATGTCTGCAAATTGCGGTAAAAAAACCGCCTGGATTTTAGCATCTTGGGCAACTTGCAAATCGGCTTCTAAAGTTTGTGGATATTTTTTAAAATCTTCGGGGTTGTTAAATTGGGTGGGATTAACAAAAATACTTAAGATTGTATGATCACAAGATTCACGACTTTGTCGCAATAATTCTAGATGCCCTTGATGAAGGGCTCCCATGGTGGGAGCAAAGCCCACAGTCCCAGAAAGCTGACGCCGCCAATTTTTAAATTCTGCAACAGTGCTAAAGATTTTCATAGCCTAGTAACTTTCTTTGACCGAAGGAAATTGCTGAGATTGAACTTCGTCGTGAAACTGATCAAAGGTTTTTAATAAAAGATCAAAGCCATTCAGATAATGCTTAACAAATTTTGGTTTAAAATTTTGATTGATGCCTAATAAATCTTGCAGCACTAAAACTTGGCCGTCTGTGTTAGCTCCAGCACCAATGCCGATGGTGGGTATGGACAACTGATTGGTGATTTTTTGCGCCAGATCAGAAGGAATGCATTCTAAAACTATTCCAAAGCAACCTGCATCTTGAAGTTGTTGGGCTTGCTCGGTGATTTTTTTTGCGGCCTCTTCTTGTCGTCCCTGCACTTTAAAGCCACCCAATTGATGCACGGATTGGGGAGTTAGCCCCAAATGACCCATCACGGGTACTCCGGATTGCACGATATGTTGAACCAGCTTTATGGAATGATCATCAGCGCCCTCTAGCTTGACGGCATGGGCCCCCGCCTGCATCAGTTTTTCTACAGCCTTCATATTGTCAGATAAATTTTTGCGATAAGATAGAAAAGGCAAATCAGCAATAATCAATTTGTTAGGAGCCCCGCGCACAACGGCCTGGGTGTGTAAGGCCATTAAATTTACACTGGCAGGTAAGGTGCTGTTGTGACCGTGCATGGTCATGGCCAAGCTATCGCCGACCAAAAGTGCATCGACTTTGGATTTTTCTAAAATCTGAGCAAAGCTGTAATCGTAGCAAGTGATGACGCTGATTTTTTGATGTAAAGATTTTTTATTTATGAAGTCTAGAATGCTTGGCATGTAATTCCTTTGGTACCTGTCGTTGAGTGATCAAGTCCGTAGCATCATTTTATAGCAATGAAAAGTAAAGATCACAAGTTTAAAATCTTGCCAGTCCAGCCGGTTCAGTGTTAACTCGCAGGCATGAAAAAGCTGTATTGGTTTGGATTTGCTATAGTTTTAGTGAGTGGCATCGTGTTGTCCGTGCAATGGGGTTTGCAGCCCCGCTCTGTGCCAAAGATCAAATTTAGTCAGGTTAAAACGCCTGAAGAATTTGGCCGGGCCATACAGCAACGACTGCAGCAAGAGCTACTAAAAACCAATGTGATTTTTTTTGGTGCAGTACCTGGCCGTATTCACGATATCGAACTTATTCGTGGCTTTTATGATTCCGTAAAAAATGAAAATTTTGAAATTTTTGTTGAGCCTTTGTTGCCTTATGTGGAGTTGTTGGATCCTGATATTCGTGGGCGTTGGGATCTGAAAGATCAGCAAGATGCAATGGTTGAAGCCATCAAACAAAAACTACAGCAGGGTAAAAAAATATTGTTGGTTGGTCCCAATATTTATTCTTCACAGTTGATTGAAAAAAATCCGGTTTACCGCTTGCAACATGAAAAAGGTCTAGTCATAACTAGTTTTTCCATTGCTCCGTTATCACAAAAAGAAGATCAATTGATGCAAGTAGAACCAAAGTGCGTGACTGGCGATCCAGATCCTGCAGGCACCAGTGCTTTGGGTTGCATGATCAAAAATAAAAACCGTTTGTTATTTCGTAAAAAGTTTTTGCCAGAACATTACTCGGGCGTGATGGATTTAACCGGTGAACGAGACTATCTGATTTTATTCAGTAAGAATTTAGAATAATCGCTTATAAAGGGCCGTGGGTTACACTGCTAGATCTGTTTTTTGATCAATAAACATAGATAATTTTTCTATTAAGGATCGAGTTCCAAGTTTTTCTACAGTGATGCAGAAGATATTTGGTGGAGGTAATACAATGGTCTCGGTAGCCGAGGTATAAAAAATGAATACAGAATTTTTGCAGTACTGATTGACGAACTTAAATAAATGCAAACCATTGCCGTCGGGCATATTTAGATCAGAAATAATAATTGAAAAATTGTTTTTTAATTTAAGCAATTCTATCGCCCTATTGCCTGATAGGGCTGTTGTTGTGGCAATTCCAAAATGCAGCTCGATTAAAGTGCTTACCGTTTCTAAAACATCTGAGTTGTCATCTACGTGAAGAATGTTCATTGTTACCTCCATGTAATCAATTTTTTAAATATTTATTTTCTACTAAATAATTCTTCCTCTGTTTTATTGAAAACCTTTGCGACTCTGTTGCGGGTAATAAGTTTTGCCGGTGTATAGCCTGCGATTATTTTTTTTAAAGTTGATTCTGAAACACGGGCTTTTAAGGCTAGCTTTTTCAAGGCCTTAGGTTTATTATTCTTCACCCATTCAAGAATTAACAGCTGTACTACTGTGTTTTTATGCATACTTAAGCAATAATACGTTATGGCGTGTTTATTAACAATTAAATTCAATATAATTTAATATTTAGTGCAAAATAATACGTTATAACGTGTATTTTTACCTCAATAAACCATGTAGTATGTGGTGTGGCTAAAAAAAACAAGCGGTCAATGACCCCTATAGCATTAAATATATTACGGTTAAGAAATAGTCTTGGTTTGACTCAAAGTGAATTTGCAGAAAAAGCCAAGTTATCTGTTCGTGGTTTGCAAGATATTGAGTATGGATATATTAAAGAGCCAGCACATTCAACTTTAAAAAAGATAGCTTCAGCGTTTGTCATAGACATCGATACCATCACGGGTGAAAGCACAAATATAAAAACGGAGCAGTCGCCTAAAAAACTAGAACTTATAGGAAAAATAGTTTTGATGTTGGATTCACAAAGTGAAGAAGAGCTGCAAAAAATAATCGACAATGTCAGTGACTCAGATAAAAAAGATGTCGCCAGTCTGAAAGAAAAGTTTACGTTGGAGGGGTATAAAGCTTTATTAAGTTGCCGTAGGGTAGATGCGCAGGCTGCTCTTGCATTAATTCAAGCGCCCATTGATGCATCTGCTCTTCTGAAGTACCAACGCAAGACAGCAGTAGCAAAACTTGGTGTATCTCAAGGTCAGACAGCTCTAGATAAGAAAGGTAAGCGGTGAGCTCATTGCAGGGTATTTTTCTTGCGTGATTTATAATCCAAAGTAATTTAATAATAGAAAAATTCATAGTTACTATATTTTGCTAACCCACCTAAGTAGTTGTCAACAAAACAAATAATATAGTATTTAATAAGGGGAAGGTGTTTTGTGTTCAGCGCGTTACTAAGTCAGTTTTTCGGTAAAAATCTTTCTAGAAAAATGCTTTACTCCTTACCGATTGATATTCGTAAGAATTTAATTTTAAATGCAAAAGCCTTATTTGAGCTCAGTCAAAATTGGGAAGTTACTTTTCCGAGTAAAGTTTTTTTAGCTAATATTCAAAGAAAATTTGATTGTCGAATTTCTGAGCTTGTGAGCAATAATATTGGGCCTGCAGATGAATTTGAAATTTGGACTTTAGATGGAAAATTTTTATCTTCGTCCAATCAGTTTTTTAAACTTACGTCTTGGTCTATTGAAGACCTTTTAACCA
>JBMOJS010000363.1:0-2070 GCA_049315665.1 Pseudobdellovibrionaceae bacterium | reverse complement strand
TGGCGTGTACCCTTTTCACTTTTTTTGTGTGAAATCCATTCTTCTAAACGCACCACATTTAAATCAAATTTTTGAAAAGCTTTGAAGTAGACTTGAAGTGGTCTGTGAAATGAGAAAGTAATTTTTTCTTGTTTTTTACTACCTGGGGCCATATCAATTTTATTAGTGCTTTCGGTCATGTAAGAATCTACGCGACGAAATTGAACTTTTTTCTCATTATCGAATTGCCATGAACTTTGTCCAATAATTCTAAAAGTTGGATGATTCAAAACAATGTAAGCCGTGCCAGATTTTTTTAAAATTCGAGAAACTTCTGAAACCACTCCATTTAAATCTTTCATATTTTGCAATGCCAAGACAATCAAAACTTTATCGAAATAATTATCAGGTAAATCTGTTTTATCAGCCGAAGCCACAACATATGATAAGTCACCCTTAATTTCAGCTTCTGTTTTTTTCTTTTCAGCCAAAGCAATTAATTCAGCACCTAAATCAAGGCCAACAGTTTTCTTGGCTAACTTGGCAATTTGTCTAGTAAAAAATCCTTCACCACAACCAAGTTCAGCCACAATATCAGTTGGTTTGATATCCATCATTCGCAATAAATTAGGCCCAACGACCTTATTGTGATAAGTGTCCTCTTCTTCTAAGTGGTCTTTATACCAACCGGCAACTTTGCCCCACGATGTGTCTTGAGTTTTTTTATTCATAATTATTTTTTATAAGCCTCTTCTACAGATTCCAATGTTCCTTGTGCGACTACATAAGGATTACTAAATTCATGATCTTTTTCCATGTGATAAGTTACACCTGATTCAGCAAATTTTATACCGGAAGCGGTGTTAATGGCGACAACTACATCACCTTCTTTAATTTCACCTTTTTCTTTTAATTGAATGACCGCATCCAAAGCCACAGAAGTTTGAGGACAAATATTAGCCCCAGCTTTCATAAATCGAGCCCAAGTATCTTTTATTTTAGCTTCATCGACTCGTACAAATTTAATATCAAAATCTTTCATTAAATTTCTAATACGAGGAAAAGAAACTGGATCATTAATATTCATAGCTGAAGCAATAGAATGAGTGAACAAACCTGGAGCATAATCATTGTAGCCACTTTCCTGCCATCTAACCAAAGTATCAGAATTCGCAGATTGAGCAGCAATAATTTTTGGTAGACGATCGATCAAGCCGTGTTTTTTAGCACGCAATAAACCAATCATCAAAGCCGACAAATTTCCGCCGTTACCAACTGGAATAGAAATAAAATCAGGAGCTTGCCAACCAAGATCCTGAATAATTTCCAGACCGATAGTTTCCTGACCAACCAAACGCATATCATTTTTACTGTTTACTAAAACTAATTCAGGATGAGTAGCGGAAAATTGCTGCACTATTTTCATACAAGCATCAAATCCGTCTTTGTGATCAATGGCAATAACCTTTGCTCCGTGGGCCATGGCTTGGAATAACTGAGCGGGAGAAATATTTTTATGTGGCACTAAAACCGTACAAGATAACTTGTCTCTACGATATGCGGCATAAATCGCTGCTGCTGCAGAAGTATCTCCAGTTGAGGCACATGATACGCCAACGATTCCTAATTCTGGATATTCCATTTGTAGACGTAAGGCGTCTGAAATTGCGACAGGCATGCCACGATCTTTGAAACTTTCTGAGGGAGATTGCCCTTCCATTTTAATAAAAAGTTTTTTAATGCCGATTTCTGTAGCTAACCATTCTGGCACTTCGAATTGATCGGTCTGACCTTCGTTCAAAGAAATAATGGCTTCGGTTGGAAAACCTGGCAAAATAAAATCTCGCCACAACCAGACCCCTGAATTGTTTGGATATTCTCGACGCTTTGGCCCAAACCTCAAATCATCAAAATGTTTCTGAAGTTTCTGACCATGACCAAAATTTTCATTGATATAATCCTCGTCGCGCTCTACTTGAAGTAATGAGCCCGTTTGTGGATCTGTATACAAAAATCGGTCTGGTTGATATTTATTACCATCTAGACTGCGGTGATAAAAATGATAGGTTTTGTTTGTTTTTTCCATATATA
>JBMOJS010000362.1:0-2072 GCA_049315665.1 Pseudobdellovibrionaceae bacterium | reverse complement strand
GGCCTTGATTTCGCAATAGAGTATGCCAATAAAATCAGGCGTAATAAACCAAAAACTGGGTCGACATAGCATCTCGTTGAGGTATTTCAACAAATTAAAAAGGTGTCAATGGTGAGCGAGTTTATCTCTGGCGTGCAGTCGACGAACACGCAGAGGAGTTGGATATCTTACTGACAAAAGGCGAGATAAAAAAGCGGCAAAACGCTTTTTTAAAAAATTAGAACGTCATCTTCAGAGATGCAAGTCACTTTTACATGCTAGACGCCTTCTTCCCGCCTAATGCCAAATAAGATGTTTCTTTTCAAGAAGACGACATCTTTATTCGGCAGAGGAATATCACGAACTTCTTTCAAATAAATTCAGTGCATGGGATGAGTTATCGAATTTCATAACTGCAGCGTGACTCTATGATCGAATTGGGTAGGGGAGTTACAATTAAAGTAACAACTCATTAAGTTGACATTCCTTGCCAGAGGGTTACACGAGGTGCGCGTTAAAATTCCTACTGATATTTCGGAACCTCACGCGGGACGGTCTGTGCATTCTCAAAATAGACCAGGAAAGCCTTGAAAATGAAAAATTGCGGCCACCGTGAAGTCAAGCCACGGCCGGCTTAGAACTGTCGTAAGAAGCCCCAAACACCGCTTCTGCATCTAAAAAAGTGAAGTTGAAATAGTCACCCAAAATAATTAATATTTATACTTTTTTCGCAATCAAGAGTAACATCATTGCCATTAGAAAACAGGAGCTGGACCGATTGTTCTTTGATGACCACTGATGCGAAGTCTTTCCAGTCAAGTGACGGGTCTTTCAAAAAGCCCACACATCCTGTATTATAGCAATGAAGGGGGCCTGTAAAAAATGAACCCTTATTGAACGAGGTGTCAGCATTCTTGTTCGTGCGAGGGTCCGAAATTTTGAATCTCACGCTATTTTGAAATTCAATTCCAAATCTTTGGCCTGGAAAAACAGTTATACTAAATGCTACCGGGGCCGAATCATTTTCCAAATTGACTATTTGAATAAGGTCAGCGTATTTTGCGATCTGAGACTTATTAACTGAACATGAAACTGCATCCAATTTCATCGGTGTAGATGAAATGTTTCCTCTATCAGATGAATTAGATTGCGATTTCGCAGAAATATTCGCACCTTCTTTACAAGAAATTGCTGATAGAATAAAAAAAGCTCCAATGACTCGTATTTTTTTTGCCATAAGCATGCCTTTCTGCAATTTGTTCAAAGAAAAAATCTCTTCACTCGGACGCCAACGGTTCGCTCAATTCAAATATAGGCTGCGCAATCCAGCCGAACCAAGTTCTGCTCGAAAGATTGTGATGCTTTCTTAGTAATCTTTAATACTTGAGTCTTTGAAGACCGCAGCAATTTGTCGGTACCTATGAAACTCAAGCTTCCTGTGCCTTTATAGGCTACTTTGCAAAACAAACTTTTGCCATTTCAACTTGATGTTGTTTTTTAACTTAGCGTGTTACGAACGGATCCATCGAATGATCTCAAGCCTATCTGCAGCATATGGCCACGTGTCCGCAAATATAGCCGACTGAAATGATCGAGCTCTTTATTTTTTTGTCAACTCATGCCTAATCCGGGACACCCCCTAGTCTGACTTTGTTGATAAAATTGCCCTAAAGATCTGTGCGGGTCGTCTTATAAGTTTTTTGGATTAAGAAACACGTCAAGACTGCTAAAGAGATTGCTTGTCCCTATCACTGGGGTTGATGAAATCAGACAACTGACGGGCCCAAGTCTGGTTAGGACGTGTCCCGGATCTTTGCTTACAATTTGAGCCAAATAATCATGCATGAGACCGCAACTGTAGAAGCGAAGGTGTCTAGGAGTTTTCAAGCGATTTTGGCCTAAATAGAATGCGACCATGATGGTTTCTTTGACGTATGATCAGTGAGAATAAAGTGCCACAGAGGATTCACCAGCAAGACAAGCAAGCTCGTTGCGACGATGCTACTGTGTATGGCAAGGGCCCGCGATGGTTTTGCCAGCGAAGTGGCAATGGAGGCTTATGACGACAAAAACCAAGGCTCAGCAGGTCAAGA
>JBMOJS010000005.1:0-35792 GCA_049315665.1 Pseudobdellovibrionaceae bacterium | reverse complement strand
CTATCTGTGAGTCTGCGGACTTTTTAGGTAAAAAACGCAATTTGCCAGAAATACAAAGCGGTGATTTTTTGGTGATTGCTGATGCCGGGGCCTATGGTTACACGATGTCGAACAATTATAACCTGCAGCCACCAGCTCAAGAAATCTGTGTGTAGCGGCTGCAACGAAGAATTTTCAAATTTGTGTAAGACTCTAGGCTCTAGCGGCCCTGTAAGGTGCGGCTAGGCTCTGCCGCAGACTGACTGGCCTCTTTTGCGGGAAAGTAAGAGCCTAAAAAAGACACCAACAAACCACTACCTGCAACAACCAGTAGCGTGAACCAAGTCACCTGGGATGGGATTTTAGAATCATAATAAATATCCGGTAAAATCTGTGGTGGGAAGTACTGTAAATACAAGCCCAATCCTGTGCCAAAAAATAAACCCAAAAACAAACCCACACCAGAAAGCAAACTGCCTACAGCAGTAAAAATATGCAAAATGCGTTTTTGCGATAAACCCAAAGCCACAAGCATGGCAATATCTTTGCGTTTTTGCGAAATCAATAAGCTCATCACAGTGATAATTGAACTTCCAGCAATGGCACTGGCCAATCCTAAAAATAAACCCATGGTTGTTTTTTCTAAACGCAAAGCTTGAAATAAGGCGGCATTGCGATCTTGCCAAGTTTCAACAGTAACATCTGAAAAGGCCCGTAATTCTTGTGCATATCTTTCGGCTTTTTCAGGTTCTGGCAACCACACTTCTAAACCCCTTTGCAGGGCCATACTTTTTTGTAGAGTTAATAATGACGTTTGACGGTTGTAAAAAATCATTTGGGCATCCAAATCAGCCAGATTTGTGGTCAGTATTTTTTGAATACGCACTTTTTCAAAGCGCGGGACTTCGCCCTGGGATAGCAACAAAGACTCTGGCGGTACCAGGGTCACATAATCCCCTTCAAAGACCCCAAGGCTACGGGCTAAATCGACACCAATGATAATTTCAGAAGCGCCATTGTCCACCGCAGGTTGATCTTTCGAAAAATGAATTTCAGAATCTACGGCAGAAAAATGGGGCTGCATTTTTTCTAATTGGGATAAAAAAAACTGCAGACTTTCGGACTCATACCCCGGGCCACGGCGCCCCTGAACTGCCCGTCCATCGAACGAATTAAAATATCTTGCGATTCAAATTCATAAACCTGGGATTTTTCGTACTGCTGAAGTTTTTGAAACACCGGGTGAGTGCGCAAAAAATCGGTACTGGGGGCCGCTTGCACTTTGATGTTTAAATGGGGTTCTAAAGCCCAAATCCTTTCACGAATACTGGTATTCATGCCGGTCATCACAAATAGCACCAACAAAAAAGCCGTCACGCTTAAAGTGATATTGATTAAACTCAACATTGAAATACGTCGGACTAAACTTGAAGATCGAGTAGAAAAAATCAAGTTTTTTATAAAGTGCAAAGTCAACATAAGCTAAAGATATACAAGGGAAGTCTATAATGCAATCTTAGACCCTAAACTCACTGCGCAGGCGAAGCTGGCTTGCGCTGCTGTTCAGATTCTTCTTTTTTAACTTCCTGCACATTGCTGCGCATGAAAAAAGATTTTTGCATCGCTTTTAAAACCACCACAGTTTCGTTCAAGGCTTCTGTCAAACGACGATCATTGGTCAACTGACTGATGTTTTTAGTCATTGCTGCTAAATTTTGTGCTAGTTCAGGGTTTTGCTTATTAAGTTCAGGCAAAATTTTATTGATCTCATTGGTGGTGATAGCCAGATTATTCACAATCAACTGCAAATTATTATTGCCATTGATTTGCTTAGAAAGCTTGATCACTTCAACCGACATTGAGTTAAGATTTTTTACTAATGGAAAAACTTCGTCCACTATTTTAACCATGGATTGAGTACGATCTTTATCTAAAAAACTATGGGCCAATACTTTTACATTTTCCAACAGCGTCGAGATATTAAGCAAAAACCCATTCAAGTGTTTGCCGCTCATTAAACTCATCAGATCCATAGTTTCTATAGATTTAATTTCACTGTTGGCCACAATCGCAGGGACCTCGGCACTGCCCACTGTGACATCCAAAACCTTTTCACCGATCAAAAAAGGTCGGATCAGCTGCACTTGACTGTCGTTGCGCAAACGATCTTGAAACTTTCCTAAAACATAAAAGCGCACCAAAACTTTATTGTTAGTTTGTAGTTCAATATCTTCGACGGCCCCAGCCCTTAAACCCGAAATCTGCACCAAAGTGCCTTGATGCAAACCATCGGCATTTTGAAAATAAGTGTAATAACTGACTTTGGTTTCAAACCAACCTTGCTTCACCGCCACACTGATAGCTGTCAAAATAGTTCCTAAAATAGCTAGGCCAACAAAAAGCCCCGCCACTCTTTCAAATTTATTAAACTTAATCTTCATAAGTTCACCAATTTTTTGTATATAGAAGGTTCAAAATACAAATGCCCTTCAGACAAATAAATAACTTCTGGATGAAACATATTCATGAATTTTTCGTCATACGAAGACATAATCACATGTTGAAAAAAACCCTGCTGTCGTTGCTCTAAAATGTATTTGCACAATGTCTGACAGCTTTCATAACCAATACCTACGCTGGGATCATCCAACAACAAAAGATCAGGTTTTAAAACCAAGGCTCGAATCAAGCAGGTCAGCTTGCGCACTCTTCCAGGCACATGGGCCGGTCTTTCATCAGCATACTTTTGAAAATCAAAGATCTGAATCAATTCTTGCACTTGTTTTTTGGCCTGTTCGTGATCGCAAATTTTATGATACTCTAAAGGCAATAACAAATTATCAAACAAATTTTTATTATTTATAAGACCACCATAATCAAATGAATAACCAATGCGCAGTCGATAGGGCAAAAACTCTTCAAAGCTTAAACTAAAAACATCAATATTATTGATAAAATACTTTCCGGCTTGCGGCTCCATCAGGCCCGCCATCACTTGCAGTAAGGAGCTTTTCCCGGCCCCTTCTTCAGACTTCAACCATAAAATTTTACCTGCTGGAAATACAAAATCCAGCTGCTGAAATACCGCCGAATGCCCTTGATGTTGCAAATTTAATTTTTCCAAAGAAAATGATTCAATTTTTTTCATTGCAGCAAACCCAAACCTTTAAGTTGATTTAAATAAAACAAGGCTGTGACCACTAGGTTGAATGTGACGACAAAAATAATACTATTCACCACAGCTTGGGTGGTGACTTGTGGGACCTCGTGGGGGCTGCGCTTGACCAAAAGCCCCTGATAGCACGACACCACAAAAATAATCATGCCGCTAAAACCATTTTTTAGTAAAAAAATAAACAAATCTTCTTTAGCAAAAGCACTGATCAATGAATCGGTAAAAAAACCAAATGACATATCTTGCAGAAATCGGGTTACAATAAATCCACCCAACAAAGCGATCAGGTTGAAATAAAAGGCCAAGCCCAATACGCTGATGACTCCCCCTAAAACCCTGGGAAAAACAATATAACTGTAGGGATTAATGCCAATACTTTCTAAGGCTTCAATTTCACGATTGGCCCGCATATTGCCAATTTCAGAAGCCACAGCGGTGCCGGATCTAGCAATGACCACCAAAGCCACCAATAAAGGACCGGCTTCACGCACAATCATGACAATTAAAAAATTGCCGATCATTTGTGTTCCACCCAAAAGTGTCAAATTGGTCAAAGCTTGCAAAATTAAAACGCTGCCTGTTCCCAAAGCCAGCACCGTCACCAGCGGCAAGGCCTGCCAACCGGTGAAATAAATCTGCGCCGAAATCACGCTGACGATTTGTCTGAAGCCCTGAGCCTGATCCAAAAAAGCCGCTCGCATAGACAAATAAACCATCAGCAATACACGCAAAGTGTATTCCATATTTTTAGTAATAAAGCGGCCTAAAGTATCCACTTGATTGAGCCATCGAACCATAAACCTATATCGGATTTAAAGTCTGACTAATAAGCCCAAAGTGAATAAAAAAGTGACTTGTTGGCCTCGACAAGAACTTCAGTCCAGTCGGGTCGATAGCGGCCGGCTACGATAGAATATTTAATAATTTCTATATTGGTCGGAAAGGCGCTGCGAAAAGTCTGGTAAGCCCGATAGATATGAGTGTGCGAAGTGACCAAAATAATATCTCTGCAGCCCAAGGCCTCGACAATGGGCAGACTTTGTTGAGCATTGCCATAGGTCGTGCCCGATCTTTTTTCTAGAATAATGTCAGATTCTTGCATGGTGCCGTACAAAGGCCAGACCGCAAGCAGATCGCGCAAGGTGGCGCCTTCATAGACACCAGAAATAATTAATTTTTTTATTTTCTTTTGGCTTAACAAATCAAAGCCGGTGCGCACTCGTCCCGGCCCCCCAGTCAAAACCACGGCGCAATCTGCAGTGACATCTTTGATCCAAGATTGCACCGGTTCTTTTTGAATGCGCAACGCTTCTTCAGTTAAGCGAAACAACAGCCCGGCGGCTAAAATAAAAAGAATCCAAAATATTTTGGATTTTAAAATCATTTGTAAGCCAAAACCTCGATTTCCACTTGCAAGCCTTTGGGCAAAGCGGCAACCCCAATGGTTGAGCGGGCTGGATGATTGTCTTTAAAATAGCTCGCATACACTTCGTTCACCGTCGCAAAATCATTCATATTGGTTAAATAAATTGTTGTTTTAACAATGTCTTTTAAATCATAGTCAGCCGCTTGCAATAGGCCACGGATATTTTCCATGACTAATTTGGCTTGCCCTTGCACTCCGTCTTTCAGAACTTCATTGGTTTTGGGGTCAATGGCAATCTGGCCAGAACAAAATAAAAAAGGTCCTTGTTGAACAGCTTGTGAGTAGGGCCCTACAGGGGCAGGAGATTGATTGGTTAAAATGATTTTTTTGCTCATAATTTTTCTTCCTTTGTTTATAGCTTTTCCTAAAAATAAAATACCACACCAGCAGTGAAAGGCACTTGGGCTATGGTTTTAAAACGCACTTTGTCTGTAGACACAACTCCCACGCCACCTTCAAAAGTCAGTCCCAAAGAATCCAGCCCTGGCAAAAAGAATTCTGCACCAAAAAGCCCGCTGATATCAAAACCAGATTTTTTATCGCCACCACTTTCGTAGTTGATCAAACCGGCCCGACCGCCCAAGTAAAAATTCAAATTATTTTCCTTGAAAATGATGCGACGTAAAGCGGCGTTAAGACTGAATTTAGAATCATCTTTTTGCGTATCAATGCCAATGGCCCCAACCAAGGCAATATCACTTTGCGGGTAATAAGTCGCCGTAAGCTCACCCATATCCAAGTGTGGATTGTTTTTGACCCCTACCCCTAAACGACGTGCCAATTCTTTGGCCGGGGAAGCACTTGGGATAATAAGTCCTGCTAATAAAACAAGCATGAATGCTGTGCCGACTTTTCTTAGGTTTAAAATATTTTTTCGATGTGAAGATTTTAACTGAATCATCTAAAGCCCCGCCTTTGTTGGGCTGCAGTTGCCTTTGCGGACAACAACAGCGAGCCCATTGTAAGGAACTGCTTGCACTGATCAATAACTTTATGTATTTTATGCAAGATATAATTTTTTGGGGCCCATGGTGAAGTTGGGATCATATGTCCATGGCATGGATAAGTCACCAGTTCGACTCTGGTTGGGTCCACCAATCTCTCAATTCAGAATACAGTTAACAGTATTCTGAATCCAGTTCAGCATTTGGATTCCGAATCTGTATTAGAAGTAAACGGATGTTTGCTTTTCATTGTCGACCACTATGAAACAAAGCTTTGCTGCGGCTCAGCTTCCATCTGAAACCCAATGGCATCAAACAATTTTTTACCCGCCCCTCGGTTCAATGATGATGTGTTTAAGTGCTGATATTTTTTTAAGGCCTTGGGTTCAGCTGGTAACTTCTTCTTCAAACAACAAAACCTAAGCCTCGTTGGGCGCTTGGTTTATGGTCCGAATTTACCATCGCTTCCGTAATTTTAGGACCGATTTTTACGGCAGCCTTACACTGCGGTTTTGTTCAAGTTCACTGCATGGTATCGATAGGCAGTGTGATTGCGACAATAAATCTTTAAGTTTTTTGGATCATGATTGCCATCTGCAAACTTAAGCTTCAGCTTGCCAAATATCCAATAATCCTACAGTTGTTATTGACATAGTGTATAATATTGAAATATAGTGTATTTCACTATGGCAACGTTCAGATTCATTCATTGGTTAGTCGATTGGATAGAAAATCAAGCTTACTTTGCTTTTGAATGGGATCTGGGTAACAGAACTAAGATATGGAATGCTTGGCCTTACAAGTGATCTGAAGCATGTGTTCGTATGTTTTACGATTCGTGGATCAGGAATCCGAATCATTCATGTTCGGAAAATGAATAAGAAAGAACGGAGGCTCTATGCGCAGTTATGTAAAGAATGAAAAAGGCTATGGTAAGGTGAAGTTCAATACTAAGGCTGTAAAGGATGCTTACTCAAAAGCCAAAACCAAGCGGAAGCAGCCCACCAGCGTAAATTTGCCTGAAGAGGTGATAACGGCGCTAAAGGTTCTGGCCCTAAAAATGGATGTTCCTTATCAAACTCTGATGCGTAAGTTTATTATTGACGGCTTGGCCAAATTGCAAGCGGCATAAAAACAACTGGGCTCTATCAAACACCACTTTTAACAGGTCGTTTTTTATTAGATAAGTGGCTTTTATGGCAGCCCTACACTGCGGCTTTGTTCAAATTCACTGCATGGTATCGATAGGTAGTGTGATTGCGACAATAAATCTTTAAGCTTTTTTTGATCATGATTGCCATCTGCAAACTGCGGTTGAATGTGATCCACACTTAAAAATTTTCTACTTCCACATTGAACTCCAGTCAGCTCCTTCCTTCTGAAACCCAAAAGACATTCTTCGGAAGGCACGTGCCGCAAAAAAAGACGCTGACAAATGCGAACCTTGCGTTGTGCCTTCCCGTCCCTCAGTTCCTTCGCGATATATTCAATAGCAGCAGTTGGCGCTCCTCGTCTGCAGCGCCATGATTTTTCTTATTCAATTGTACCTTGGATGGCCAGGCTTTGGTTCCATCAAAGATTTTGTAGCTGTAGTTTGAGTAAACGTAATAATATTTATTATAGGCCCATTGACTGAGGCTGCGAAAATCCTCAGTCGTGGGTTTGGACCATCTTACAACCGATCCCCATTCCATCTTGTTCAGATCAGCAACAGGGCCAGTTTTGGCATCCACAAAACCCGTCCAGCCCGGCACAGAGTAAAACCCCTGGGTGCTTTCTTCATCCTGATTGATGATCAAAGCTGTGGTGAAATTCAAAATTAGACTTTCTGGGGTCAACCAGCGTAAATATTCACCGCGCCCGGTGTGGCGATTGAACTCTTGCAACCGGCAAATCACCGCAGTCAAATCAAAAGACTGGTAAGGACAGAGCGGTTCTTTGATCAAGGGGTTCAAAGCCCTTAGCGCGGTCCTTTGGCCCATGTGGTGAAACAAATACTCTTTCAATAAATAATTCATCGCATAGGTTTCGCTGTTGGCAAAGGGCCTTGCTTCACTGACCGCAGAGGGTAAATAAGTTTTATATTTTAATAACTGCAGACGAACAGATGCAGCCTTGGGGTTCAAGGTGAATTCTATATGCTGGGCCAGCATTTCTTCCACCCACACCGGGGCCCCGGCCTTGGCCAGCAAAGCATGCACCAGTTCGTGCCCCAAAAGACTGGGCCATTCTTGAGTTTGAAATTCTTTGCAATCGATCACAATCACATTTTCCCCAGGGTTGGGCTGATCCCGCAGATGGTAACTGCGCTGCCACTGACGTTGATGCTTAAAATCATCAATCAAAATGATGATTGGGCTAGTCACTGCTAAATTTGGCGCTGCCGGAAAAACGCTTTCCAGCGCCTGCCAAAATTTTTTGCTATCACTGTTGAAATTTTCTAGCTTGGTTTGCAGTTGATGCACCGACAGTCCACAGCTGGCCAGGGCCGAGTCAAAAGCAAACACCTGCCAGTCTTCACGACTGATCCACTGCCCAGCCGCCGGCACCGTCACATAAAACTGCTGATCCGCGCTGATGTAGGGACGCACAAAGGTGGTCTGTGCCCAGACCACCTTTGTGAACAGCAATAATAAAAACAAAATATATTTAGTCAACTTGGATTCCTAAAGTGCGGGCTAATCGACCATTTTCGTCTTGCCATAAAATGCCGTAGGTTCCAGGAAGCACAGATACGAATTCACCAGGCTTGGGGTCAGTGACGATGTCGTAATATGGCTCGTGGTCACATTCATCCGATGCTTCTAATTTGCTTTCTGCATGTGACTCTAGCGAACCTGACGAATCTGAAGGTCTGATTCCTATACAAAGTTTAGTATAACTCTGGCCATATTCATTGTAGCCAGTATTGGTCTTTGCAAAACCCTCGATATCGGCTCGGGCTTTAGCAGCTTTTAGTTTTCGGCAAAGCTGTTGCATATCTTGCCCATCAAGGACTTCTTTGCTGGCACAAATTTTTTCTAAAAAAATTGGCATTAGTGGACTAATATACCCGAAAATTGCATCTTTCAATCGCTCCCCCCGATTGTTATAATCTATAAATACATCAAAGGTAATATTTGCTTGAGTTTTAGGCACAGCAATTTTGCGAAGATGTATCACCAACCTTTGTCCTGCTTTTTTTTGAGAAACATACCAAGAATTCGAGTATTCAACTAATATTGGACCGGGTGGCACATTCACAAAAGGCTGGTTCAATTTTCCAGCTGTTCTATAAAACATAGATCCAAAAACTGGAGCGCCAGACGGATCCACTTTGTAAAACGCAATTGTCACCATATCGTCTTGATCAGCCCCAGGCTTGCCAACCACAACCACCTCATTGGAAGAATCAAATCCCGGAAAGGGCACTTGCACCACACCATTGTGACTTTCTGTACTTAGAAGCTGGGCACTTGCTAGCTGTAGCATTCCACCGGCGCCACTGCCGACCTTGCCACCGGCGTGGGCGGTGCCTAGGGCCAACACTGCGACCAGCGCAGACAGGGCTTGTTGTAAAATTGTTGTTTTCATAAATTCACCTCTTCATTGATTATGTCAGGCAAGGCTTCGCCCTTTTGCGCGCGTGAATCTTCACGGATAAGGGTTGTGCTGACTGGTATTAAATTATTATTTATTTGATATAAAACTTTATTGGATAAACTTGTATCTTGATACTTGATCAGCAGCGTATCCATAAACTGATCGATCTGTTGCAGCACCTCTTGGTAATCCCTGGGGCTTAAAGCCAAAATCAAACTGCCGTAATGGCGGGTTTCTTTGGGCAAGGCCATGGCCTGCACTGCTTCTTCCAAAGATTTTTTATGAAAGATTTGCAAGGCCAGATTGCCCAGGTCATCGGGAATGGCAAAGTTCACCACTTGGGACTTCCACTCTCCTTGGCTGGCATCCCATTCGGCCATGCCCATGGACTGCAGGGTATCACAGGCTTGGCGGATTTTATTCTCACCACAAAGTAAAATCTTCGCTAAAGTCGCTTCATCTTTTTTAAACCCCTGCATGGCGAGCAGAGCTTGCAGCCGTGGCACCAGATGGTTGGTCAAATAGCGGTAAGAATCGCGAATCGGGGTTACTTTTTGTGAAACATTGGCTTTCATGATCCGATTAAAAAAATACTCGCGGCTTTGAAATTGGCTGGACTGATTGTAGCTGACCAAGTTAACAAAAAAGTCAGTCTCTTGCTTTTTAAGTTCTAAAGCTTTGGCCACCATGGGGATAGATTCTTCGCTGAGTGATCGCTTCGCCAACATCACCAAGCGCAAGAAGCTGCGGCTTTTAAAGCCCGCTTTTGCACTCCAACTTTGGTGAGAAAAGCCCTGATCCTGCGCCTTTTTATAATCAAAAAAATCCCGCATAAACTGGCGGTAGTCCAAGTAGTCCGTGACCACTGGTTTTTTGCTGGCAATATGTTGGTTTTGTGAAGCCTGTTTCATAGCAACGAAAGATACTATAACGCGGCGCAGTTTAATAGAGTTATTTTTTTAGGCTACATATTTTTATTATAAGTTATTGATTTTAAATGATTATATCAGTTGAATATTTTATAAATTGAATTCACAGAATACACTGAGATCTGCTTTTTTGACCAACTGAGGGGCAAAAACAACGGCTGGATTGATCAGTCACGTCTTGAGCAGCGGGTCCCGCTATTTTGGCCAAAAAGCCCACTTTTACTAAAATGATCTGGCTTTTTCACAATGATAAATGCTACAAAATACAGCACTTATCAGGAGGTAAGCCGAATGACTTTGAATCTAAAAACCAGCCTCGTAGTTTCGCTCTGTTTGTTGTCTTCAAGCGTATTTGCACAAACCCAGGCTGCAGACAAATATCTTTCTCAACTTAAAGTGGCCAGTAACAGCTTGGATAGAGCCGATGTTTTAGTGGCCTCATCTAATTTGCTACAACAACTTGAACCTCAAACCATTTCTACGACCAATGGCCCGCAAGAAATTGCATTGCTAGGTCAAACATCGGGCCGTGGCATCCAATGCCATATTGAAGTTGCGGGTAATCAGCAACAAGCCACCATTTCCCGGGAAACACTGAAAGCCTCTTTGATTTCGGTGACTCTGAATCAGCAATTTGGTGTTTATAAAATCCGCTTGATTGGTAAAGACGACAGCAGGTCTTTGGTTGTGCAATGCTCTTCACAAACAGCCTTCACGGCCTTGCAGTTGCAACAAACCAGCAGTTTACAATTTATTTTTCAAGACAACAGCCAGCAAGCGGCAGTCAGCATTGATCAAAACAATTGGCAGCCCCATCCGGCCCGAGTGCAATTTTCTGCAGCGTTACCCATGTATATTATGAACGGCGCTGATGGAAGTCAGTGGTCACAAGCCAGTTTCGTCAATCAAATTTCATCCCCGTTTTCACCCCTGAAGTTTGAAATGGGTCCTAGTGATAGCTATTGCAAACTAGAATCGTCCTCTGCCGCCGCAAGCTTACCAGCAGGCCTGTATATGATTCAGTCTGCATCGGTCAGTTATTTCAATCATTGGAATCAAACAAGAACACTGACTTATAAACTGACCCTGGCTTTGCCACAGCAGAATCCTGTCTCTGTGGAATGTTATTCGAAGGATGTGTTTTTGGATTTGTTTTCACTAATACAAAAAAACTTGGGTGCTGTTCTTTAACGGCATTTCATTTTCAAAGGACCACGGCAACGGCGCCTCTACAAAACCGGCTCTTGTTGAGTCAAGCAATGCACAGTTCCTAGGCCCAGAATCAGATCGCGAGCATAAAGCCCGACAACCTGGCGCCCAGGGAAGGCCTGCTGCAAAACATTCAAAGCTTCGGCATCAGCAGGGTCATTGAACAAAGGCACAATCACACTTTGATTGGTGATTAAAAAGTTGGCGTAACTGGCCGGCAAGGGTTGATCTTCAAACAAAACAGGGCGTGGCATAGGTAAAGCCAACAGTTTGAATTTTTGCCCATCCAGATTGCGGGCCTGCTGCAAACGCCGCCAATTGTCCTGCAATAAAGAATAGTTTTTATTTTTACGATCTTTTTCTAACACAGCCACAATGGTGTTTTTATCGGTAAACCGCGCAATATCATCCACATGGCCGTGGGTATCATCACCGACTATGCCATTTCCCAACCAGATTGTTTTTTTGATTCCTAAATACTGGGCAAAAATCTGTTCGTAATCAGCGCGGCCTAAACCCGGATTGCGGCATTGGATATCACTCAATAAACATTCTTCTGTGGTTATTAAAACCCCAGCCCCATTCACCTCAATAGAGCCGCCCTCCAAGACCACAGACCGGCCACCGTGGGTGGGCTGAACCACTTTCACGCCAGAAGTTTTTGCCATGACCTCAGGCACTTTAGCATCTTTTTTATAATTGCTGTACTTGGCCCAAGCATTAAAACCCCAATTCAACAAATAAGGTTTTTTATCTTTAGCACCACGCACATAAATGCCCCCACAATCCCGCATCCAACCGCGATCCGTGGCAGCTACAATAAAGTCCACTTGATTTAAATTCACTCCTGATAAAGATAAAATTTTTTGCGCCTGTTTTTTTGCGGCCAAGTCTTTAACTAATAAGCCCACTTTTTCAGAAACAGAAATCAAGCGCACAATTTCAGCAAACACCCAAGGTATCGGTGCAAACTTCTGCGGCCAGTCGGCCTTGTGGTGAGGCCATGCCAACCAGGTCCGACGGTGCTTTTGCCATTCTGCGGGCATGATGTAATTCATATTCATCGTTTCAATAAATCCTGATAAGCATCAGTACGACGATCGCGAAAGTACGGCCACCAGCGACGATTTTGTTCCACCCAAGCCGGGTCCACCTTGGTGTGAATCACTCCCTCGACGGAATGATCTAAAGAAGTTAAAATTTCTCCGTAACAGCCAGAAATAAAACTATGACCAAAAAATTCCAAGCCATCACCCACCAGCTCTTCATGGCCAATGCGATTGGCCGCCGCAATAAAGCAGCGGTTATGGATACCATGGGCTTGCTGTCCCAGTTGCCATGACTGGCGTTGACGTTCGCCAAACTCGGCTTTTTCAGCCGGGTGCCAACCAATGGCCGTGGGATAAAAAATAATATCGGCCCCAGCCAAAGCAGTGGCCCTAGCCGCTTCTGGAAACCATTGATCCCAACAGATCAACACACCGATTTGACCGTAACGAGTTTTAAAACATTTAAAACCCAGATCCCCGGGAGCAAAATAATATTTTTCTTCAAACAAAGGATCATGGGGAATATGCATTTTACGATAAACCCCTAGCAAAGATCCATCGGCATCAATCACCGCAGCACTGTTGTACGTTAGCCGCGAATCCACTCGCTCATAAATCGGGGCAACAATCACGATCTGTCTTGTCTTCGCCACCTCAGACAAAGCCTGGGTGGTGGGACCTGGGATAGGCTCTGCCAGATTAAAAAACTGTGGATTCAAAGTTTGACAAAAATAGGGAGACAAAAAAAGTTCAGGCAGACAGACCACCTGCACCCCTTGATCCGCCGCTTGATGAATCAGCTCAATGGCCTTTTTAAGATTGCTAGCCGGTTCATTGACCATTTTCATTTGTATCACCCCGGCGACAAAAGCAGGACGTGATTGCGACAAGGATGTTGTTAAAGGCGGTGCTATGATTTTCATAGATCTGGGATATAATGCAATTCGCAAAAAGGGTCTAGAATAAAATGTTTTTTTACAACGTACACCGGCCTAAAAATCATCGACAAGTATTTACAAGATTTTCTTGATTATTTATTGGCCCTCTAACTAAGATGTCCCATGAGTTTTTTTTCTTCACCGGTTTTAAAGGTGGCCGATTTTCGCCGCCTGCTTTTAAGTCGTTTATTCGTTACATTTTCTTTACAAATCCAAGCGGTCATTGTGGGCTGGCAGATTTATCAAATCAAACCTGACCCTTTGCTGTTGGGACTTATTGGCTTGACGGAGGCCATACCTGCCATCACCGCAGCTTTTTATTCCGGTCATGTGGTCGACACACAAAAACCCTACCGCGTGATCCAATGGAGCTTTATAGCCTTACTAGTGAACACCTTGTTTTTGTTGCTACCCATGTTAGCCCCATTGGTGTCCAACAGTGTCGCTGATGACGTGTCCTCCCCGTTTTCTGTAAATATAAAATTATTTTTATTATTCACTGGAATCTTTATTTCTGGGGCCGCACGAAGTTTTATTAGCCCCGCTTATTTTTCTTTGATTCCGCAAATTCTGCCCAAAGCGCAAATGTCTTCAGCAGCAGCCTTCAACAGCTCTACCTATCAATTCGCTTCGGTCATTGGACCTGCCATCGGCGGTTTGATTTATGCCGTTGGCGGCCCCATAGTGGCCTTTTGTGCGCCTCCGCTAATGATGATATTGGCCCTTGTAGTGGCCTACGGCTTTAGTGCTGAAATTAAAAATATCCAAAACTCCAACCAACGTGAGCCTTTTTGGCAAAGTTTGACGGCGGGACTCAAATACACTTTTCAGCATAAAATGATGTTGTCGACCATGTGTTTAGATATGTTTTCTGTTTTGTTTGGCGGGGCCGTGGCGATGCTTCCCATTTTTGCAGATCAAGTGTTTCACACGGGATCCATGGGCTTAGGAATTCTACGAGCAGCCCCCGCTGCCGGCAGTGTGCTGATCGGGGGCTTTTTAGCTTTCAAACCTTTAAAATCTTTAAGCGGAAAACTTCTGATGGCTGTGATTGTGGGCTTTGGTCTTTGCACCATCGGCTTTTCTTTATCAACAAATATATATTTATCTGTGGTTTTGCTCGCGCTGAGTGGCGCTTTTGATGGCGTCAGTATGGTCATCCGTGGCACCTTTTTTCAAGCCATGATCCCCGATCATATGCGCGGACGTATTTCTGCTTTGAACTCTGTATTTATTACTTCGTCCAATGAAATTGGATCCTTTGAATCCGGTGTCGCAGCCAGCCTGATGGGCCTGGTTCCCTCGGTTTTTTTTGGCGGAGCCATGACCCTTGTAGTGGTGGGCACCGTTGCCGTTTTAGTTCCTGGTCTGGCAAAAACCTCTGTGGATCAAGAAGGGCAATTGAAGCTAGGCAGTTGATCGTCTATTTTATATTATAGCATTGAAAATTATCTGCATTTGCGCTACCTCATCCGTATATGATTACAGTATCCGATGTTTCCTTGCGCTTTGGCGCCAAAAAACTTTTTGAAGACGTCAATGTTAAATTCACTCCCGGCAATTGCTACGGCCTTATTGGCGGAAACGGCGCCGGCAAAACTACTTTTCTAAAAGTATTGGCCCGTGAAATTGAACCCAATACCGGCAATATCTTTATTCCATCTGATTTACGACTGTCTGTTTTAAAACAGGATCATTATGCCTACGATATGCACACAGTTATAAAAACTGTATTGATGGGTAATCATAAGCTCTATCAAGTGATGGAACAAAAAGAAGCCTTATACAGTAAACCTGATTTTTCTGAAGCCGATGGTTTGTTGGCTACTGAGCTGGAATCTTTATTTGCTGATATGAATGGTTGGGAGGCCGAATCTGAAGCCGCCACCATGCTGGCCAATCTAGGTATTAACGAAGACTTTCATCAAAAACAGATGAGTGAATTGACCGGCGGAGAAAAAGTTAAAGTTTTATTAGCGCAAGCCTTGTTTGGCCAACCGGATATTTTATTATTGGATGAGCCCACCAATCATTTGGATATTGGCGCTGTTCAATGGTTAGAAACTTTTCTAGAAACTTTTCCCAACACCGTGATTGTGGTCTCCCATGATAGACATTTTTTAAATAAAGTTTGCTCGCACATGGCCGACATTGATTTTACCAAAGTCACCACTTACGTTGGAAACTATGATTTTTGGCGCCAAGCCGTAGAACTGAATCAACGTTTATTGTCTGAACAAAATAAAAAAAATACAGACAAGGCCGAAGAGTTGAAGAGTTTCATTCGTCGCTTCAGCGCCAATGCCTCAAAATCCAGGCAGGCGTCTTCAAGACAAAAACAACTTGAAAAACTAGATATCAGTGAAATCCCAAAATCCACACGAAAATCCCCCTTCGTTGATTTTGAACAAAAACGAGAATTAGGACAGGATATTTTAACAGTTCAAAATCTAAGTAAATCCCTAGACGGTGAAGTGCTGTTTAAAGATATCAACTTCACTTTACAAAAAGGGGACAAGATCGTTTTGCTGGGTCCCAATGATTTAGCCAAAACCGTTTTACTGGATATTTTATCCGGCAAAACTACAGCCGACAGCGGCACTGTATCCTGGGGGCAAACCGCTGTTCGCAGCTATTTGCCATCGGACAACAAAGATTATTTTTCAGGGGACGAATCCACATTGGTGGATTGGTTGAGGCAGTATTCTGATGACAAAGATGAATCTTTTATTCGCGGCTTTTTAGGAAAAATGCTTTTTAGTCGCGATGAAGCTTTAAAATCCCCCAAAGTTCTTTCTGGCGGAGAAAAAGTCCGTTGTATGTTGTCTAAGATGATGCTTTCGGGGGCCAATGTTTTACTGCTGGATGGCCCCACCAACCATTTGGATTTAGAAAGTATCACTGCCGTCAATGAAGGCATCATTCGTTTCAAAGGCAATGTGATCTTTACATCCCATGACCATGAATTTATTCAAACCATCGCGAACCGCATTATTTATTTGGACACCCATATCAAAGAAGACAGCTATACGACTTTTGATGATTACCTAGGTAAGAGCCTATCCAAAAATTAGAAAATCCTTCGTTGTGGCCGTCTACACTCCAGTGGAGCCAAAGCCGCCAGCGCCCCGTTCGGTGGCTGTAAAATCAGTGGCCAATTCAAACTGAGCTTGCACCACAGGGGCTAAAATCAACTGAGCACAGCGATCTTGATCTTGAATGGTTATAGGTTCAGAACTTAAATTGACCAAAATAATTTTCACTTCGCCACGGTAGTCAGAATCAATGGTGCCGGGAGTATTTAAAATAGACAACCCTTGTTTAGCAGCCAATCCACTGCGTGGACGGCTTTGGATTTCATAACCTGGGGGAATTTCAAAACTAAGCCCGGTAGGCACAATGGCCCTTTCCAAAGGTTTCAAAGTGATGGGTTCACGGATCTGCGCCCGCACATCAAAGCCACTAGAACCCGGAGTTTGATACTGGGGCAAATCTCCAAAAAAATGCGGTAAAGTTTTGATTTTTAATTTCACTTGTTGAAAAAACGCCATGGATCACTCCTTTTATATTTTCTACTTACAAAAACCAAACAATCGGTAACGCAGATTGAGTATCAAACTTTTTGCCACCAGTCCCGTAAGGACTCTACTTTCGATCCCAACAAAACTCCTGAAAGTTTTTTTAAATCCAGTCGGTCTTTAATAAAACGATCAATGTCTTTAACAGATACTTTTTCGATTTCGGCAATAATATCATCTATAGGTCTGTATTTTTCAAAAATCATTTCATTCACAGCTAAAGAACTCATCCGACTTTCCAAATCATCAGAGCCCAATAAAAGCCCACCAATAACCTGGGTTTTGTACATTTTTAAAGCTTTGGCAGATAAACCTTTTTGCTGAACTTTTTTAATCTCTTTAATAATAAGATCGACAACGGATTTTACTTTTTCAAAGTCTGTGGCTGCATAGATCAATAGACTGCCACCATCGACAAAGGTATTCATCGAACTATAGATCGAATAAACCAAACCTTTTTTTTCTCGCACACTTTGAAAAAGCAAAGAAGTCATACCGCCGCCCAGCCAAGCATTCACCAAGTAGGCCGCATAGCGGTCCTTGTCTTGAAAACTAGAACAGGGCAAGCCCATCAGCACATGCACCTGTTCAGTGTTTTTTTCATACACAGTGCGTGCCATACTCCACTGCGGTTTTTCTTGCAAAAGTGCGATAGAGAATTTGGGTTTGTTTTTTAATCTTTTTTCAATGGCCTTTAAAATGTCTTCATGTTGAACACAACCCGCCACTGAAACAATTAAATTTTTACCAGTGAAGTGCTGTTTATAATGTTTTGTGATGTCGGATATCTTCATCTTAGCAATAGACTTAATGCTGCCTAAAATGGACCACCCCAAGGCTTGCCCTGGGTAAACATCTTGATGAAAAAGATCATAAATAAATTCTTCGTAGTTGTCTTCAGACATGGCAATTTCTTGCAGAATCACGCCTTTTTCCAAAGCAAAATCTTTTTTGCGTAAATCCATATTAGAAATCAGATCACACAGAACATCCACAGCAGCCAGCCAATGTTCTTTTAAAACCAAACCTTGAAAAGATGTATTTTCTCGACTGGTGAAGGCATTCAATTCCCCACCCAAAGACTCTAGCTCCCAAGCGATTTTATAAGCCGAACGCTTCTTGGTGCCCTTAAAAACCAAATGCTCCAAAAAGTGAGCCGCCCCTGCAGACTGCGAAGACTCATGTCGAGTCCCCGTCAACACCCAAATTCCCACCGATACAGCCCGGGATCTTGGGTGGTATTCGCTCACTAAGCGAATACCGTTAGAAAGCACACTTTTTTTATAAATCTTCATTTATTGCAATAAAGCTTTGCGTGAAAGTTTGATTCTTCCAGCCCGATCCACTTCTAAAACTTTGACGTCGATAACTTCGCCCTCTTTCAATACATCAGTCACTTGGCGAATACGTTCATTAGAAATTTCAGAAATATGCAGCAAGCCTTGGGTGTTTGGCAAAATTTCGACAAAAGCACCAAACTCAGCAATTTTCACTACACGGCCTTTATAGGTTTTACCCAATTCGGCTTCAGCACAGATATCATTGATCATACCAATGGCTTTTTTAGTCGCTTCTGGATCGGCGCTGGCAATACGAATCGTACCATCATCTTCAATTTCAATCTTAACCCCAGTGGCTTCGGTAATTCCACGAATCACTTTACCACCCGATCCGATCACTTCACGGATTTTTTCTGGTTTGATTTTCATTGTTTCAATGCGCGGAGCATATTCAGAAATCTGACCGCGTGGAACTTTGATCGCTTTTTCCATCTCATTCAAAATATGAATTCGACCATCACGAGCTTGCAATAAAGCTGTTTCCATCACAGCAAAACTGACAGAGTCAATTTTGATATCCATTTGTAAAGCCGTGATCCCTTGTAAAGTTCCGGCTACTTTAAAATCCATGTCTCCCAAGTGATCTTCATCACCCAAGATATCTGTCAAGATGGCTACACGGTCGCCTTCTTTAATCAAACCCATGGCAATACCAGCGACATTGCCTTTGATCGGCACGCCGGCATCCAACAGCGCTAAAATCCCTGAACATACAGTGCCCATAGAACTTGAACCATTGGATTCTAAAACTTCACCGACAATACGAATTGTGTAAGGAAACTTTTCGTAATCAGGAAGAACGGCTTTCAATGCACGCTCTGCCAAGTTTCCATGCCCAATTTCACGGCGGCCTTGACCACCAAAGCGCCCCACTTCACCAACTGAGTATGGCGGAAAGTTGTAGTGCAACATAAATTTTCGTTTAACAGTGCCCAACAAGGCATCAATCATCTGTTCGTCATCGCCAGTGCCTAATGTCACTGTTCCTAAAACCTGAGTTTCACCACGGGTGAATAAACCAGAACCGTGGGCTCTTGGCAATAAAGACACTTCACATGCAATCGGACGTACTGTTTTCACATCACGACCATCAATGCGGTGACCTTTATCTAAAATCATCGAACGAGCACTTTGATATTTTAAATCTTCCACCAAAGTAGAAAGTTCTTTTTCTCTTTGAGCTTTTAATTTTTCATCAACAATATTTGCAATCAAGCTGTCTACTGCAGATTTTTTTGCTTCATCCACAGCGGCATAGCGTTCTTGCTTTTCTTTAATCAACAAGGCAGCATCAATTTTGGCTTTCAATAAACCACTGACTTGCGATTTAAAGTCAGCATCGATTTGCGCCAATGCAAAAGCTCTTTTAGTTTTAGATCCCGCTTTTTCACGCAATTCATCTTGAGCATTGAATAGCGGCGCCATGCTTTGGTGAGCAAACTTCAAAGCAGCCAGGGCATCAGATTCGGAAATGAATTTGGTCTCACCTTCCACCATCAAAATACCATTGCGAGTACCGGCAACAATAATATCCATGTCCGATTTTTCTAATTGCAAAGGCGTTGGATTGGCAATCAACTGACCATCAATACGACCCACTTGTATGGCTGCTGTTGGACCGTTGAAAGGAATATCTGAAATATGCAAAGCCGCAGATGCACCTAAACTGGCTAAAATTTCAACTGGAAATGATCCATCTGCAGAAAGCACGGTGGCCACAACCTGAGTTTCAAAACGATAACCCTCAGGAAAAGACGGACGAATAGGGCGATCAATCAAACGAGCCACTAAAACGGCATCGTTGGTGGGCTTGCCTTCACGTTTAAAATAGCCGCCAGGAATTTTTCCAGTGGCATAGAACTTTTCAATATACTCTACAGTTAAAGGAAAAAAATCCAGCTTTGAAGCTGTTCGCGAAGATACAGCAGTGACTAAAACAATATTGCTTCCGCAACTGACCAAAACCGAACCATCTGCTTGCTTAGCTAAACGTCCTGTTTCTATGGTGATTTGTTTGCCACCGACTGAAGTTGTAACCGTTGTTTTCATGAATACTCCCAAAAAATCAGTCTATTGGAAAGGGACAAAAGCAATCCTGCCTTAGCCCCACATTGATTTTATTATTTACGGATATCTAATTCTTTGATCAAAGAGCTGTATTTAGCAGCATCTTTTTTATGAAGATAATCTAAAAGCTTACGTCTTTGGTTAACAGCTTTCAATAAGCCACGACGGCCTGAATGATCTTTTTTATGAGATGTAAAGTGACCAGTTAAATGGTTGATTCTAGCGGTCAATAAAGCCACCTGAACTTCAGGGGAACCTGTATCTAAATCGGCTCTTTTGAATTTTTTTAAAATCTGTTCTTTTTGTTCTTTTGTGACTGCCATTAAAGTCCTCCGTATGTAATGGGTCTTTCAACCCAGATAAAATAAAACCGCAACCTCAATAGCGTCATGGCTGTCGCTATCCAAGTCACAGATTTGCATGTGACTTAGGATTTAACGCGTCGAACAGGTCCCGTCAATAACGAAAAACACGACGAATAACAAAACCCTTCTGCGGCTCAAGACCAATCAAGGCTTTCAGCTCCCCGGATCGTTGTTCAACAATTTGCACCATTTCATCCTGGTGCGGATCAAAAACAGCAATCAATAAATTTCGCAAACCATGACCAATTTGCCCATTACTAACCAAAGTGGCATCCAAGCCCTTCACAACAATGCGTTTATAGTGTGGCAAAGAGTCCGCCAAATTTACAAAGCTGCGAGTTTGACGAAAAAAACCACCAGAATCCACTTCTTTTTGCAGCTGATCCAAAGTAATGGCTTGGGATACAAAATAGGGTTTAGACCAAGTTCTACGCAAGGACTGCAGGCAGGCTCCATAACCCAATAAACTTCCTAATTCAGAAACCCACTGTCGAACATAGCTGCCTTTAGAGCACTGCAAAGAAAACACAGCCCCTTCAGCGGTGATTTCATCCACTTGAATATCCCAAAAGCGCATTTGTTTTTTTGGGCGTTCAACAACAGGCAGATCTTCACCGGCGCGAGCATAATCATATAATTTTTTGCCGTTGATTTTTTTGGCAGAAAACAGGGGCACATTCCACTCAAAATCGCCACTTAAAGTCAAGGCGGCTTGTTTCACTTTTTCAACAAAATGATCATCGAAGGCAGGTACTGCATGCTGGGCCGTCACTTCACCAGTGATATCCAAGGTGTCAGTTTCTACACCAAACCTTACACCTACTGTATAGGCCTTATCACCTTCTAAAATATAAGAGCTCACCTTAGTAGCTTCATTCAAAAGACAAACCATCAATCCAGAAGCCAAGGGATCTAAAGTCCCTGAATGGCCAATGGCTTTGGTCTGTAATATTTTTCTAAGACGGGCGACAACATCATGACTAGTGATACCCACAGGCTTATCAATCAGTAAAAATCCATGGGGTAGCATATTTATTCCCCAGATTCGTCATGAGTTATGGCAGAAGGTGTATCTTTACTTTTCAGTTCTAATAAAATCTTTTCAATTTTTAAAACTTTTTCTGTGCTTTCATCAATTAAAAAAGTCAACTTAGGACAGTAACGCATTTTCAATTCTCGCCCAATGTATTTTTGCACTTCAAAAGCCCTGGCCTGTAAAGTTTCAATGCTTTTTTTACGATCTTGATCTGAACCCAAAACACTAACAAACACTTTCGCGCCACGAAAATCTGCAGGCATGCGCACACGAGAAACTGTCACTATACCTGCCAAAGGTGTTTTCAAGCCACGGATCAAAAACTCTGCAATGGCGCTATGCACTTCTTTTTCAACACGAGCGACACGTCGCCCGTCATTATTTTTTGCATCTTTTTTATTCATGGATTTTTATTTTCTACTCTTATGCTTGTGCCAATGGTGAGCCCAGCTCTCTGGCCACTTCTTCTTTAACAAAGGCTTCTAAAATATCGCCATTTTTAATGTCATTGAAGTTTTCAATAGCCAAACCACACTCAAATCCTGAAGCCACTTCTTTGGCATCGTCTTTAAATCGCTTCAATGAAGAAATCTTTCCTTCATAAACAATTTTTCCATCACGAATCAAGCGCAACATATTTGAACGTTGAATTTTACAATCCACCACAAAACAACCAGCGATTGTTCCTGCTTTAGGTACGGTGAAAGTATTTCTAACCTCCGCACGACCTAAAATTTTCTCAACCACATCCGGAGTCAATAGACCACCCATGGCTTTTTTCATTTCATCAATCAATTCATAAACTATAGAATAGGTTCTAACATCTACACCTAGTTGTTTAGCTTTAGCCTGGGCACCGGCATCGGGTCTAACATTGAAGCCCAAAACAATCCCTTTAGCGGTATGGGCCAAAAGCACGTCGGACTCATTAATGCCACCAACAACGGCATGAATCACTTTTGCTTTAACTTCAGCAGTAGAAATTTTAGCCAGCATTCCCTGCAAGGCTTCTAGAGATCCATGAACATCAGCTTTCAAAACTAAAGAAAGTTCTTTCACATCGCCAGACTTTACCTTGGCAAAAATATCTTCCAAAGACATTTTAGATGTAGGAACATGAGCCGCTTTGTCGGCATGAGTTTTTCGCAATTGAGACACACGGCCTGCCGTGTCCTCATCAATCACTATATCAAATTTATCACCGGCAGCAGGAGTTGAATCCAAGCCCAGAACCTCTACAGGTAAACCCGGTCCTACCGACTGCACACGTTCACCACGGTCGTTAGTTAAGGAACGAATTCGTCCCTGCACCGTACCTGCAACGATATGTTGTCCAACAGAAATAGTGCCATCACGCACCAACAAGGTCGCCACAGAGCCTTTGCCTTTTTCGACTTTAGCTTCAATGACAATACCCGTTCCCGAGCGCTTTGGATTGGCTTTTAATTCCTGCATTTCAGCCACCACATGAATTTGTTCAAGCAGTTCTTTAATTCCAAGTTTTTTTAATGCTGAAACTTCACAGAAAATGGTTGTGCCGCCCCATTCTTCAGGGACTATTTCAAGTTCAGTCAATTGCTGTTTGATTTTATCAACATTGGCCCCTGGCTTATCAATCTTATTCACAGCCACGATAATGGGTACACCCGCCGCTTTAGCGTGATTAATAGCTTCCTGGGTTTGCGGCATCATTCCATCATCGGCAGCAACAACAATCACCGCAATATCAGTGGCATTGGCTCCACGGGCACGCATCGCTGTAAAAGCTTCGTGGCCGGGGGTATCCAAGAAGGTCACTAGGTGCCCATCTTCCAATTGCACACTGTAAGCACCAATGTGTTGAGTGATTCCACCAGCTTCGCCAGAAGCTACTCGTGCATTACGAATGGCATCCAGTAAAGAGGTCTTACCATGATCCACATGTCCCATGACAGTCACAACCGGTGGACGAATAATACTTTCTGCAGTTAAATCACCAAAGGCTGTTTCTTCGGCCAGCTGATCTGCAGTTTGGAATGTATTTTGTGCTTCCCAATTGAATTCCGGCGCAATCAAGGCAATGGTATCAAAATCCAAATCTGAATTCATAGCCGCTGTTACACCATTGGCCATCAAAACTTTGGTCAATTGTGGAACCTTCAATCCCATTTCTGAAGCTAAATCAGACAATTTCATAGTGCCATTGACTTTAACCACTCGCTTCGAAGCTTTTGGCGTAGTGATTGCCGTTTTCAAAGCGGCTCTTTCTAAAAAGCCCTTTTTCTTTTTCGGCTGAAAAACCAACTCACGCTTACGAAACTCCACAGCATTGAAGGCTTCGACCACTTCTTCTTTTTCACGAGTTGCAGGAGCCACAGTCCCCGCAGAAAGCTTTTTATTCTTCTTATCTAAATCTTTATCTCGACGGTCAAACGAATCATCCGGAAACGCATCCAAAGCCGGCGGCGCAGCCGCAGCAACAAAACCTGTTCTAATATTGCGAGCACCCATCGGAGCCCCGCCAGGACGTGGCGGTCCACCAAAACCAGGTCTTCCACCAGGGCCAGACATACCACGATCCCCAGACGGCTGAGGTCGCCCTGGAGGAGGAGTCACACGAGACAAATCCATACGTCCAATAATATTTCGTTTAGGACCAGAGCTCATAGGAGTGGCGCTACTAGCAATTCCGCTTGTACCAACCACAACTTCTTTTTTTCTAGCCACTAATGCCGAAGGAGCAGTAGCAACCGGACTTACCCCGGGCGTAGCACCTGCCGGCGTCACCACTGCCGCAGAAGCTGCTGGATTTGCAACTGCTGGTGCTGCCGACGTGGCCGTACCAACCGAAGCTACCACAGATGATGCCGAAACTTCGGCAGTAGCACTGCTTTTAGTTGTACTGTCTACAGAAGGCGTTGCTGCAGAACTGATAACTCGAACTGCTGCTTGAGAGGATGTCGCAACAGCCGCTGGCGCAGGTTTTAATTCTTTAAGAACTTCCAACGAAGCTTCTTTAATAACTGGTTTTTTTTCTAATAAAGTTTCTTCCGAAGAAGATTCTTGAGGGCTTGAGTTTTCATCTATAGCTTTGACCTGCAAGGCCTCAACTTCTTCAGCTTCTTTGGTTTTTCTGCGAATCACGGAAGCTTTTGCTCCAGCACTCGGAGCTGTCGTGGTCGCCACAGGTGCCACCACTTCGACCGTGGCCGCTGCTGTTTTTTTAACCAAGGCGGATTTAGCCGCTGCCGCTTTGGCCATGGTCATGACAGAAGAATTATCTGGCGCTGTTGCAGTGGATTTTTTAACAGTTTTTCGAGGCACAGCCTTTTTGGTTTTTGAAGGCTCGTCGGCTCTGTCGCCACCACCGTTCAAACGAATTTTTATTTGCTCTAAAACCTCGGGCTCAAGTTCCACCATATGGCTTCGAACAGGCAATTGCCACTCTTTGATTTTATCCATCAAAGCTAGCGGCGTCATACCAATTTCTTTTGCGAACTCGAAAACTTTTGGATTACTCACTCCATCTCCTTCATTTCTTTCGTAACTCAATTAGAATCTTGTTGAGCATCAAGCTTTTGTAGCTCTTCTTTCAAGCGCTGATCCGCTTGTTCTTTGGCACTGCCCAAGGCCTTATTGTCTTTAGCCGCAACCGGAGCCACTGGCACAGACACACCTTCTTTTTGATATTTCTCGATCAAAGCCTTAGCCTCTTGAATCAGCTTTTCAGCTTTGTCTGGATCATCATAACCAGGGATAGTGATCACTTCTTCCACTTTAGCTTCTGCTAAAGATTGAAAAGACCCAAATCCAGATTGAAAAATATTTTGAGCCATAGTTTCTGTCATGCCTGGCAATAACAATAAATTAAAAATAGATTCAGCAGTTCTTGAAGTGGCCGCGGATTCAGAAATAATATCTAACTTCCAGCCAGTGACCTTCGCCGCTAAACGCACATTTTGTCCCCGTTTACCGATAGCCAAACTCAATTGCGAATCGGGAACAACAATTTCCATTTCACGATTGGTGTCATCCAAAAAGACTCTAGAAATTTCAGCGGGAGCCAATGCATTGCAAGCAAAACGGGTGATATCTTCGTTCCAAGGAACAATATCAATTTTTTCACCACGAAGTTCCTGCACAATGTTTTGCACACGAGACCCCTTCATGCCCACACAAGCCCCTACAGGATCCACAGCACTGTCATTGCTACGCACGGCAATTTTTGCACGCTGTCCAGGCTCACGGGCCGCGGCCATGATTTCCACAATGCCATCGTAAATTTCTGGCACTTCCATTTCAAATAACTTCATCAAATAACGTTCATCGGCCCTAGACATAATAATCTGCGGCCCACGTGTCGTCTGGCGAACCTCAGACAAATAACCCTGTAAGCGATCCCCGGGTTTATACACTTCGCCAGGAATTTGCTCTCGTGGTGGGATGTAGGCTTCTGTGCGACCTAAATCCACAACGATAGCGCCTTTTTCTACCCGACGAGCAATCCCCGAAGCGATTTCGCCTTTGCGCTGCTCAAATTCATTAAAAATAATATCCCGTTCTGCATCACGGACTTTTTGAGTGATGATCTGTTTAGCCATTTGAGCCGCAATACGCCCCAAATCAGTGGTGTCCATTTTAATACCAATGGAATCATCCAATTGAACATTAGGATCTAATTTAACAGCTTCATCAAAAGGAATTTCCACTTCTTCATCAATGAATTTTTCACGAGGCACAACCTCTTTAAATTCATGCAATTCCACTTCGCCGGTTTCTTCGTTGTAAGAAGCTTCAATTTCACGATAAGTGCCATATTTTTTACGAGCCGCCACCAACATGCCCTGAGTCACAGCCTCAACCACCAACTGACGGTCAATGCCTTTATCTTTACCTACTTGTTCAATCACTCGTGCTAATTCTGAAAAAATATTATCAGCCATAATTCCCTCTTTATTTTTTTTGTCCCTTCACCATTTCAAAAACCAACTTTGCTTTTTCGATCGCTTGAAATGGTACATTGATTTGCACTTCATCCACTAAAAACCTCAACCCTAAATCATCCACTGCTGTTAACACTTGCTCTACGGTTTTGGCGTTTTTCCATTTTTTATCTTGGTTGCCATACACCTCTAAAGGTTGGGCTGTTTTTAACCATATTTTTTTCCCTACCACCTTGGCAAAGTGCCAAGGAAGCTTTAGGTGTCTATCTAAACCCGGAGTGGATACCTCAAGATGATAAGGCCCACCAGGAACCACATCATTTTCATCCAACTGCTGATTTAAATTTTTTGAAACATTGGAGCAATCATCAATACTAACGATTCCATCGGCTTTATCAATATAAACTCGCAAGGTACGGCCAGCACCGATTCCAACAAACTCTAGATCATACATAATACAGCCTTCAGATGCAGCCGCTTTTTGAGTCAGATCTTCAACTTGAAGGATCCATTTTGCTTTTTCTTCACTCATGTGTTTTTGCTTTTACCTTGCTTTTTTTCGAGCCCTAAATTAAACGTCGTGTCATAAAAAATAAAAAAGGGTCCTTTTAAGACCCACCCATCGTCTAACAAATCAGTCCCTTATTGGCAAGAATTATTAAAAATAGTCCCTTTTTTAGCGGTTTTGTAGATCTTTGGTAAACACTATGGCCGAAGCCCCATCTTGGTAATAGTGGGGACGCACTCCCTGTTGCTGCCAACCCTGCTGCCGGTAAAAAGCCAAAGCTGGCGTGTTGTCCGCATGAACCTCTAACCAGGACTGAGTGCATTGATGGTTTGCAGCAAAAAACTGCTGCAAGGTTTTTTGCATAAGTCCTTGCCGGCGAAACCCAGGATGAGTAGCCAAAGCTAAAATTTCTAAACTGTCTAAAACTTTCCGATATAAAATCACCGTCCCCAAGACCCCGCTCAAAAGCGGCGATGTCGAAGTCCCCTGGGCCACAAAAAACAAGTCATTTGGATTAGCCCAAGCCTGCCGCCATCCTGTCATCGACCAATTGAAATGCGAGCCTGAGGGCAAAGATCCAACCAGATCTAAAAAAAGATCTTCGTGCAAAGATCGATCTAAATGAAAAAAATGATAGGAATCCAAATGGGTCACGACTGTAAAAATCGAGCTTTGTATTTGCGTTTTATAACTTCAAACCAATGGGTCAATCGATCTTCAAGTTGTTTTTTAGACAAAAATGTTTTGATATTTTCTTTTAAGTTTTCAAATGGAATTTCACCAAATTTAGCCCGGTTCTTATCAAAATAAGTGCGGGCTTCGTCATCAGATACAATGGTGCTTAAAGACTTTGTTTTTAACTCTAAAAAATTTTTAGCCAGTACTTTTCTGCGCACAATCTTTTTTAGTTCATCTTTGGTGGGCTGTAAAACTTTTGCGGCTGGTAGCAATTGAAATTGCTGTTCGACTTTGTCTTGGTTTTTTTTAAGTTCTTCGGCAGACACCTGCCCGACATTGAAATTTTCAGCCTCAAAAAACACCACTTGTTCCAACAACAGATCCGAGGTCAAAGCCCCGATGTCCATTTTTTTATCTGCAGAAAATAAAATCTTTTCGACCCAGTAGCTGATCTCTGCCTCACGGCGTGTGATAATATTTCCGCCCGCTGAAGCCAAAGACTCCGCCACCACTGGGTCGGTTTTGGGTTCAGCCACAGTTGTATGTTCCTGGGTCACTGGGGTTTTGGCCATGGCTAAGGGCAAATAAAGATGAAATAAAATCAAGATTAGGAATTTGAACATGCATTCATGTTAGATAGGATTCGCAGCAAAGTCAAAAAGGGGTTGGCCTGTTTGGACCAACCCCTGAAACCATGTCTCCCCCGAGGCATTTATTGATTTTAAATTAGAAGCTGACTTTTGCAGCCAATGAAATGATATAATATTGCAGTTTTTCTATCGGAGTGCCCGTGTATTGGCTATCCGTTAAAAAATAGCCATTGCGATTGGTATCTACACGGCTAGACATATTGAACATGTAACGATAATCCAAACCCAAACTGAACTTAGGATTGAACTCCAAGTCTATTCCAGTCACGATACCTAAATCAATGGCGTGGGAAGTGGCGGTGTCACCACCATAAGTGGAATTATAGCCGTAGTAGTTTTCCCAGTTGAATTTACGATAAGAATACTGAGCCAAACCACCCAACACTGGACGCACCAATCCTGATAAGAATTGATATTTTAAAGCCAAGGCGCCAGAGTACTGATCCACATTCACTGTTTCAGGAATATAATTTCTAAAATAATCAGTCTGAGTCACTGAATAATTTGAAAAAATAAAAGCCCCTTCAACAATCAAGCTGTCATCATATTTATTACCAAAAGCAGCACCCATGGCATAGTTGCCTTTCACATTGCTGACTTCGGGATAATCCCCGATACCAACCAAACCTGAAAAATAGCGCGTGGCTGTTGGAGTTTCTTTCACCGCTTTTTCAGCATCCAAAGCCGAACGAATTTCTTCCCGAACCACATCACGAGTGTTTTCTTCAGGAATAGAGTCTTCTACTTGTTGCACAGCTGGGGCCACAACCACAGACTGTGGAACCACTTGCACTGGGGCCTGAATCACCGGCTGTTGCGCTTGTACAGTGACATTTTCAGCTTGAATCTGATTGCTTTGATTCAATTGATTGAACTTATCACCAAACAACACATTGGCACGGCGCTGTTCATCAGTCATGCGTGAGTATTCTAATTTTTCAACGATTTTTTGTTCTGTTTGCAGCTCGGCCTCTTGACGGGCTTTGCGCAATTTTTCTGCGTTGGACTCTGTCAGCGGAGACGCTTCAATCATTGTTATCGGCTGCTTTTGCACCTGAGCCTGCTGCGTCTGAGTGTTGGCAGACGCTGATGAAGTTGGAGTCGCCTGATTTAAAATATAAATCGGCTGACCACTGACTGTTCCTGAGGAGCGAATACCCCCTACAGATGCAGCAGATGAACTGGGCTGAGTGGCCACTGAAGCCGGTCTATTATAAACCTGATCCAATTCACCATCGACCTCATTATCTAATGTCTGGGCGTAGACAGACATAGACACTATTTGCGGTAACACCCCCACGGCGACCCGTAAAAATAGTTTGTTTTTCATAAATTCCCCTTAGTTATGGTTTCTTTCATGAAGTTTGTTAAGCAATCGCAGTGCCAGTAGCGCCATTTTTTGTCGCTTTTGATTATGTAGTTGGTTTTACTAAGGAAAGCCTGCTTACCTAAAAAACACCTGGTTGTGTTTTTGCTTAAAAAAGTGACAAGCTTTGTGTACAGCAGTGAATTTTTTTTAAAAATATCTTGAGTTTATGGCGAAGATTTCTTAAAGTCTTTTTTCTGTCGATCATGTGGCCCTGTGGTGGAATTGGTAGACGCGCTGGACTCAAAATCCAGTGTCCGTAAGGACGTGGGAGTTCGATTCTCCCCGGGGCCACCATTCACTCAATTCGGAATTCAGAATACTGTTAACTGTCTTCTGAATTCAGCGCTGAATTTAGATTCAGAATCTGTATTAGAAATAAACAAATCTTTGCCGCAACACCACTTCCATCTGAAACCCAAGACCATCAAACAATCCTGTATCTGACGCCGGTTCGGTGATGATGTGTTTCGGCTCAGCTGGGTTTTTTTCAATCTTTTTTCTAGAGCCTGTCCTCATTTGGTTGACACAAAAACAGGCGTAGCTTCAATGAATAAAACGACGAAGGCCGCGTTACCCTTTTTCTAATACTGATAAAACAGATGCAAACGGCTTCGATCACCATATCCGTTTGGAGCATACAATAGATTTTCAATGGAAGTTATTTTTGAATGGGCTGGAGCTCGACCCAACTGAGCCTGATAAATGCGAAAAACATCTGTATCTTCTTTAACCACCAAAGCCACATGACCATATCTTCCGGATCTGATCCACTGGGCCAAAAATGCGGTCGAGTTAGGAGCGCTGTTTAAAAAATATCGAAGCGCCCCACGCCCAGCAGCTTCACTGCCTGCATAAAAAGCTTTTTCCTTAAAATAGGGAAAATTATTGCGCATATGCCAGCCAAATTCGTTGGCGGTAAAACTTCCGATTTTATAGCCGGCTTGATTCATAATCCTGTACACATACAAACTGCAGGAGGTGTCACTACTGCCTTGATAGATCACAGATCGAGCGGCTTGGATCAGACGGCGAGAGGGACTGGCCGTCTCTGTTTGAACATCAGCCGCTTGAGAAAAAGAAAAGCAAAACCCAATGATTGCAAACAAAGCCAAGTATTTTTTCTTCATTCCAGGATTATACACATAAAAAAATATTGTTGAATCGTTTTTATTGTAAATATCTTTATCTGAAGAATTGAAAAAGGAAGAATTAAAATCGCCTATTGATCTTAGAAGGTGGTTTAAGAAAAGTCATCAACAATCAGAAAGTAATTGATTATTGACTTATAAAAGTCATCAACTAGATATTATATCAACTATTCTTACACAAAGACTTTGTGTAAGTTTTATGGCTACTTCCTCATTGTGATTGTCTGTAGTGGTTGGCGCGAATATTTTTTTCGGCCAACTTAGCAGTCTCAAAAGTTCGCTTGCTTCTTGTTTCTTTCGTTTTGGCCTGAGCAATCCATTCAAGGATGGCTCTTTGCGAAGAAGGTGGGAATTTTTTAAAGTTTTCTAAAGACAAAGGAAATCTTTTAAAATCCTTTAAAAGATCCACAGGAATTTTGTTTCCATCAGTTGACTTTAGTATATCCCAGGAACCATTTTCTTTAGCTTGCTTGATGACATCAAAGCCTGCTTTGGTCATTTGCTTATTTTCAATTAATTTTTCTATTTTATCACGATTGATTTTTGACCAAGCACTCCGGGGCTTGCGTGGTGAAAGTCTAAGCATTTTACGATCTGCATCTAGAGCTTTAGGCAAAGTGCCTCATCAACAATAGAAGAGTATTCTATGTAATACTTAGGCACTGACTTTTTATAAGTCACTAACCAAATACTTTCTGATTGTTTATGGTTTTTCTTAAACCATCTTCTAAGCTCGGTGCGAGATTTCACTTCTACCTTTTTCAATTCTTTAGACATAATTATTGAATTTCCAATTTTAAATATTCTTCCAATGTATCAAAAGCAATGGCTGCTAAACACACCTCTAGTATTCATGGATTTATATAAAAGATCACTCTCATTGCAAAAATAATTTCATTGTTCAGACATTGGTGTTATCAATAAGCTCAATGTCGTATGGTTTTTAGAGGAATTCAATGGAAGCAATAATCAATTCATTTCTTTTGGTATTTGTCAGCGAGATGGGTGACAAAACCCAATTGCTTGCATTGGTTTTAGCTGCAAGATTCAAAAAGCCAGTGCCGATAATGTTTGGAATATTGTTAGCAACCCTTCTTAACCACGCCCTGGCCAGTTATGTTGGATCCTTTGTCACTCATTATATTTCCGCAGATATTCTTAAATGGGTTCTAGCGGCAACATTTATTGGTTTTGGCTTGTGGATGCTTGTTCCCGATAAGGATGAAGGCTTTGAACAAAAACAGCAGTGGGGGGCGTTTTTAACAACTACGGTGGCTTTCTTTTTTGCAGAGATGGGCGACAAAACCCAATTGGCGACAGTGGCACTTGGCGCGAAGTATGTTGCACCAGTGATGGTGACTTTGGGTACAACACTAGGCATGCTTGGAGCCGACGGACTTGCCGTTTTTTTTGGCCATCAGTTTACTGATCGAGTCCCAATGAAACTGGTGCACAAAATAGCCAGTGGATTGTTTATTTTATTCGGCCTTGGAATTCTTTTAGGCTGATTTTTTGTAGGCAGCTAGCGCTGCTGCTGTACCGACTGGCGCCATCCGCAAGCATTCTTGAAAACCACTCTAGAGCTCTAAATCGGGAATTTTTTCTTTTCTCAACTGATCCAGACCTTCTTTCTGGTGTTGCAAATTGATCTGCTTTGACGATTCAATACTACTAAGAATATTGCCAGTATATGTGAATGAAAAAATCAAACCTGCTGCCACAGCGGAAGTATTTAGGCCTTTATTACTGAGTTCTAGGGCGGTGGCCAAGAACAAGGAATTTAAGACAAAACTTATTGCCGCTGATTGGTAGTTCCCATTGTAGACTTGACCCAATCCAGGAAGAATTGCGCTCATCGATCCAGCGAGCCATGGTTTTTTAAGCTGGTTATTGTTCTCGAAATCAATTTTTGCCTTGTCAAAATTTTCAAAAGATAATTTTTCTTGCGCAGTTAGATTATTTCGAAATGAAGGCTCATACCATGCTTTTAAAAAACGTACTTTTTTCAACTCACTCGGTGCGATTTCGAAACTCTTCAACCTATCAAGAGAGGTCCTTGCTGTTAGGTTTTCATTCAACAAATAAAGACTTTGAGCATAGCTAATGAGAGCCCTCGATTTGTCAGAGTTTTTGCAAGAAAAAGTCTCAAGCATAGAATATTGATACGAGGCCAGTAAGTACTGACCTTGAGCCTTTAAAGTCTGTGCTTTTAAAAACTCACTATCTGGATTGGGCAAGCAAAAGTTGGAGCTGGCAATAGCTACTTGGGTTAGAAGCGTAAATAAACTAAAACCAGCAACGAGTCGGAAAATCAACATACTCAATGTGACCTTTATTGTTTATTGCATTGTAACCCATGCGTGGAGCATCTTCTTCACTCAGAAATCGAGAAAAAGCCATCAAGGCCCCTTGTGTTGCTCCACATTTATTTTGGGCTACAGTGGCATAGTTAGAATCAGATGGAAACCATTTACAACGTGAATACAACGTAGGGGCAAACGCGGACCGGTAAATTTGCACAGCCTGCCCTGGAGCAATGGCATTTTGCAATCGCCTTTTTTGGAAATTTTGATCAATGCTACTTCTAATTTGACCAGGAAAGAAAGCCGTCTGGCACCCCAGCAGAAAAAAAAGAGTCAGCGCTGGGGGGATAAGTTTTTTAAGAATCAAAAAAGTCTAATTACCTTTTTTTTCACATTCAAATTCATAAGTGCGTTCAGCTTTGTATTTTTGAATCCAAAGGAATGGAACCAAAACAAAGACTCCACCAGCACATGCGCCAGCATCAAATTCTTCGTTTCGGCTAAAATTGAAATTTCTTGGTTCGCAACCCGATTTTTCTAAGCGTACAGAGGTCGTTGACCCTATGATCTTGCTATCTGTATGCAGGTATTGACCTTTGCCTTTGTACTCGCCATCCACATAGATTTTTGCATCCGAGTCTGATGATCGAATCAGGGTGCTGCTTGAGCAAGCAGCAAATGTTAAAGCAAATACAAACAATGAAATACGATAAAAGATATTTTTCATGGGACTCCCAAATTAATTTTTTTATAAGTTACATTTTTAAGTGCCAAAAGCCAATGGGATTTTTCAAAAATGGCTTGTAAAACAAGACTGGCTTTCGCAAGCTCAAGATTTATAGAGGTGGCTTGTACAGCACCTAACTTGCTTTGGGCCCTAATTTTCGTATTGATGCGCAGCTGTATTGACCTTGTCGTTACGTCAAACTCCATGATGAACTTTATGGGAAGGAATTCAAAGATGCTTTCAATCGGAACTTTTGCAAAATCAGCCAAGGTCTCGGCTCGCACCATCAGGTACTACGAGTCGATTGGTCTTTTGCCAAAGTCTGTTCGTGGTGAAAACAACTATCGATACTATGATCAAAAGTGGCTTGAAACTGTGAATCGCATTCGGGACCTGCAAAGCTTGGGATTTTGCCTTGATGACATAAGACTGATCATCAACTTTTCTGACTGCGAACTCAGTGCACATTTTCAAGAAAAACTTTTAGAAATAAGTCGTGAAACAGCCACCCTCGAAGTCCGTACAAAAAGAATCAAGAATCTTCTTTCCGTTGCAAATAAAATTAAAACTGGTGAAAGCCTCACCGAAACGGAAAGGAATCATTTTATGGACAACATCAGGGAAGAAGTGATCAAGGGGCTACAAAGTCATTACAGCAAGGTGGATGATTCAACCCTCGCTTATTTAAAGCGTGACAGTTGGATGAGCAGTCATCCACAGATATGCGATTTTATTGATGCGGTAAAAAAGTGTGTCGAGTTTGCAAAAAATAAAAAACTAATCTTGGGAACTGTTCGCGGAAGTGCCCCTGCAAGTATATCGCTTTTTGGTCTTGGACTTTCAGGCGTCGATCCTTTAAAGCACGAAATGATTCCTGAACGCTTATCAAACCAAGCGCCCTTCTTTCACATCGATGTTGAATATGAGCGAGGTCAAGAATTTGTCGATTTTTGTCGTGAAGTGAATAGAACACTGGCTTACGGTGAAATTCAAGCTTTCAAAATGCCCTTGATAGATATTGTTCAGGGCACCCACACAGCCATTGGAAAAATTATCGACTATGATGCTATTGATGACGATTCTGATATAGTACTAAATCCATTTAAGCAGCTGGATCTTGAAAAAATATTTCAATTTGATTTTTCAGAAGATGCCTTGGCCATGAATTACGCAAAGTTTAGACCTGAATTTTTAGGGTTAAATAAAATGATGGAGCACTTTAAAGGGCAAAGGTTTTTCAACTTCAGGGATATAATCAACATCACAGCTCTTTGGCGCCCTTATTGCCAAGAAACCATAGATCGTATTGAACTTTATCGAAAAGCAAAGTCCAAAGCATTTTCTTACGGATTCCTTTCAGAAAAAATTGAAAGCTGGCTTAAGCCAAATTTTGGAGTCATCATTTATCAAGAAGACCTGATTAAAATTATATCTGAATATACAGGTTGGGAGTTAGCGCGAAGCAATGTCCTTCGGCGAGTCTGTATGAACCTGACTGAACTGACTGTTCGGGATGAAAATCCAGATTGGATTGAGTTTAAAAAAATTGCGCCAAAACAGATCGTTGATTTGGTGGCCGAAGAAAGCAAATGGGCATTTTGTCTTCCTCACGCCATTTCTTTTGCGAAGTTTACTAAACAGACTGCGGTTCTTAAATCATTGCATAAACAAGCTTACTTTGCAGAGATCGAGCGTTTCGAACAAAAATATGGTTTTCGATGGGATGATATTGGAATTCGTATTAAAGGCGTGTCATTGCATCAAATTTAGATCTTAATCAGCAAAAAGAAAATCAGCACTCAAATCAGCGCCACAGTCCCACTGAACGCCACCAACAGGATTAACAGGTTTGCCCTCTTTAGCTAAATCC
>JBMOJS010000105.1:0-9264 GCA_049315665.1 Pseudobdellovibrionaceae bacterium | reverse complement strand
GGAATCGATTGAAATTCCTTACGAAGTTCTAGACTGTTTTTAATAAATTCACTTTATCATCCATTTTTAATTGCGGGATTTCGACAATGGCTTTTTTGCGAATTTTTTTAATTTCAGCAACCAAGTTTTCAATGACTTTACTGTATCTAGTCAGGTTCATTTTTGAATTAGGAAACTGTAAAATATCAATTTCTTTTTCTAACTTAGATGGCTGCAAAGGCCACATTTTTTCTGGGGCCATATTTTGTATAAGTTTTATTTCATTGGTTGTAAATTTAAAATCACTATTTCCACGTAAAATTAAAATAGATGAAAATAAAATCTTTTTTTCATCTTCATCCAACTTACTTTGCGCACTCAATAAATCAATCACCATTTTTGGTTGATTTATTGATAAAATATTTAATATATAATTTCTTTTTTCCTTGGGCCAACCACGGACTTGCTGCATTTCTTGCAAGGACATTGGATAGCGCAAAGCTCTTTGTACCAACAAGCTTTGGTAAATAATTGTTTCTTCATCTTTTATAATAAATAGACTTTTTTCAGCCTTGAAATCACCTTTTGTAATTTGCATATTTAAGGCTTGGCTTTTGACTTCATTGAATTCTTTTCTTGCTTGATCAGCCTCAGAAAGCCTAGACCATTCATGAATAAACTCATCCAGTTTTTCATCTTTTAAAAGTCGTAAAAAATAGTCTTTATAGGCAAGTATTGCTTTGTCTTTTTCAGGATTAGAAGCAAAAAATATTTTAAGATTGTTTTCATATTCCGTAAAATTGCCTTTTTCAATGCCTTTCTGGGCTAATTTTAAACTGATTTCTCGCTTTAAGTCTGTCAATCTTGCATCTTGAAATTTTGCAAAATCCTCATCTGCCAATATCTGTTGATATTGTTCTAGCTTAAATTTGGCAAAACTTAGTTTATAAAAATTTTCTACATTTGCTTCAGTGGCATAAAGACCCTGCAAAATCGGCAAGGCTTCTTTAAATTTTTCCTTTTTTAAATAGATAGAGGATAATTTTAATCCTAGCTTTTTATTTTGGTCGTTTTTTGGGAATTCTTTCAAAAAATTCTCTAATAACGAGACCAAGGTTACTTCAAAGGTCTGAGGTTCTTTTTCATATTTTTCATCTATAAGATTAATCAACTCCAAATAGCTTTGACTGTACAATGCTAGAAAATCAGGTTCTTTATTTTTTAATTCTCTAAGACTTCTGGTTAAGCTGAATAAGCAAGTTTGATCTTTACTGTCCGCACAGGTGTCAATCCATAAGCTATAAAGTATTATTTTTTTAGTCGATTTTTGAAAAATTTTTAAGTGGATAAAGATAAGCCGTTTTAACGCTTGACCTAAAAACTCTTTTTTTAGCTGCTGGGGAGCATTGATACGACCAGCGTACCCATCAGTAAAAAAACGAATGATGGATTCCGAATCCTCTTCTAAAATGGAAGCATCTTTAAATAAAAACTGTTCAGAAGCCTTGGGATCCATTTTAGAAAAATGAGATTCAAATTCATTTATGGCTTTATACGCTTCCAAGGATGGATACTCTTTTCTTTGATAACTGATATTCAACGCAAAAATCTTTGCTCTTTCATAGGGGTCTTTTTGAATAGATAGAAGCTCATCAAACAAAAATTTTCGATTTTTTTTCTTATCAATTTGATAATAAACTAATAGGCCTAAATAATAAAATTTTGCTCTTTCTTTAGGGTCTGGAAATGTTTCTATACCATAAGTCATGAATTGATTTTCGTCTAAGGACTGTGCACTGACAAATGCAAGATCTTTTAGGCTGTCTTCTACAAATGCAGGTTCTTTTTTAGCTTTTACAATTCTTAAAAAGTACCTCTTTGCGTCGGTTTTATTTTCTAAAGCTAAGTAAGACCAAGCTGTTTTATAATCCGCAACAGCTTTTTGGTAGTCAGACATTTGAGCGTATAGCTGTTGGTAGGTTTTAATAGCATCCTGATACTTTTCTTCATCATATTCTTGTTCAGCCAAAATCAGACTGATTGTGGGTGCATACGTGCTTTTTGAATCAAGAGCTATTGAGTTTTTAAAATTAGTTTTAAATTCTTGTATCTGATTATATTCGTAATTAATTTGTCCTTGCAAATAATAGATCATTGCAAGTCTTTTAGAATTAGATTTGCTAGCTGCTTGAAGGCCAGAAAGTATTCTTTGAGCTTCTTTGTAATTTGATTTTTCTTTTTCTGAAAAATCACTTTTAGCATCTCGAGCTAAAGACAATAGCTTGGCTTCACCGATCAGCAATTGGCTTTTTCTTAAATAGAGATCTATCTTCTTCTCTCTGTTTGTTTCGGTTTTTGTAATTAAATTCAATGCATTGATTTGTTCGCCAATCTTTTGTAAATCTAATCCTTCAGCAGAATCTGCTTTAAACTTTCTAGCAGCTGGTTTCTGTTTGCCCGTTTGGCTAAGTTCATTTTTATTCAGTTCAGGCTTTACTTCTACTTTTGACAAACCAGAGCTATTGAAGTTTTTTGCTTCTAGGTTCGAAAACAGAAGTGTAATAGCCAATATCAGGCTTATCTTTTTTGACATTGACTGTCCCCAATAAATACATGGCTACCAATTTCATCGGTCCATTCTTCGCCACCTTTTGCTGGCCATAATTCGTAGCCTTGTGATTCTAAAATTGATGATTCAGGCAATGTGCTGACTTTTGTAAATAATTTTTGATCTTCATTTATTGCCATCGCAGCATAGCCAATCACTTTTTCAAGCTGTGCCATTAAGCGCGGACGCTCTTCTTCGAATTTTTTTTGCAAATAGCTGTCAATTTTCTTTTTTTCTGATTCCTTTTCTGCGCTACTAATAATAGAAGAAGTTGCTTTTTTTGTTTTATTATCTTCTAAAATTAAACGGGCTAAAGTCATTCTTGATAAGTCGCCTTTAGCCCAATCTAAATGAGTAAAGGCTCCAGATCGAATATCTTTGATGTAATCTTTGATGGATTGCACTGTCGCTTTTAGCTCACTCGTTCTACATAATTTTTTAACTATGTATATTTTTATCAAATAACTTTCTGGGTCTAAATATCTAGAAAAGTATTCGGATTGTTGCGAGGCAATTGCGCCAAGGGCCATATCAAATTTATTAGATCTAAAAGCTGTCCACATTTTTTCGAACATGATTTGCCGGGTTTGCAGATAAACGGGTGGGATCCAACTGTATACTTCTAAGGCTTCATTAAATCTTTTTTGCGCATACAAAGACCGGGCGATTTGATGTAAAACAGTCAGATAATACTGCCTGGATGATTTACTGATTTTACCCTGGTTGGTTTTTTTAATAAGCTTCGCCACATTTTGATAAATCTGAAAGGCCTCTGAATACCTATTTTGCACCATCAATTCATCAGCTTTATCCATAGACTTTTTTAAATCTAACCCTAGAGTTTCAGCTTTGCTTCCTTTGATAGTTATTTGGTTATCCCAAGCTGTTACTATATCATAACCTATATTTGGTCTTAAGCTTAAAATTCGGCGAGCTTCAGACCATTCACTCAATGTTAATTTCTTCTTATAATTTTTGCGCAAAAGAACTCTTAAACCAATATCATCATTTTGCGCATACAGTAATTTTAGATCTGATGTGAAAGACGCCTGAGTTGAATTTATGCCTATAAAAAGACTAACTAGTACAAAAAAAAATGTCTTCATTTTTTTTCTCCTTCAGCGATAAATAACATCGACTGCAATCCTGCTTCTCGAAATACTTTTATGACATCAAATACTTGTCGGTAAGGTGTTCTGGAATCAGCCACAATATTTAGGTTCACAACGCTGCTTTTAGCTTGATTGCTCGTTTTATCTATATAGCTTTTAAGATCACTTTTAAGTTGGTCTATGGTTGAGTTGCTGCTATCAAATGCTTTAATATCAATTTTCTTATTAAGAAATGCTAACTCAACTTTATTTTCATGAATAATTACTTGTGGAGCAGCCTCAACAGATTCCTTACTAGAACTTTTTGCTGATTTCATATCTGAAGGTATAACTATGGATACACCGCCCAGCACAGTGGCTTTTAGCAAAAAAACTATGATAAGTACAAACACATCAATCATTGGTGCTAATTGAAGAACTAAAATTTTTCTTTTTTTATTGGATGAAAAATCTATACTCATAAAACTTCTTTGTATGAAATTAAAACAATGTCATTTAATTTTGTTCTTATGCCATCCATTAAAGAGATCATTTCTTGATAATTAGCATCGGCTGACAGTGATAATTGAATAGACTTTTCATTTGGAAATTTATTAGCAAAATCATTTGTAATTGCAGCGGCTGCATCCTCTAAATCTTTAGTGTATACATCTTTTCTTAAGATAGACCTTGTTAACGAACTAGGCTCTGCACCACCCCATTGAATTTTTAAACTCAAGAAGTTATTTTCTACCTTAGCAAAAAATTTAGCAGCAATTGGCGGTGGGGCCACCGGATCAGTATTTACAGTGGTTTGCGATGGCGGTAATGTAAGTTTAGTCATTTCAATAAATGTTGTCGATAATATTAGAAAAAATATAACACAAGTCAAAGCATCCAAAATTGGAACTAAATCTGGTTCTGGTATATGTGCTTCTTGACTTGAATCAAAATCGTCAAACATAGATTTTTAATCTCTTTCTGACTGTTCAATCAAAGTAATTAAATTAAAACCTGTTTTTTTAGATTGGCCTACAACTTCATCTATTTTAGAAGTGCATAGTGTGTAAACAACCATGGCAAAAATACCAACCACAAGCCCAGCCGCTGTCGATACCATAGCTTCAGAAATTCCTAGCCCTAGCAATTCTGCTTTTTTTGCTGGATCGGCAGAAGCGATGGCCGCGAAAGTTTTAATTAGACCAGAAATGGTTCCTAATAATCCAAGTAAAGTCGCCACACTAGCAATCAATGCTATCAGCTGCGTTCTTTTTTCACATTTTTTTGATATATCCACTATGGCAGCACCCAAAGAAGACTTCATGGCTTCTCGACCGCTTTCCACAGCAAGTAAGCCTGCTTTTACGACTTCCAATTCAGGAACATCTTTGGAAGAATTGCAAATTTGCAAAGCTGTGGTGTAATCTCGTTTTAGTACGTATTGACTGATATTTTTTATGGCATTGTCCCCAGCCGGACTAATGCCAAAGTACAAGTATCGCAAACGATCTATAGCTAGTATCAGTAAACTGATTCCCGCTGCTAAAATCAGATAAGCAGTAAATCCGCCTTCATTTAAAAACTTTTTTAAAAATTCTACTACCCACATATTGCGCACCTCATTGTTGAATTAAAAATAATAAACAAGTCCACCTTCTAGCAGACCAATAAAAACGGCTTCTTTTTTACCTTGAGTGATGGTTTGTACACTGGCACCACCAGCCTGCAATCTAAGATTTATTCCGTCTCTGACAAAAAATGTTTTTCCAAGTGCAATTTTTACTTTTAAACCATCACCACTGGCGTACTTCATTTGTGTAGCACCAAAATTTAAAAATGTATCACTGCGAATAATTCCATAGGGACCCCAAGAGTCTTTGCCGTATATAGGTACCCAGTTGACTTCAAAGCCATAAGATGATTTTGCTTTTTCCATACTGATTTCTGGCTGCAAACCCGATTGCAATAAGCCTAGATCCTTGACCTTTTTTGCAATTCCACGTTCGTTAGATACATAAACAGGCACGTAGTTAAGATAAAATTCCCAAAACTCGCTGGCGGCATAGCCAAAATTTAAATTCAAACCATACATGGTGTAAGGACTGTCAGAAAAATCAAATGAAAGATATGGACTTATAATATATTTACCAGATTTGATTTTTGCTTTTCTTTGCACGGCGACCACATTTTCAAACAACGTACTGATTTCATCTGTGGTCGAAGGCTTTAGACTACGGTCTAATTCAACTTTAGAATTTTGTGGTGCAGCCACCGCTGTAGGAGCTGGTGTTTGTGCATACACGGGCAGCCAAAGCATTTGAATGCATAGGCCTACTACTATAGGAAAGGTTTTTGAAAAACTTGGATGCATAAGAATCCTTTCTTATTTTGAGACACACTCATCATGATTGTATATCTGTTGTAAGCCTGGCAAAGGTAGACTGACGAATCTAGACTTGTACTGGACTAAGTGACAACAAATGGCACTGTTGATGAACTTAGACAGTGGGATTATCTGTCTAAGTCTTTTGGTGATTTTAAATTATTGAAAATACAAAATCATTCTAGCTATTTATTACTTGTATCTATTTGAGACGATTTAAAAATGAGTATTTAATCAGGCCCGCTGATTGCATATTAGTCTCATAGTGTCGCTAGTAGCATAAACTGTTGAGGGAAAAATGCTTAAAAAAATACTTCTTAAAATAGCTTTTGTATTTGTTTATTTGATCAATGTTTCAACTCAAACATTTCTGTTCACCACTATGCCTTTGAGCTACGCCGAAGCAGACAATGAACCTAAAAAAATAAATTTAGATGTTAATATGAATCCAAAATTAAGTGATGACACAGCAACAGATTTTAGCATTCTTGATCAAGAATCAAAAAAACCATACATGAGGGTTCAAGCCTCCTCCGAAAAATTAGATTCAGATACAATTCATCCTAAAAATTATGAAGATTTACTAAGGGTGTTACAAAAAATCGAATTGGCAGTGAAAAGTAGCACAAAAAAAATTCAAGAAACTACCAATAATACAAAAGAAAACATAAAACATTCACATTTTGTAGCGACTAAAACTTTAACAGCGAAAAATTTTTCTACAGAATTAGGAATGTTTTTGGTGGTGATGGGTGGACTGGCCACTTTTCATTTAACTACAAACCCATTGGCATTAAAACAAAGTGTTGATCAACAGATTTCAGCCATAGGAATTCTTGGACTATCTAGTTTTATGTACACCCAGTCTTTTACCTCCAATTATCTTTTTGCGATTTCAAAAAATCCAGCGCTTATAAAACAAATTCCTTATATCGGAATGGCAGCAGGTATGTTTGCGCAAAGTTTATTAAGTGAAGGTCTTTCAGACCCCCATGTCTGGTCTTGCGCAAAAAACTGGCTCAATAAAACCTCTGATAATCAAGACTGCGCTAAAGCTTATGAAAGTTTAGTAACAACTAAGCAAATATGGAAGCACGCCCCATCTTTACTTTCTATGTACATATCCGCAAGACTTGCTGCAGAACTTGAACGACGCGCCACTTCTACCCTTGTGGGAAGTTTTGCGAAGATTAAAAACTTTGGTTTTTTGTTAACATGGTCGCCGGTAGGGGGTCTACAGGCAAAAGGAGTTAAATTAGTTTTAAACCTGGCTTCTAAAACAGCAAAATTTGCAACTTTTGTTAGTATTGATATGGTTACGCAAAAATTTGGTGGCGCGTTGTGGAGCAATCTAGTGACATCTAAGGCTTTAGAAAAAGAGCAATTAGTATTGAACAAGTCATTTCAAGAGGCTTCTGAACATGACTGGAAAGTCAGCGAAAAGAATAAAAAGTACTTAGAAAATCTAAAGGAGTTTAATTACACCTTAAATATGTGGAAACAATTTCAAATGACAGAGACTTATGAATCTTACTACGGTTGGTCAGATTACTTGAATCGCATATTGGCCGTTTATAAAAATGCCTATATATTTTATGATTTTATAGCAGGCCAATTGAAAATCTTAAAAAATGAAGGCTACCAGTCAGCCAATGCACATCTTGGTAAAACCTATCCCTACTATGGTGTAAAACTTGGAACAAATTTGTTAGATTCCAATTCTGAATTTGTCAAAGATGGTACAGTTTTTTTAAATTCACCACAGCTGATTGAAAAAATGCAAAAAATAGAAGTACTTCATTTTGTTGATGAATTAGAATCAGCATTTTTTAAAAATAACTCACAATTTACGACTGCACCTCGATTTAATGAGTTGAAAGAAATCATTGCGCTGATACGTAGTGAAGATTCAAATAAAAGTGGATTTGGTCTTTCTAAATTATTAGAATACCAAAAAAAATATGTCATCGCGGTCGATACACGTGAAAAATTAAGTCCATTGTTACTTAAATTAGGGCCCATACAGCCTTTATTATCAAGGGGTCAAGGATATATTGAGTACTACTCAAAAGGGCAAAAAACCCAGGCGCAATTTAATGAAATGAAGACTGTACTAGAGTGGGGTCTTGAGCGTCCTCAAGATTATTTTCTTCAGCAAATGGTCTGCGGCCCTGAAGCTTCAAAAAATTCTTTACTGCGCAAGTCAAGCTTAGGTCAGGCTGACTTTATTCCGCCTAGTATAGCTTTGAATAAAAATGAATCTTTTTGCGGTCGCTTGCAGTCTAATGCACAACAAATACTGAATGGCATGGCAGGACTAAGTGATAGTAGTGTTCTATTTAGTTATACCGAAAAACACAATAATATTCACGGCGTTGTGGATTATTTATTCAAATACTTAGACCCTAGTGTTTTGGATTTCGAATCCTGGTGGAAGAATAATGTTTCAAATCAACTGACAACTGAATTTAATGAATACGAAAAGCGATATAGAAGTATTATTGCTGATTTTATTATAAAATTGCAAAAGAAGGACTCCTCTTTAACTAAAAAAAATGATTGGTCTTTTGATACGGTAGGTGCCTTTTTTTACAATTCAGGGGCATTTTTAAACACTGGTTCTTGGCCCAATGGTATTTTGGCTATTCATGAAAAAGAAATGATTCACGCTTTAAATCATTTAAATAATATTCTAGTTCAAATGCAAAATATGGTTATAAGCAATGATACAATTGCCAAAAGTAACCCCCACCTTAAAGTACCTGCCTATTTTTCAACAAAAGATTTGAATGCTTCAGCTAAATATTTAAATGAACTGAAAGACAATGCTAATCGTCTTATTCAATTGATGTCGGCAATAAAAGTTTCAAATAGCAACAACTCGATTTCTTTCAATCAGAAAGATTACCTAGCTATACAGCAGGAGATAATGGTAAATCTTGGCGAATTAAAAAATATTTCTGATAATAATCCATCTTCTTCAGTCACAGAAGTTTACAACGCCCTGCTTTTTCAAATCGAAACAAGTGTGATGTCCTTACAGACCTATGCCCAAATTATTCAAGCTGTTAGCGTTGCAAAAACGGTGTTGAATCCAACCTTAGATGAAGATGATAAGGCCATGGCTCAACGGATTAAAATGATAGAATCGTATTGACTCATAGATAAATGTCCCTGAACTAGGATCTGGTTACGCAACTTTG
>JBMOJS010000104.1:0-9361 GCA_049315665.1 Pseudobdellovibrionaceae bacterium | reverse complement strand
ATTGCCAGACAATGAATTGACTGTTGAGGCCGATGTATAAAGATACTGCAGCCCCACACTTAAAGATTTGCTATTATCTGTATCAATAGCCCCATCATTATTTGCATCTATACCGACGGTTATATTGGCATCCACTGTACAATCAGCCCCGGTGCTGGACGAACAGCTGGTGGGAACACAGCTGGATGATAATCCAGTAATTTTACTGCATAAAGTTCCCCAGGTGGTTGCAATGGTAAAACTAGAGTTGGCACTTAAAGTGGTCGACACTTTTTCAACAGTTGTCGTTGTGCTACCGGTCACCTGAATATAAATATCCACAGAGCCAGAGGCATCGCTACTTTGTAAGCTGAATTCTAAAGGCAGGCTGGGGTAAATACTATTATGATTACAAACGACCCGACCAGATCCAGTGCAAGAATCACAAGTACTGACTCCGTCAGTGCTAGAGCAGGTGCCGGCGATGCCTGCGTAGATCGCCGTAAAATCATCATTTATGGCCGAGGCTCCAGAAATATTGGTGATTTTAAGCTCGGCCACAGCATCATTGATACTAAAAGCAAAAATTAAAACAAAAAGTAAATGTTTCACTCTTTAATCAGAGCAAGGGCAAAGATAAAAGTCAAATAGGCTTACCCAATGCCAGGTCTAGGAAGCCCCTGTTCTAGGCCCTAGCTATTGATAAATATTTTCGGCAATTTGAATGCCGTTCAAAGCAGCCCCTTTACGAATATTATCCGCGACCACCCACATCAACCACAGTTTAGGATTTTCAGGATCACGGTGAATACGTCCTACATAAACGGGGTCTGTGCCGGCTGCATCCCTTTGCATCGGATAGATATTTTTACTAAGATCATCTTGAACCACCAGGCCCGGAAAATTCTGCAAGGCTTGCAAAAACTGATCTTTGCTGACTTCTTTTTTTAAGGTCACCCACACGGTTTCGGCGTGAGCATTCAAGGCCGGAACACGCACTGTAAAAGCCGAAACTTTTAAGTCGGGTAGATTTAAAATCTTTTTGGTTTCTTTCATGATCTTTACTTCTTCACTGCTAAAACCTTCATCATTGAAAGATCCAATTTGCGGAATACAATTAAAAATAATTGGATGTACAAAATTTTGCGCTACAGGTTTTGGATTTTTATAATCTTTCACTTGATCAATCAACTCGTCATAAGCCGCTTGACCGGCACCGCTGACGGCTTGATATGAACTGACTTTGATATCTTCTAAGCCAAAAGCATCCGCCAAAGGTTTCAAAGCCACTACCAACTGAATGGTTGAACAATTGGGATTGGCAATGATCTGAGCCTGCGCCCCAGGTCCTACCAAATTTCCATTCACTTCAGGAACTACTAAATGACAGGTGGGATCCATACGAAACGCCGCTGAATTATCCACTGCGATCGCCCCAGATTTTACAGCTTGGGGAGCCCACTCTTTACTAATATCATCCCCCGAAGAAAAGAACACCAAATCCAAGCCTTCAAAACATCCAGGTTTCAAAACTTGCAAGTCCCAGTCTTTTTTTTGTAGTGTGATCTTTTTTCCCAATGAATTTTCGCTGGCAAAAGGACGAAGCTCTGCCAAAGGAAACTTGCGTTCTTCTAGAATTTGCATGAAAGTTTGTCCCACCATGCCTGTAGCGCCAACAACACCAATTTTAAGGTTTTTTTTCGCCATGATCTTCATCATCCTCTTCTGCAATTAAATCAGGGTCCTGAACCGAAGCCGGTGAATAGACACTGGGTTTGATTTTTCTGACATTTTTTCCTAATTTGAAAATTCCAAACACGGCCCCTAAAGTGGCGTAAGACATAAATAATACGAACAGCATCACTTCAGGGCGTAAGGCCACCACCACAAGTAAGCTGACTCCCAAAATCAAATAACTGAAGGGCAAGCGTTCTTTCAAATCTAGATCTTTGAAGCTGCGGTAACGAAAGTTACTGACCATCACAAAAGCCAAAAGGATGGTCATCAACAACAACAAACGACTGCCCGAACTGTCCCAACCCAAATCGGTAAAAGCCAAAACTGAAGAAGCCACAATCCCCCCCGCCATGGGGATGGGCAAGCCTTGAAAATAATTTTTTTCGACCACATGGGCCTGCACATTGAATCGGGCTAAGCGCAGGGCTCCACAACTGGCATATAAAAAACAAGCAATCCAACCGACTCGCCCATAGGGCTGTAGGGCCCACTGAAAAAGCAAAATGGCCGGGGCCACACCAAAACTGACCACATCACACAAAGAATCATACTCGGCACCAAATTTACTGGTCGACCGAGTTAGCCTTGCCAATCGCCCATCCAACTGATCAAAAACCGCCGCCACAACGATGGCATAAGCTGCAAACAAATAGTTGCCTTTGATGGATTGAATTAGAGCAAAAAAACCACAAAATAAATTTCCCGTGGTCATTAAGTTTGGCAGCACGTAAATATAAATGGCCATTTTTTTAGGTGGATTAGAGGGAGAAGCCTGATCTTCATCAGACCCATGTGTGGATTCAATTTCAAATGGTGCCATAGGACCTTTCATGCTTTAGGATTTACAAAAAATCAATGGCAAAGACGTAAAATAACACTTTAAGGCTGACAGCGCTTAAGATGGGCAATGTCAAATTGTCATCCAATTTGCCGATAGGAATCAGTTCCGCAAAAGCACCAATCAAGCCTGCCAACAAACCAATGACTATTAAACGAGACTCTACACCTATACTCCAAAGATAAATCCAAGAAGAAAACAAACACACCACAAAAGCCGCTAAAAAACCTTGCAAAGATTTATGGCCAAAGATTTTATCTTTACCTAATTTAATCCCAACATAACTAGCCATGGGATCAGCAAAGGCTAAAAACAATAAGGACAATCCCACAATGGGCCTAGGAAAAAATAGAACAAGAATTAAAACACCGGTCAGCAAATAGGTTGTTCCAGCCAGTTTGTGCACTTCATTTTCACGCATGATGGGACGAAAAACATCGAGGGCCCATTGATTCAGTTTTGGATTCTTTTGACGCAGAAGATCTATTGAAACGAAGATAGTAAATCCAGCAATCAGCAAACTCATCGAAAACCATTGAGGACAAAAAGTATAAACAGCGAACATCAATGACACAGTTAAGACATGCCAAATCTTGCGCGACAGGTGCAAATCAGACCGGCTTTTAAAAAATAAAGAGTTTATGGCCATGAACACAGACGATAGCGTTGAGCAGGATTGAAAATCAATCCTGCTGTTAAATTTTCGTGGCTAATCGCATTATCTTGATGGTTTGTTTTTGAATTTCACCAAGTTGGTTTTTATAAGAAATCAGAATTGTATTTTCACCACTTTGCAATTTGATCATATCTGTTCGGTAAGAGGAATGTCCGGCCCCAGGTCCCTTGAATATTGATGCCGTAAATCCATTGGATTGATTTAATATTTCAAAAGTTTCTAAATCCTTTATGGATTCACACAAACGCCCCTTGATAAAAACAAAATCTGAACTGTCTGATATGGCAATAGACTGTTCTTCTATACTTTTTGTTTCACAAGAAACATCCCAAGAAATGGGACTTAACTCTGAATGGATAGAATTTAAATTTTTAGTTGGCGCAAGGGGGACGCTTGGTACTGATGCTATACCCCTTTGCTGAGTGATAAGGGGCTCTGCAGTGCTGACCCTACTTGCTGGAATCATTTCAGCGATGTCATCATTTTGACTCCAACTTAAACCCGAAGCCACACCCAAAACTAAAACTGACGTAAATGCAGCCAGTAAAAATTTGGAGTCGGTGGACAAGGATTTTTTCATGATACAAACTGTATCGGCGATTTTTTGACAGGACTGAAAGCCTGTTTGAATTATTTATTGTTCTTGATAGCACAAGATTTGATTTTACTGGGCCCGTTTGCTGCCGATACCTTTCGTGCCTGTATCAAAATGAGATACTTTAGGTATAGCTTTAAGAGGCTTCGCCGAATTTCACATTTCTATTGAAAAATGTTAGATTCGGCCAGACCAATTGGAACATTTTGGAATTGGCAGGTGGAGCTTCGATTCTCGTATTTTAGTTTCGTTTATAATTATTTTGAAACTTAAAAACCAACGGCATGTTTTTTAAATAAAGATTTAGCTCTTTTTTCAATATCTAAAATTTCTTTTTTCTTTGCATATTTTCCACGTGGAAATAAAATTGTCGAAGGATGCAGCCCAAGGGCTGCACCCAATACTTCGGCATAATGAACCGTCATTTCAATTCTTCCATTTTCAATTGCACTTAAATTAGCACGTTTCAGACCTGTAACTTCACAAATTTCATCTTGCGTGATTCCGAAGTTTGTTCTAGTGGCGCGAATGAGCTCTCCTGGAGTTACATTTTTAGGTAAAACTTCACTCAAAACATCTACCATATTTTTCATGTTAGCCCCTTTCTCTTAAAAACTATTTTTTGTAATTATGATCATTTGTCACTCTGTGAACATGAACTATTATCTCTCGATGACTTACTTTATAAATAATGCGTCCGGAAAAACTAAAACTTGAGGATCTAAACCCTTCCCACTCCGTATGCAAAGGGTGGTCATTCCATCTTTTTGATTTAGCAATGAATTCCGGCCCTTCTTCTTCCATCTCCGTGACCCAGGCTTTGATGACAATCAAATCATCCGTAGAAAGAAGCTTATTTTTAAGCATTTTTCTAAACTCTGATTCTGCCTGTTTAGTCATCTTGACGTTACAAAGTGCCATATTATAACAGTTCTTTTCCTAGAAAATTATATTTAAATATACTGTATATTATTATATAGCACAAGTTCTTTTTATTGGTTTATCCCAAATTGAGATAGTTTATCTACGATAAGATTAAAAGCAATATATAAATAAATTCAATGTCTTGTGGTAATCTAAGAAAAAAAAGTTAGAGTCTAAATCAGTGGGTCCGGTTTTTTTAACTTACTACAAAGAGCCCTTCACAAAAATAAGCTAAGAAGGCTTTATAGCGAAGCTTTGAACTCAAAAATGCAAAATCGTGTTTTTTCTGTTCCTGAAATCGGGTCTTGAATCAAAAATCCTGCAGTGTAAGGATCTTGGGCGGCCTTAAATCCTGGCCGCCTTTTTGGCTGAATTTTTTGAATTTTAGAAAACTTTTGGCCATATTTTGGCCACGAAAATTGGAGACACTACACATCTTTACGCGCCTTTTCCTTACATACGACTAAATATTTCTGGGTTCAGGCCATCCAAATTTCCCTCCATCCATCGATCGAGTTGGAGTTTTATATCAAGCCCTTGTGACAGATCTGGCTCCAACTTAATAAAGTATATGTCGCCTTGAAAGTATAAATACCAAGGTTTTGGTGCTGGACCAATAATGGTCATAACAGTTCCTGTTGGCACCTCCGCTTGAAACCCTATGTATGGTCTATCAGCGTTTTTTGAAACAGCTAAATAAGCATCTGCAGCCTCTTTGTTGATCTTTTTATTTCCAAGATCCTTATACCAAGCCGCCAAATAAATAGGTTTGATGATTTTATACCTATGCCCTGCCTTGAGATCTTCTGCGTAGCTCCTACTGAAGAGGAAAAATATAATCATTATGAGGTTTAATTTTTTCATCATTTGCATACCGGCTCCGGATGGCTAGCTAATCCTAAAGAACGGCTAGTTTCTAGACCTACAGAATACACATATAACGGAATCATTGAAGGAATATTTGCTAGCACGTCTGGCACTCCTTTTGACTTGGCCCAATCCACAAAACTATCGTGACTCTCACCAAATGTGTAGCCCGCAGGCACAAATCGTTCAATGAAATTACTGACGGGACCTTGTGGTGGAACTATCGTATTCGGTCGGCCAACTCTCCCTGGTTCCTGCCAACCTTGGCGAAACCAATAAAGCCCCGTCGGGTCGATCCAGTTCACGGGGTCATTTCCGACATGATGCCGTCGGAAAACCCGGTCAAAAAATAGAACCTTAGCATCATTTTCAAAATTTTTTGAAAATTTCTGATCTTTTTCTTCGAAAAAATATTTTTCAAAAAAATAATCGATCGCTAAGTTCAATTTTTTATCCTCCAACTCATTCGTTTTAAAAACCAAACACACCTCAATGAGCAATATCTTTTATGCGGCGGCATATTCGAGCTTAATCCACCTCTTTACATTCACTACTGTTGCAGTAAAGAAGCATTGAAGGCCAACCTTTTTTAGCCCTCTGTATCTTGTTCGCGTAAGCCCATGGAGACGCTTCATTTCTGAAAACTTACCCTCAATCGGCTGCCGCAACTTCATATCCTTTTTAAACTCATCCGTTAAATTGTATCTGTGTGACTCATTCGTCATTTCTTGCCAGTCATAAATTCTGACAGTCCTTCGACCTTCCTTAGCTTTCGTACATTGAGATTTTAAATGGCACTTTCCACAGGCCGGATGTGGAAAATGAAAAATCATGCTTGAATTTGCACTATCATAGAAGTGAGCTTTGGCAATAGCGCCAGTTGGACAAGTTAAAGTATTGTTTGAGCGATTAATTTTGAACATGGTCTTCGGAAAGACGGCCTTTGTTCTTGGATTTGCTTCTTTAAATGGTGCAATCAAATGACTTCCGTATTGATTTATATCTCGTCGGTCGATGCCATCGCCATAAGCAGTATCACCAATGAGTTTTTTAGGAAGCAAATCGTGTTTTAAGATTTGCTCTTCAACCATTGCCACTGTTGGATCACTATCAGGTCTATTACCTCCCATAACGTCTACATTTGTTATAAATTGGTTTTTCACCTCTTGCGTAATACTCGTTTTGTAGCCTATAAATTTTTTAAACTTACTTTTTGCACCAGCTTTGGCATCTGGATCAATTGGCGAAACCATCCTGTTCTTTGGTTTTTTCTGAGCTTCAATTTCAATTGGTTTACCATCAACGGTATCTTCATCAATATTTTCTTGTAAAAGGGTTTTTAAAATTTCAGTAGCTGTTTTAATCTCTGGATTGCCTTCAATTTCTTTAACTTCTTTTAATAAAAACCGGGCGTCTTCAACATACTTAACCAAGCGCTCAGCTCTCTTCTCCATGCTGAAACGACCAGGCCCATCATCATTAATTCGTCCTGGGCAATAGTCGTCAGTTGAAAGTCTTTTAGATACCTTGTTGTAAACTTTTGGATAATGAACCTTTATTTTTTTAAGTACCTCAAAACTTCCTTTTTTAACCATTCCTACCATACTTGGCAGTGCAATATCGGCAATAATGTGTGTGGCATCAATACGCTGAATTTCATTTCTAGAAATAAGCTTTGCTTTAATAAGTTGATCTACAATTTGGTCAAAAATATTTTTTTCACGACCTGATTTCAAAAGCCTTTCCCGGAAGTCACCCAAAGAAGAATGATCAAATGGACGCGCGTCAATTCGAAGCCCAAGTGCAAACTTAACCTCTAGATCAAATTGACAGGTTCGTTCGATTTCGCGGTCAGATAAATTCATATGATATTGCAAAAGCATAGCTTTCGCCAAAAGGCTTGGAGATATTGGTGGCCGACCATTGTTTCCACAATAAAGATCGGAAAACATTTCATCGGTGATTAACGGCCCCACAAGATCGCGGAACCTTCTGAAGAAACTTGTTTTTGGAATTAGCGAGCCACAGTAATAATCAGAGTCGAAGAAGGTGGTCTGTCGATGATTATGCTTTTTTATCATTTGGTTCCTTCGGCTTTCTTTTAGTTACCCACCTAGAATAAACAAATAAAAATATAAAAATCAAGACACCAATCTTAACTGCCTCTACCAATACAGATAACCTTTCAGTATTTGATAATGCTGAACTGCCCATTGGATAAAGTAAAATACCAAACGCAGATACAGACATCGTATAAAAAATAAGTCTTAGTTTGCTACTGCCAAGCCCTAACTTTAGCAGATTACTACCCGGGTAAATTATTTTTTTAAAAGATAGTTTCTGATTATTTTTTTGAAGTAGTAATATAGTATGAAAAACTGCAGCGCCACCGCAAATAACAAGAAAACATATGTGGATAAAAAAATTATATTCGTACATTACTGCATCCCGCATTGAACTTGGTTTGGATTATTCAGGCTAGTGGCATTCAAAGGTGAAAATGCTCTTTCTAATGATTTTTTAACATTCAAACCACCTTCATAAATTAAAAAACCTGCAACCGCGGAAGTCAAAAATCCTGGAACAGTACCTACCGTTGGTAAACTTCGACTTAAAATAAATGCGCCGGTCGCAGCCAGGGTTGTGCCAATTAGCAATTGCCTTGACGGTGAATAAAATTGAGCAACTATGTCTTCACCAAAAAGTCCAGATGGATCAATGAAATTTACAGGATCTTGGAAACTGTATGAGTACAAATTTGTTTCAATACCAGGTTTTCCGACAGTACCGACATAGTTATACAAATTTATGCCCCCATCAAAAAGTATCGGATCTTTCGAAATCCACCTTCCAATGGAAGGATCATAAGCTCTAGCACCGAACTTCACCATTTTTCTGTCGGGATCGTAGTGTCCGTCACTCAAGTCTTTGTAATCGAATATCTGCTGTAGCATAAAGTACCAATGTTATAATACCTAAAATATTTTCATTTGATGTTCATAAAAATAAAAGGCAAAAGCAATATGGATAAAATTAAAATTATTCTCAATTGCAAGACAAATTGCATGATTAGCTTATTTGTTAAGTTTAATAATTTTTTTGTTTCTTCATTTTTTAACTCTTCAGCCAACTGCTTTAACTGGTCAATTATTTTAGTATCTTTACTATACTTTATGCCACTAGTGGACAAAATTTTTCTTATCTTTGCTTTAGTGTTTATTAAATAAACACTTGTTAATACAAATAATAATATAACTAGTATAAAGATAAATATTAAAAAACTTAAGAAATAAATCATATTATTTACCTTGATTATTTGTATTACATTGGTTTTGTTTTTGCGAAGCGGGAAAGCGTGAATACTCATCTTTTATTAAGTTTTGATACTCTATAGCCAGAATACCACCGCCAGTTAACACACCAGCAGTTCCTGCCACAGTACCTGCAAAACCTAGTAAACTTCCAATTCCAGTAAATCCTAATCCTGCTGATCCAGCGATTAATGTAATTCCGCTTCCTAAAGTTACTACCCCGCCAACAACATTATTAAAATTAACATCTGAAAGCTTCAATCCACTAGGATCAATAAAATTCACCGGATCATTTCCGACATACCCATAAAGATTCGCATCGCCCCCATCAAAAAGTATCGGATCCTTCGAAATCCATCTACCCACAGATGGGTCGTAGGTTCTAGCGCCGAACTTCACCATTTTTGTGTCAGGATCGTAAAGTCCGCCGGCAA
>JBMOJS010000361.1:0-2117 GCA_049315665.1 Pseudobdellovibrionaceae bacterium | reverse complement strand
AATCTAGTTCCAATTCCAAAGATGGGCCCAAGTACTGGAATTGAAGTATTGATTTCTTTATTGAAGTCGACTAAATTTAGGATCGAATTTAATCCATTAGCTGGGGGCCAAGTATGTCGTTAGATAAAGCCATGAAAAATATGCGTTATGATAAAAGATTAACTCAGTGGCATTTGAACAATGGGCAAATGACTAAAGAAGACCTTAAAGCCCACTTAGAATCCTTGCCTGACTTGAGCCACAATGCGGACTTTGTATCCATCGATGCAGACTCTGATTTAGAATCTGTACTTCCTGAGCCAAGCCTTCAATAAAGCTTGGATTTGAATCTCTAGAAAAATCGCTTTTAAAATGGTCGACAATAAATAAATCAATTTTAAAGACTTTGACGGATACAACTTGTGCAAAGCCTGGAGCTCTTTAAAGATCCCATTAGACGCCAGGTCCCTTTTCTGCTGATATATTATTTGAATCAGCACTTTTATGGAAGCTCAAATGGCAATGCCATCCCCAGCTTTACTTACAAACATAAAACTTTGCAGCCGCACTACTTCCATTTGAAACTCAACCTGTCTGCATTTTTATTGGATATGATAAAGAGCCCCACTCTAAATCATAAAGAGCCTATTGCATTTTGATACGTATAACATTTATTGTTACTGAACATTTTTTAGACACCTCAACAGCTCTTATTTAGATTAGAGGACGGTATGTTCTATGCAATCACGTGATTGAAACCCCATAGTCTAAGGAGAAACCATATGAAAAAAAAATCTGTATTGCTATTTGCTACTATTGCCGCGTTACCCCATGCTTCATTCGCTTTAACACTGCAAGAAGCTATTAAAGCTACAATGAAGCAACCCTTCATTGAATCAACAAAAGACTACACACAAAGTGCAAAAACTGAACTGAAAGAAGCGCGTGCGCGATTTTTTCCGGTATTGGATATTGCAGCCGTAGATGTGCTTGGTAAGTATCGTACTGAATATGAGCAAAATAATAAAGCCCAAGAATTTGATCAAAGTTATATTTCGAATCGTCCAACATTAAGAGCTACAGTTTATCAAAATATCTATAACCAAGGTTTATTACGTAGAATTGAAGCCAATAAAGTAAATATAAAACACCAAGAAGATCGAACTAAAATGCATCAAGATGAATATGCTTTGAATACTGCGGCTTTGTATGTCGCTATTTTAGGCGCGCAACAGGATATTGCTACTTTTCAGAAATCAATAAAACAGTTGAATGAAATTAAAGATGCTTTGAAAGGTCATGATGCAAACCAAGTTTCTTTAGCAAAAGTGGATGCAGAATTAGCTGCCCGACAAGTGGCTTTAAGCAATATCCAACTTGATTTAAGCCGTTTGCAAAGTGAATTTCAACAGATGACAGGTTTGGTTGATCAAAAATTAGAAAAAGTGGAATTGGCTGAAAATGAGTTGCCGCAAGATTTTGAGCAGGCAAGACAACGTTTAGAGAAAAATAATAAAAAATTGACCTATAAAGGTTCAGAGATTGATTTGCAACAGGCATTGAATCATGAATTGGCAACAAGTAGTTTTGTACCAGATGTTCTTGCTACCTTTTCAGCGGATCAGTCTTTAAATAGTATCAGTGACTATAAAAGTACTGTTGGTTCAGATGTAAGTTCCAATCGCGACAGCAAATCAAATAATATCACTGCCCAGATTGCAGCTGTATGGCGTTTTAGCGCTGTGGAAAAGTATGCTGTTGTTAGAGATGCTGAGTTAAGAAATGGTCAAATAAAAGAAAAACGAGCTATTCTTTTGGATTTAATAGCTGGTTTGCAAGACAATATGAATCGACTTAAAATCTTTTCAAATAAACAAAAATCATTAGAGAAGGAATTAACAAATACAAATATAGTAGCTGCTTACTCTATTAAAAAACTAAAAAATGGTGAAATATCAGATGTTGTTTTAAATGATGCAATTGACTATACTTTAAAAAGCACTTCGAATGAAAAATCAATTAGTGATTTAGAAACTTCAAGATTAACAGCAGCTTTTAATATTTTATCTTTGACTGGCGATTTGACAGAAAAATTCAATAAATAGTTTTCTAGGAGTAAAATATGAGTCTTCATCTTT
>JBMOJS010000360.1:0-2147 GCA_049315665.1 Pseudobdellovibrionaceae bacterium | reverse complement strand
GCCTCGAGAAAGAAATTTTCAAAATCTTTTTTGTAGACCACTCAAGGAGTGAAATGATCGGTGATAAAACTCGATCCGCTACAAAAAGTGCACTTGCGCCGGCAAGTACAATCTTGGTTGGATTGCGAAGTGCCAGTGTTTTAGGAACGAGTTCTCCTATCACAACGCTTAAATACGTAATCGGAATAACGACCAAAGCAACGGACAATACTTCGGCCACTCTTTCTGACATACTGAACTTCTGCATAAAATAGGGCTCAAGAGTTTCAGCTGCTCCTACGCCGCCAACTGCCGCCGCAATGGCGCTAACTAAAGTGATACCGACCTGGATGGCCGAAAGTGTTCTTTCAGGATGTTCTCTGAGTGACAAAAGTGCTTTGGCAGCCTTGTTCCCTGACCGTGCTAATCCCCTCAGTTCTGACCTGGGAACTGATACGAATGCCATTTCGTAGGCAGCAAACAATGCGTTCAAGAAAAGGCAGACAGCGACCACTATAATTTCATCCATAAAAAGCAAAATCCTTTCTTTAAAACTATAGTTTCTGCTGATGTTTTAAATTAAACAGAATAAAAAATATTTTTATATAATCTTATCAAGGTACTAAAGTTTGTAAAGATCAATTTACTCACTTCTCGGTCGACGACTTAATCACCGAACGAAGGTAATCTTTGCGGGGGCTAGAGCCACCACCTAACATGGATTTTACTCGGTCATGAATATAAGGGTCATTGATCAAAGATCCTAAGGTGCCTTGCCCTTTATCAATTTTACTGACGATGTTATCCACTTTATTTAAGACAGCATTGGATTTGTCAGAGATTGATTTTAAATCCAAGTCTTGAATTTTATTATTCAACGATGTCGTTGTATTAGATAAATTTCCCAGAATCTTTTCAATCCGGCCACTGGAATTCAAGGTGTGTGTTAAAATTTGCACTTCTTTTAAAATTTCAAAAATACGTTCGGCTTCATGGCCGCGTTCAGACAAAGTAGATAATAAATCTGTAGCTGGAGCTAAAGGAATCAAGTCGTTTTCACTCACCGAGGGTTTGTCTGTAGGTCCGGGGATTAAATAAACATATTTATCCCCTAAGGCCCCCTGGGTGCGCACCTCTGCCAAGGTGCCTGCACGAATTCTTGACAGATATCTTTTCTCAATTTTCAGAATGACTTCTAAATTGTTTTCATCCGTGTTAGCAAAATCAATATCTTCCACATTGCCCACGACAACGCCGGCTAAAGACACAATGCTGCCCTTAGCTACACCTTGAACCTGTGGGAAGTGGGCTTTGAGTCGTACATAGGATTTAAATAAAGACTTGTTTCCACCAAAAACCAAAATTGAGGCGCATATCAAAAACAATCCTACAACTACAAATGCACCCATTTTGATCTGTTGAGTTCTTGTCATTTCCATTACAGACCTTCTCCTTGAATAAATTTTTGAATCAAGCCGCCAGAGGACTTTTCGATTTCATCCACAGTGCCTTGTGCGGCAATGCGCCCTTGGCTTAAGATGGCCATGCGATCGCAAACGGCAAAAGCTGTAGGCATATCATGAGTGACCAAAATGGCTGTAGTGCCAGTGGATTTTAGTTTTAAAATTAAATCTTGAATTTTTTTTGTATTAAAAGGATCTAAGCCCGCCGTTGGTTCATCATAAAGAATGGCCTTGGGATTCATCATCATGGCTCTGGCTAAACCCACTCGTTTTTGCATGCCCCCGGAAAGCTTAGATGGAAAAACCGCATCATTGCCCTCAAGGCCAAAATCTTTTAGCTGTTGTAAAACACGATGTTTGATTTCTTCTTTGCTGAATTGAAAATGTTCCTTCAAAGGATAGGCTAAATTTTCAAACACGGTCATAGAGTCAAACAGGGCCCCACCCTGAAATGCATAAGCCACTTTTTTGCGAATGGGTAAAAGCTGATCTTCTGAAAACTTCGAAATTTCGTCATCATCAATCCAAATTTGTCCTTGATCAGGTTTTTCTAAGCCAATAATACTGCGCAAAAGAACACTTTTACCTGTTCCAGACCCACCAATCAATCCTAAGCACTGACCCTGTTCAATGCTAAAGCTGACCCCTTTATGCACATGTTTATCAGCAAAAGATTTATGAAAATTTTCAATGCGAATCATATTT
>JBMOJS010000359.1:0-2154 GCA_049315665.1 Pseudobdellovibrionaceae bacterium | reverse complement strand
AAAGCCTCTGTTGCAAATTTAAGTAAAGACCAAGTTGGATTTTTTATTGCCAATACCACTCCGTTTTACGCCGAAAGTGGCGGACAAACAGGCGACAGTGGTTCAGCTTCTACGGCCACAGGCAAAGCCCAGGTTTTATCTTGTCGTAAAAGCGGAGAAATCTTTTTACATTCTGTGCTTGTCACAGAAGGTGAATTTAAATCCGGTGATGCCATTCAACTTCAAGTTGACGACAGCGAACGACGAAAAGTAATGGCCAACCATTCGGCCACTCACTTATTACATGCAGCCTTAAGAAAAGTTTTAGGCACCCATGTCACCCAAGCGGGATCATTGGTGGATGCCAATAAAACAAGATTTGATTTTACTCATAATAAATCCCTATCTAGTGCAGAACTTTTGCAAGTTGAAAATCTAGTCAATGAACAGATTCAGTTGGCGCAAAATGTAGATGTGGATGTACTTCCTTACCAACAAGCCATCGAAAAAGGGGCCATGGCCTTGTTCGGAGAAAAATACGGCGATGAAGTGCGGGTATTGACTATGGGATCTTTTTCTACAGAGCTGTGTGGTGGAACCCATGTCAAAAATACATCGCAAATTCGTTTATTTAAAATTGTTTCTGAAGGTGGAGTCAGTTCTGGCGTACGACGGATTGAAGCCCTGACTGGAGAAAATGCATTTCATTATTTAAACTTTCTAGCCCAAGAAAACTTAAAAGTCCGCGCCACTGTCGGTGCCAGCAATGACTGGTCCCAATGGATTCAACCAGAGGCTTTGCTAGAGGCGCAAAAACCCTCTACAGAATCCAAAGAAGATCTTTGGCCCTTGCCAACTTGGATTGAAAAAAGCAGGAATGAAATTAAAAACCTGCAAAAGGATTTGAAAAAAAATCAAGGATCTCAAGTCAGCACAGAAGATTTGGTCACCCAAGCTATGACCTTCAAGCAAGGCGCAACTGAACATAAAGTTGTTTATGTTTACTTAAATCAAATTGAAGACCGTGAAGTTTTGGCACAAATTGTAGATGATCTAAAAAATAAAATCCAATCGGGAGTGGTAGTGATTTTGGGCGGCTCGGCCAGCGCGTCCCATCCACTTATTGTTAGTGTCACAAAAGATCTTATCAAAGAATTTCCTGCTGGGGGCTTACTTAAAGATTTGGCTGCTCTTTTGGGCGGTAAAGGTGGTGGGCGTCCTGATTTTGCCCAAGGTGCTGTCCCCAACCAACAAGATTGGGATAAAGCGGTTGGCTGGCTGAAGACTAAGTTAGGGATTTAAAGCCTGTCCAAAATTTCATTTAAATTTACCTGCAAGCTCTTGCTGACATGGCTGTTGCACGTAAATGCTGAATAAAGCCTTTCAGCATTGAACTGTGATCGCCGCAAAGATCTTGCTTTACTTCGCAGCCATTGAAAGCTTCACCTAAGCGCAGATCATCACCATTGGCTTTGATCAAGCTGGCATAAGGGGCCTTGTAAAGAGCCGTGCACAATTGACCATCATTGGTTACAGTTTGTTGATCTTTAGCTTTGCACAAATCTGCCGTTTGTAGAATAGATAACAATTCTTCTTTTTCATCCGCAGACAAACATCTTTTTTGATTGTCGATCAACTGGCCTGATTCTGAATCTGAAATTTCAATTTCTTTGGATTCAATATCTATGGTCACCAGCAAAGCGCTTCGATCCAATTTTTGATTGTTAGCAACAACATCGGCCCGTGAAACAGGCTGCGCCGGCAATTCAATTTCAACTTTCTGCACTTGGGCCAATTCTTCTGACTTGGCATTGACCAAGTTGCTATTTCCCAAATCCGTACTTCCACTGCTGGTGGCCTCTTCAGAATTACTTTTTGTTTCTGTGCAGTTTTGAAAGGCTAAAACCAGAATGCTCATTAAAAAAACAAATTGAATTTTTCTCATGGTTCCCCTTCTTACATACAACTTTTGTCTTTCTAAACTCTTCGGCATAAATGATAGACTCCTATACCTTGGTCTTGCAAAAAGTGGGCTCGGCTATAACTGAATTTTAATTGAAATGAGCGTAAATCGATTAGACAGTGTCTAAATATTTTTTGACGTTCGATTTTGAGACATCCGAATTGACTCATATTAGATGTTCCCCAAATTAGGCAAAAATCAGCGAAAAATGG
>JBMOJS010000103.1:0-9611 GCA_049315665.1 Pseudobdellovibrionaceae bacterium | reverse complement strand
GGCAAATTGATTGAGCCCGCTATCGCTGCTATTGTGGCCTACTTTATGTTTGCTGAAACCTTACATATGGATACGCTTTATGCGTTTAGCCTGACTGCACTTTCTGTGTTGGTTTTATTTATCCCCTGGTCTTTTTTAGGTCCGCAAATATCCAACAAAAAAAGCTAGACCGAAGTCGCTGCGCAGTGTTTCTTGAATAACAGCAAATGCCATTTATTTAAACAAGGTTTTATTTGATACGCATGGTCAAAAAATAGATACAATTTTTTTTAACAACTCACTTTCAACCTTGAGTTGTTTAATGTAATTCACGACAATTAAATAAATAACTTGTTGTTGAAACGGTGCAGTTTGAGTCAACGAAAAAAAATGAAAAATAAAATTCGCAACGCGTCCCTAGTGGGAATGATATCTATTATTTTTATTATTTCTTCACTTTCTTTAATACAGTTTATCAACTTTAAACAAAGCTCAAAAACACTCAAAAATGAAATCCAAGGTTTGAATTTAGTCGAATCGATTTATAACAACGATTTGGATGCAGATTCTATTTTGCTATCCAATTTACAAAAAAAACTCAGCTATCCCCAGTTTCAAAATTCACTGGCTTTAATATCAGACATCAAACAACTAAATGAAATTGATTCTACAGATCACAAAAATCAGTTGATTGCAGAACTGATACGTAATTTGGCAGATGAGTCTGGACTTATTTTAGATAGTAACTTAACCAGGTACCACTTGATATTTACGACAATCAATACCCTACCATCTATTTATTTCAAAGCAAAGATCAACTCTGCCAAGAATCAGAACTCGATCTTGTATCTAGATGATAACTTTAAGATACTTAAAAGATCGATAGTAAAATCTGAAGCCCCTCCATTTATTCAAGACAAAATCAGTCATCTTGAATTAAAAATACAAAACAATGAAGTATCGGTCAGCAATGCAAACAAAGAAATATTGCTGCTTGGAAAAGAAATGATTTTTTTAGTTCGCGGACTTTTAGATAAAGAATTATTATCCCTCAATGCATTTCAGATTTTAAGCCTTTGCTTTTCTGTTTTTGCAATATTGATAAGTATTTTTATACATCGATATATGGTGCGAACAACTTACAAATCCTACAAACAGTTTATTGCAGACCTTCGGGGCAAAGAGCAACAGATCATCGCCATGAAGCACACCGCAGAAGCAACATCTAAAATGGCTACTTTGGGCGAAATGACCAGTGAGATTGCTCATGAAATCAATAACCCTTTGTCTGTTATTTACAGCAAAGCCGATCTTATGAAAAGTAATTTCGCAAATGGCGAAACTATTAGCAACGAACAAATGCAAGACTTTTTATCTAAAATTGTGATTTACAGTGGACGTATTTCTAAAATTGTAAAATCAATGAAAACGATGGCTAGAGACGGTAGCCAAGACCCTATGGAACTCGTATCTATCAATGATATCATTGATTCTAGTTCGGATCTTTGTTTAGATAAAATGCAAAAATATAAAATCTTATTTGAATGCTATTGCCCAGCAGATCTTTTTGTCAAATGCAGGTCCATAGAAATTTCACAAATAATTATTAATTTACTCAACAATGCCATTGATGCCATTAAAAATAGTACAACCCCTTGGATACGTCTAAGCACAGATATGCATGAACAAAAAATACTTATCCGTGTTGTTGATAGCGGCCTTGGCGTCCCCAAAGAACTGGAAGATAAAATCATGCAGCCTTTTTTTACTACTAAAAAAGTTGGCGAAGGCACAGGCTTAGGGCTTAGTATTTCAAATAAAATTGCCACCGCCCATGGTGGAAGATTGTATATTGATCGCCAAAACTCAGACAGTTGCTTCTGTTTAGAGTTGCCAATTTTTAATGATTAGCTATTGTACCGGGCCCGTCACAAAGCCCCATATTTTGCTGAATGAATTGTCTTTGCTGTTGCAAATCGCTATCTGTAAAGTAAAAGTCTTCTTTAGGGCAAGATAACTTTTGGGCTAAGTTCTGAATAGCTAAGGCCTCTGATTCTGATAATTTCAACTGCCAGATCAGCTTTATTTTTAGCCAATTTTCAATATACTCACATTGATAAACACTGACCTTGGGTAAATAAAATTCAGGGGTCTTGTCGCTTTTAGATTGGTTTTCATGACCACTGACGGCTATTAAGTGAAACTTATTTCCTAAAAAATTTCCGTACAAACATCTTTTGTTGAAATCCCAAGACCAAGCGCCGCTGATATAGGCATTTTTTAACGGAACCATATGATCAATTTGAATTTGTTGGGCATCAAAAAAATCTTCTCCGCCGTAAGGGTCCTTCCAATCGCCTTGCGCTACCCTGCATGTTCCTGGATGAAAAGTGACTGGTTCTAAGCTGTCTCGAATAAGCACCTTTGCCCTGGTATTTTGGCAGGAAGAGTCTTTGGGATCACGCACCCAGCCACCAAAGTGCTGTTTGCGATTGTAGGGCTTGACACTATCGTCATACACCCCTGCAGAGTGAATAAAAGAAAGTAAGTTAATTTTGTTTATGTCAGCTTCAACATGATGTTCATTAATGACGAAGTAATCTGCAAAGCTATTAACACTAAAAAGCAATAGTAAAATATAAAAAAGGAAGCACCTGAAGAATGCATTTCGAGAGCCCATCCCTGACCTCCACCACTTTGGTTTAGACCTAAGTCCTAGAGTTATTGCAGCCTTTTTAAGAAAAGAACTCAAGTTATACTTTTGTCAGCGAAATAGGGCTTTTTGGTGAATTATTATGATACACAAGTCCGGCTAAAGACCAGCTTTGTAAGTAAATAATCTGCCAAAATATCAGACTCGGGTATAATGTAAGTGTGAGTAAGAATTGGATTCTTTCTATTTTAATTGGTTCTTTTAGTTTTGCCGGTTTTTTGTTGTACCAAAAAAATCCAGAACAAAAAAAATTTATTGCAAAAAATTCTATTGCAAAACCTTCTTCAAATATAGAAAAATATATTCCCCCACCATTACCTCCTGAAATAAAAAAAGTAAAAAACTCAAAACCCATTGCGCAGAAAAATGACGTTTCTGTTGAGCCAGCAGCAGCAGAACCAAAACCCGTCATTGAACCAATGCCGATAGCTACACCAGTTGAAACTCCAGTTCCTGAACCAGTTCATCGCGAAATAGCATCCCCAGAGCCAGCTCTGTCTAGTGCACCACCCGCACCTGCCCCACCTATTGCGCCACCGGCAGCGGTGCCGCAAGCTTTGCCTGAAGTAGCGATATCATTGCCAACAGTTGCGCCAGCGCCAGCGCCAGCACCAGAACCCGCTCCAGCGCCACAACCAGTCCTAGCGCCAGCGCCTATTCAATGGCCAACGATCAATCATGTTGGCTTGATTCAGATCAATCCAGAACAAAGCATCAACCCTGAAGAGTTTAAAATAAAAAAACTCGAGGATCAAAAAACTGCAGTGGCTGCGCCAATAGGCCCTCCATCACCGACAGCAGAAGTACAACCAGCAAGAAATTATTTTTCAAATCCATTGTTGAATCTGCCACAATGGGATTTTGTCAGACACTTTTGGTTGTGGTTTGGGATGGGCACTTCTTATCAAATACACACCAACACGTTGACCACTATAGAACAAAAATATTCTTTCAACAGTATGCAGTTACCCAGCTATCAATTTTCAACAGGATGGGCTGAAGAGCATTGGGGTTTAGATTTGTTTTATCGTGATAATCCTGGCCTAGTAAAACGGACTGCAACAATTCCAGTTGTTGATGGGCAATACCGCTGGAAAACCATGGGCGCTGAAGCTATTTACCGTCCCAACGGTGATCAATACTTCAATTTCAATATAGGGCTGCGCATGGACACTTTGCCTTTTACTGCTTTGGATAACAGTTCAGGTTCAGTAGTTTTAAAAGATCACAGCATTCAGTTTTTGACGCTAGGTATTGAAAATCGAAGACCCATCGCAAAGCGTCTTATCAGTCAGTATGGCCTTAGATATTTACATCCAATCTCTTCAGATATCAGCGGCAGCACTTCATACAACTTATCGCCCAAATATGCTTTTCAAGGCAATATAGAGGCTATTCATTATCTGAAAGATAGTATTTTTTTAAGCTCTGGTTTAAAAGTCGAGTGGTTGGATTATGACTATTCATACGCAGATGCCAATGTCACCAGTCACCAGGGCCATATTCGAATGATCATGAGCAATATTGAAATCAAATTGGGTTACGAATTTTAAGTGGCTTTTTTAAGGACATTCATAATAACCAATTCGCGCTCTATTCTATAAAATATCGACTTTTCTTCAAGGCCGTCAGAGTCTATAAGTTCTGGATCCGAAAAAAAGTCTTTTGATAGTGTGGATTTTTTTTCTATAGATACCCTGGTAGAATTTTGTCCATCCACCTTGCCCTTAACAATTAAAATGACCAACTTGTATTTTAAGCCCGAAGGCGGGGGTTGTTCGGCTGTGGCAGATGTCCACCCGTCCACGGCTTTGATCATTTCAGTTTCAATAACTCCGGTATCTTGATTATCAATAGCGATGGGATATCTTAGGGCTGAGTGGGTAGCCCGCCAAACATTGTCATAACTGGCTAAAAAAATTCTTTTGTGCAGCTTAGGCTGGGCCGACTTTGTAGAAAAAGAATCAAACAGCGAACAGCCAGATAGCAGCATCAAGATGGGAACTAAAATAAAATAGGCATTTCTTTTTTTCAGCATGAAATCACTTTTCCAAGGACATGTAGCTAACATGGGTGGTTTTTAAGACCATTTGCGGGCCTGTGGGCACATCAGCAGCGTCTTCTAAGGAGCCCACAAAAGCCACTTCCCATTTCTTTTTATTCAGCAAAATATTATCATCAGGCCAAACTGGCAATTGAATCTGTGATCCCCATTGGCTAGAGTAGGTCTCCCAAACTTTTTTATAAGTTTTTTTGATTTTTCCATTTTCATTTTTTTCTGAAACTTCAGACAGTGCACTGTAGGTTCCTAACACATGAATAGCTTTATTTTCCATGATAGGATCCGCTTGAAAGGTGTTTTTGTCTATAACACCTTCTTCAATAAATGGTAAAAACTGTGCCACGACATTTGCACGTGCAGAAGTCAGGGCAATACTTAAGCGGGTTACATCTTTTGGAATCTGATCTTTTTTCTTCAACAAAGACAGCAGCAATGGGTTGGCGTTGGGCATGATGTTCAAAGACAGACTTTGATTGGCTTCGATTTTTTTAATATCCGTAGGCAATAATAAATTATTTTTTTCAGCAATGGTGGCGGCCAGATAGACCTCGTCCGATAAAATTTGTGGGGCTTTTACTTTTATACTTTGATTCAAAAGAATTTCAGTGACTGGTAAGTTGAGAGAGTTTTTTAATCCAACCACATCAATTTCACGCAGGACAGCGCTATCGATACTGAAATAATTAATAAGATCATAAAACTCTTGTTTATTTCTCATGGCATCAATGACTGTATCAAAAGGAAAGCGCCCTTTTATGGCGTAAATCTGATTTATCCCTTTATGATCTAGATAAATTCTATAGTCAGGTTTATCTATAGTGATTGGCAAAAAATAAGATTCTTTTTGTTTAGGCAGGCTAACATTGCTGGGGATTTTAACATCTTGACCAACAATTTGTATGACATCCATTTTATCACTTATAACTCTAGACACATCAAAAGATAAAATATCTTCACGGGTCAATGCAGGCAACACCACACCAAAATCCACCCAATTGTCTTTATTAACAATTTTGTGCCCAGTGGTTGTACCAGACACTTCATACAAAACCGGCGAAGGCAAAGCATGTAAAACGATATTTATATTTGCCGGCGACTGATCAAAATAAGTGACCCGAACAAAGCCTGGGGCTTGAATTGTTACCGGTAGTGCAGAGGTCCAATCTGAAGGCAGCAAAGATTGCCCCTGCTCATTGGTGGACAGCATGTTGTTAACAAAAGGATGTCCAAGGGAGGTGCCAATCAGAATTTGGGCATTAGCGACGGGGTTATTTTTAATATCTGTCACTGTGATTTGAGGGGCTGTTTGATAGGTAAAAAAATCATCTTGTGGCGATGAAGGGGATTCGCTCTGCTTTGCAGGCTTACCGGATTTATCTTGATCATCAGAACAGGATGTTAATAAGATGGCAGCGATTAAGGCCAGAAAGATTCTGTTTTTAAACACAAAAACTCCTCCACTGAGATTTTATCAAAACCCACCATGGCTTTGCTTATCAATCATTTCATGCTGTTTATTATTGCAGTGTCAATTTTATTTCTTAAAATTACTGTTATTTAAGCCGAGCAGTTGATTTTATTGACTCAAGCACTAAAAAAAGATAGGTTTCATGACTTATTTAATACGTTTTTATGTGGTGGGGTAGCTCAGCTGGTTAGAGCAACGGAATCATAATCCGTAGGTCGGCGGTTCAAGTCCGCCTCTCACTACCAATTTTCAAGCTGTTCGGGCTCTTCTCTTTTAACTAAAAAGCTACCACTAAATTATCGTCAAAAGGTCAAATTGTTATTCCTGAAGACATTCGTCATCGTATGGGCCTAAAAGAAGGGGATCAATTTGTCGTACTTGGGCAGGGTGATGTGGTTATTTTAAAAACACTCAATCCTCCACCTTTAAAGAACTTTGGTCATCTGATATCAGAGGCCAGATCGATGGCTCGAAAATCTGGTTTAAAGAAAGCTGATGTGAAGAATGCACTTAAGAAAGTGCGATCTGAAAAATGACGATTGTACTGGACACAAACGTATTGATTTCTGGTATCTTTTGGTCTGGACCACCCAGTCAAATTATTCAACTTTGGCAGAATCGTAAATTTAAGTTAGCAGTGTCTTTAGAAATTATTGAAGAGTACAGACGCATTGGATACGAGCTTCACAAAAAAAACCCAAGGTGAATGCTTCAGAAATTATTGACCTCATAATATTTAATTCTGAAATTTTTGCAGTCAATGTACCTAAGACCCCAATCTGTCGCGATCCCGATGATGACAAATTTTTAATGTGTGCGTTATCATCAAAAGCAAAGTATATTGTCACGGGCGACAAAGCACTTTTAGATCTAGATGGCTATGAAGATATAAAAATAATCAAGCCGGGACCTTTTGCAAAAATCTTTGCGTAAGTGCATTTTTCATAATCAGAGAAAACGACCATGCCGTATGTAAGGGTTTGATCGCCTTAGATATCAAGGCACTTTCGAATTTCATCATCTGGTTTAATATCGCCAACACGATAGACCATCATCTTTCGACGAAGCTCTTTAGGAAAATAAACAAGGTGGACAAGAACTCCAAAAATGTCACTGATTTCCAAAGAAGTTATTGTAAAACCGAATTTTAGTTTTGGAATAATGACGTCATTGTTGGTGGCGCTGTGACGGCTGTATATTTTCTGAAATCCCATTTCTTTTAACTGATCAGTTGTCTGGTTTAGCAATGCCGTATACAAGCCCTTGCGGCGATGGGCCGGCAAGATGGCAGAATTACGCATGTAATAGGTTTCAGCCGACTCCTGGTGCCCAGCACACCATCCAACAAAATCCCCGTTGTGAAAAAGACCTAAATTAAGACGATAGGGTTTGCCGAATCGCTCGCCGAGTATTTTTGCCTTCGTTTTTTCATCATCGTTGAGAAAACGGTAAACACGAAAAATTTGTGAATTTTCATCGAAAATTTTAGGGGCATGCGTTGCCCAAAGGGGATCGAATTCTTCATCGCTCAAAGAACGAATTTCATAGCCGACTGGAAGTTGAGTGGTCACAGACATACGCAAATAGACTAGCGATAGTTTAACTTTAGCGCAAGGACGGTATTGAACAAAAAATCCCCTTCCATCAAGGTAGCGGGGATTTAATTTATGAAATTTTAAAATCCAGTGCTAGCTAAACAGATCTTTTTCCATCGTAAGGTCTGTAGTCGTGTATCCAAGAGACTTATACAGGTGTATCGCAGTTTCGTTAAAGCCAAACACATGCAGCCCAATGCGTCTGAGTCCCTGGCTTTGCGCTTCCTTTTCAGCAAGCAGCATGATCTTCTTTCCAAAACCTTTCCCGCGATAGTTCTCTTCGACGATGACGTCACAAACAAAAGCGCGTCTATTACCTTCAGCGCCGCGGACGCAAAACCAGATAAATCCAATAATTTTCTGACTTTCATCCTTTGCGGCAAAAAGGAAATTATCCTTTGAGCCCAGGCCATCAGGGAGCATCTGTTTGAAATCGTCGTGTGCGATCTTCTCAGCCTCAGCCTTGGTTAACCTATTCGCCTTCATTTTATCTGCAGCATAGGAAGCTTGGCTTCGAGGCGCCCACACATTATACTCTTTTCCTGACATTGGATGGAGTTTCATAAGAATCAAGATTACCAGTCCTCGAGGATTTGGCCAGCAAAGAAATCTTAGAAAAGCCCCAAACGCACGGGCAGATTGAACCTTTAGGTCAGGGCTATTTATTTCGATTTGAAGACAATAGGCAAACCGTCAGTCATTTTCATAAAGGCTGGCAAAATTAATTATTTTTGCATGGATGCCTATAAAGCTAACTAAAACCAAGCCGTAAGGGATCATAAACGATTGGGATTGTTGACAGCAAACAATCTGCCTTAGGATTCCTTGCGGGCTCAAAGCAGTGAAATAATATTGCTATAGTTTTTTAGATTCGTTACTCTTAGTGAATGAATCGTTGTAAAATAAGTATTCTAAGTATAAATATATTAATCGCGTTCAGTTTTTTTTCGTTATCGGCCTGTTCGTTGAAACAGGCATCCGATTATCTCTTTCAATTTCAGAAAGAAGGAGTTCAGAAGCGAATTGACGATCAAGCGATTCCATTCAATCTGGCGCTTTCGAGAGTTGAGTTTCTTGAGCGGAAAGTCTCTCCAAGCTTAAAACGCCCAATAGAAGCCATTATTTGGTTATTTTATTTAGATGGAAAGCCAGTAATTGGATTCAAGCCACTTCTAGCTTCAGAGGGAATCCCTTCTGAGGATATAAAATGCGGAGAATCTGATTCAACAGGGCAAGCGAAATGCAGCGTTTTCATTAAGACTTCCGGAACGAAACATTTCTTTGTTAAAAACGCAAATGTCGCAAATATTCCTGTCATTGAAGTCGAACCGTCTGTCTTTGAGTATCTTGAAAATGGTGACGACTTTAAAGGGGGGTGTGGCTGCACAACTGTAACATCAGATGGAAAGCATTTTGCCTTCGCTGAACAAAGTGCGGACCCGTTGACAATTAAGAATAGTGGCAAAGTGATTCATTTAAAATTTTTAAAAACGACGGAAAGCAAGAAACAGGAACAAAACCCCGAAATAGGTGATAGGTTTACGCGCACATATTCCTCAGATGAAATAAGACTAGATTTGGAAATGGAAACTACTAGGGTGTGTTTGGACCATGTATCTTCCGGTTGTGAAAACGATGACTACGCTACGAAAGCTATTTTAAAATCCAAAGGCAAGTCCTTTAGTTTAGAGGACCTCATAACGACTTGCGGCTGTTGAATTTAACTCGCTTCAAAACCTCTTCTTTTTATTCAAATTATAATCCAGGAAAACCAGCAATCAAAGCTGGCTTTCC
>JBMOJS010000004.1:0-36649 GCA_049315665.1 Pseudobdellovibrionaceae bacterium | reverse complement strand
AGAACAAATAATCCAGTTACTTTCTGGAATATAATCATCCACACGATCCCAGTTGGTATAATAATAATCTCCGGTGCCAGTTTTTAAGCGAATAAAACTATGTTCGGATACAACAGTTCCAACCAAGGTTTTTTGTTGACTGACCTTTTCGCCACATTTTGCCAAAGTTTGGTCCAAATAATCATTTTCACTGCCCGTAAAAATATATAAACCATTGGAAGAAGATAAGGACTGCAAAATAGCAGGCGGCAAGGTTTGTTCAACTTCTCCACGCTCTTGATCGACAAAAACAAGATGAGCTTTTGCTGTGGTATCAGTATCAAAAAAAGAGGTCCATATTCTTTGACCAGAAAACACCTGTTCATTGCTAAAACGCCCTTGTTTTTCTAAAATTTCTTTTTGTGCCGCCGTAAGTACCGTTTGCAGTAAAATTTTCCATTCACTCAGCAGCAAAGGATCTTGTCGAAGCAGCAACCAATCAAATCCCAGCTTGATTTTGGGAGAATGCCCGACACACAATAAAAGTTCTTTGGCTTTTTTATCTTTAGCTTGTAATAAAAGATCGGTTACACTCATCAACTGTCCTTTACTGATGCATTTAAAACTTCTTCAATCGTAGTGATGCCTCTTTTTAATTTAAGTAATGCACTTCGACGTAGTGTTCGCATGCCTTGTTCTCGGGCTAAAAAGCGCAATTGCCCTGTTGATGCCCCCTTCAATACAGCCTCTTTCATTTTTTCATTCATGGTCATAAGTTCATAAATCGCGGCACGACCTTTAATACCGGTCTGATTGCAATTGGAACAACCGCGGCCTTTATATATTTTATAATCTGAAACCTCGTTGGCTGGAATGCCTAGATTTAATAATGTTTGCTCTGGAACTTCCAAGTGAGCTTTGCAGTTTTCACAGATTTTACCGACTAAACGTTGGGCCACAATCAAATTTACCGTAGAGGTTATGATGTAAGAAGCAATGCCCATTTCTGTTAAACGAATCACTGTTGATGGAGCATCGTTGGTGTGCAAAGTGCTAACAACCAAGTGCCCTGTAGAGGCGGCTTTAAAGCCGATTTCAGCGGTTTCAAAATCCCGCATCTCTCCGACCATAACCACATCGGGATCTTGACGCAAAAAAGATCTTAGAGCATTCACAAAGGTCAAATCGATTTCTGGATTCATTTGTACCTGATTAATCCCTTCAAGATTGAACTCTATGGGATCTTCCGCAGTACAAATATTTACATCCGGTTGATTCAATTCAGCCAAAGCAGAATAAATAGTCGTTGTTTTACCTGACCCCGTTGGACCAGTGATTAAAACCATACCTTGGGGCAAGGCCATGTTTTGCTTAAAAAGCTTTAAATCATCATCTTCAAAACCCAACTTTGTCATATCCAGCTGCAAGTTGGATTTGTCCAATAAACGCAAGACCACTTTTTCGCCCCACATAGTTGGCAAAACACTGACCCGAAAATCCATTTCTTTGCCTTTAACAGTACGCACTTTTAAACGTCCATCCTGGGGACGACGACGTTCGGCAATATCCAATTTTGAAATGATTTTGATACGACTGGATAACGCCCCGGATACTCCAGACGGGGGTGAGGCTGCCTCAACCAAGTTACCATCGATACGAAAGCGCACTCTGTATCTTTTTTCATAAGGCTCAAAATGAATATCAGAAACTTTTTTTCTTATGGCATCTTTCAAGATTTCATTAATAAACCGCACCACAGGGGCATCATCCCCAGCACTGATGTCATCAATAATTTCAATCTGCTGAGCATTCAAGTCATCATCGATTTGATCTGACGACATTTGCGTCAAGGCTTTAGTGTTTATCGACCCGCCATAATATCTTTCTATAGCCGAAATCAAAGCCGATTCTGTGGCCACCACCACCTGTATACGATGTTTGGTGATAAACCTTAGATCTTCTTTCAGCATCAAGTTACTTGGGTCACTAAAGGCCACCACTAAAACTTGTCCTGACTTTTGAATGGGCAAAATCAGATTTTTTTCACAAACCTCTTTGCTGATTAAGCTTAAAACATCAGCATCCACCTGAAAGCTACTGACCTGAATGCCCGGAACTTGATAGTGCTTTTCTAAAGCTCTTAAAATTTGATTTTCTTTTAAAAAATTCATCGAAATCAGTAAAGTACTGATTCGAACACTGTTTTTTTTGTGTTCTTCCATAGCTTGGGCCAACTGGTCTGGCTTTAATAGCCCCTGCTTGATTAAAATTTCTCCCAGTTTAATTGACATAGCTGAAACCCTCAACGTGGATGCTGTTATTTATGATAGTAGAGAGTGACGTTTTTTGTAACTAGACCGAGGTTGGGTTTTTGGTCTGTAAAAATAAGGGCCAAGAATTTTGATAGTCTTTTTCAGACAAAACAAAGTCTTTATATAAATATTTAATAATTTCAGTGTCTCTATTTTGTTTTATTTGCAATCCAGAAATCACCATGTGTCCCACTTTGCTTGCTTCTGTAAGCAAATCATTTGCTTCTTTTTCTAAATGCAAGTCGACAACAAAAGACTGATTCTTTAGAAAGCTAAAATAGGACAGTGATTGTTGCCAGTCTGGATGATCCATCCACAGATCTGCATACACAAACACACTGCCTGAAATTTTAATATCTAGTAGGTTTTGTGCCGAACAAACCTGCAACTGAACTTGAAAACACATTTTAGCCAAGTGCTGCCAAGGGGTCTCTTGCAAAAAGCGATCATCATCGCTAACGATTAAAATATGCGAATAGCCTAGATTCACTAACAGATAAACACAAACCCGGGCTTGGGGACTATTTCCCACCACAATGGCTGGACTGCGTGTATCTAAATGTTTGGCTTTTAATAGCAGGGCTTGTTTCAAGGCTGAATAAACATAAACTTCTGGAAGCCACTTTTTTTCTTGCAAAAGCATGGCATCAAAAAACTGCACTGCAAATGAAATTTGAGATCCTGAATGATTTTTTTCTAACTCTGTTTGGCATAGATCTGGGTTGACTAAAATCAAATCAGCAGTTTTTTGGGCATTTAAAAGATCCGTATCAACGCTGACATCAATCTGACGGCCTTGTGTTTGCAAAAAATACTGCAAATGCTCTACACCTAGATCAGGCCCTGAGTTTGAACTCACTTGAATGATTTTTTTATTCATAAAAAAATCCTTGGGCTTGTTGAATATCTTTTTGAATTTGGATTTTTAATTCTTCGATACTGGCAAATTTTTTTTCATCACGCAAAAAATGCAATAAATCAACAGCAACAGACTGGTCATAAAGATTTATATCTTTCTGCAAAACATGTGTTTCAATTTTAAGATTCGAGCTGCTGGTCACTGTTGGATTTATACCCACATTGGTTATAGAAGGGTAACTTTGCCCTTGCCACAATAACTTCGAACAATAAACCCCTAGCCGCGGAGAAAATTGAACGGCTGTTTGCAAATTTGCGGTTGGCACCCCAATACTGCGGCCGCGATGATGTCCATGTATCACTACCCCAGAATATCGAAAGGGCCGACCCAACAGGTTTTTTGCTTTGTCAGCATCTCCGTCCTTTAGGGCTGTGCGAATCAAAGAAGAGGAGACTTTTTCTTTCTGCCAATAGAATGCCGGCACCACAATGCAGGTTTTATTATTCGCCTTGCAATAGTCTTGTAAAAACTGCGGATTTCCCCGACGATCTTTGCCAAAGAAAAAATTATCGCCAACCACAATCAACTGCGGAGAAAAATTTTTTTCTATATACAGCTGTAAAAAGTCTGTGGCTGATAAGGAAGCAAAAGCCGTGGTGAATTTTTGTAAAACTAAATGATCTACACCCCAGTTTTGCAGCACCTCATATTCATCGGACCACTGATACATTTTTTGTAACTTTTTTTCTGGCTGCAAAACCTGCAAAGGATGGGGATCAAAGGTTAAAACGACCTTCGGCAAGCATTTTATTTCCGACTCAGACTGTAACAATTTCAAAAGCTGTTGATGCCCCAAATGCAATCCGTCAAAATTACCCAAGGTGAGCCCACAGGGACCAAGCCCTACTGGGGGCGGCGATAACATCCAATCCACTTCATGCACATTCATTTCTACAGTATGTGATTAAAGCTTGTTTTTTTTAAGAATTTTGCTAGCTTGCAACGCATTAAGTTATGATTAGTATACAAAGATTTTGGACTTTTATCATTACAGCTGCTTTTTTTCGTCTTGTCTGGCGGCGCCGGGGCTTTTATTTGCGCTTTCTGCTGTGCTGGTTGATAGGACTTTTGGCTTTTTCAACGGATGAGGTGAATTCCTACGATATGCGCTTTGAGTTCCGTGGTGAACAAAAGCCCTCACAAGATATTGTTATTATCAATGTGGATGCCACAGATTTTACCAAATACTACGCCCCAATGACCGAAGATTTTAAAAATATTGAAGAATGGACCAATATCACAGATGGTTTTTTTTGGAGCCCCAAACATTGGTCCCAATTGCTTAAAAAAATTCTGAAACAAAACCCTCGCAGCGTGGGTATCACCTTTAACTTTAGCGACAATATTAAAAACTCCACCGAATTTCAGTCCGAGTTGGATCTTTGGAAAAATCCCAAAGTTTTTTGGTCTACGGGAAATCTAGAAAACTCAAACTCGGTATTGCAGGTGGGCTTGGTTCCTTTGCAAAAAGATGATGATGGGGTTATTCGTCGTCTTATTTTTGACCCTGAAAATGAAGGTTTTTTGTTGGCCGAAAAGTTAACAGATAAAAAATTTCCAACCAACAAAACGGCATTATTGCTTAACTATCGTGGAGCCAAAAAAGCTTTTACTGAATACAATATGGCAGATATTTTGTTGGACGCCGTCCCTAGTGATGCCTTGACAAATAAGATCATTATTATTGGCACCAGCAGCACGCAACCAGGGTTTTCAAATCTGACCCCACTGGGTCTGCAATCCAGGGCAGAAATCGTAGCCCATATCACTGACAATCTGTGGAGCGAACGCTGGGTCAAACGTTGGCCAGGATGGTTTTATAAACTTTATTTATTTATTTTAGCATTTTTTACCGTTTATATTATTGTCAATTACCCTCAGCCCGTGGCTTTGTTTTTTTTACTTTGGACTGGCACTTTACTAGCGGCTTTGTCGGCCTGGGTGTTTGACAGTTTTTATGTTTGGCTGCCAGCCCTTTCGCCATTGATTTTACTGTTTGGAACTTGGATCATCTTTGTGGGCTATTTGGCCAATAAAATTGAAAGACAAAATTTTCGTTTGCAGCAAGAGCAGCAATACTTAGAAGAGATCGAACAGCTTAAAAATAACTTTGTCAGCTTGATCAGTCATGATTTAAAAACACCGATTGCAAAAATTCAAGCCATCGTGGATCGTGTGATTCGCCAAACCACCCATACTGAATTGATCCCAGACTTAAAAACCTTACGTCAGTGCAGTGAAGAGCTGAATCGCTATATTCAATCTGTACTTAAACTACTACGTATTGAGGCCCGGGATTTAAAGTTAAATAAAGAAGTGGCAGATATCAATGAAGTCATCGAACAAGCCATTCAGCAGCTTTTACCTTTAGTGAAGGAAAAAAATCAGCATTTGCACTTTATGCCAGAACCGTTATTTTCCTTGGAATTTGACATCACTTTGATCAAAGAGGTGGTGATCAACTTGATCGAAAATGCCATTAAATACACACCTGACGCCGGAAATATTTCTATTCGCACCACAGAAACTGCTGATTTTATTCAAGTCCATATCACTGATACCGGCGAAGGCATTCCCCTAGAGGACCAAGAAAAGGTGTGGGGCAAGTTCAATCGTGGCACTGGACAAGATATGAAAACAAAAGGAACTGGACTAGGGCTGTATCTTGTGAAATATTTCGTCGAACTTCACGGGGGGCAGGTGCATTTGGCCAGCCAGCTGAAAAAAGGAACCACGGTGTCTTTTTCACTGCCTCTGGATAATCATGTGGATAACCAGGATCCCCCATCCTCTGGTGAGGAAGCATCTTAGATCGATTTTGAAACAAAAGATTCTATAAACAGGAGTTGTGTGATGACCCAAAAATTAAATACATTGATCGTCGATGATGAGGCCGAACTTAGACGCTCTGTCATATCTATTCTAAAATCTTCTATGCCTGAAGTTGAATTTTTTATTGAAGAGGCCGCCACTGGTAAAGAGGCTTATGAAAAAGTAAAAACTCAATCTTGGGATTTGATCTTGATGGACGTGCGCATGCCAGAAATGAATGGCCTAGAGGCCTTGTCTTTGATCAAGGAACATGATCCTCGCACCTTTGTGGTTTTGATGACCGCCCATTCTAATTTAAATGATGCCGTAGCGGCCATTAAAGAAGGCGCCTATGATTATGTCGAAAAACCAGTTCAGCCCGATGTGCTTTCGGACATTGTTAGAAAAAGTTTAGAAGCCCGCGAGCTGGTTTCAAACTTGGCTTTGTCAAACCCCATTTTTGACGATGATATTGAAAGTGAGTTTGTCGGCAGCTCACAAAAAATGAAAGAAGTTTTTAGCTTGATCTACCGTTTATGCAAAGTAGATACGACAGTTTTGATTCGTGGAGAAAATGGCACCGGCAAAGAACTGGTAGCCAAAGCCATTCATTTCAACTCGGCCAAAAAATCTGGCAGCTTTGTGGCCGTGAATTGTGGCGCTATCCCCGAAAACTTGATGGAAAGTGAATTTTTTGGTCATGAAAAAGGCGCTTTCACTGGGGCGGTGGAACGTAAAATTGGTAAATTTCAAATGGCCAACAACGGAACTTTATTCTTGGATGAGGTCGGTGAACTAAAACCCGATATGCAAGTAAAACTTTTGCGCATTTTACAGGAACGCAAGTTTACTCCGGTTGGGGGCAGTCGTGAAATCAAAACCACTGCACGCATTATTGCCGCCACTAACCGCAATCTTGAAAAAATGATGGAAGATGGTTTGTTTCGTGAAGATCTTTTTTACCGCTTAAACGTGATGCCGGTTTTTTTACCTCCCTTGCGTGAGCGCTTGGATGATATGCAAGGCTTGGCTCAACAATTTATTAAAAAATTCGCCAAACAGCATGGTCGATCCATCACCGATATTAGCAACGATTGTTTAGACATTTTTAAAGCTTACCGCTGGCCTGGGAATATTCGCGAATTAGAAAATGTGATTGAACGAGCTTTTATTGTAGAAAACACCGACAAGATCACTTTAGGAAGTCTTCCAGAACACCTGCAACACAACCGCCCTGCTGTTACTACGACAGGACCTGCCGGTGGTCTAAAAACTTCGACCTCTTATTCGGGGCCTTTGGACTTTGATATTTTTAAAGAAGAGATGGAAAAGGATTTTATTGTGAATGCGTTAAAAGCCAATCGAGGACGCATCAATCAAACTGTGGCGCAAGCCAATATTCCTAAAAACACCTTGCTTCGTAAAATCCGTAAATACAATATCAACGTGAAAGAAATCACTGCTGCAGCCACGGGGCAGAAGGTTGAAAAACCAGAAACAAATTAGAAATTTGTGGAGGGGCTATAGAATTTACAAATTTTTCGATAAGCTCAGATCACTGGCAGCAAGTGGGTCAATCTGTGGATTGGTTCACCCCCTTCAGTAAAATAAAAAATGTTCGCTTTGATATTCCCGTGCATATTTCCTGGTATGAAGATGGTGAACTCAATGCATGTTACAACTGCATTGATCGCCATCTGCCACAAAAATCCAATAAAGTGGCCTTGATTTGGGAAGGCGATCAACCGGGTCAAAATTTCACTGTCACCTATCAACAGCTTTTTAATGAAGTGCAAACCTGGTGTCGAGTTTTACAAAGTTTAAATGTAAAAAAATATGACCGCATCACCATCTATATGCCCATGGTTGTGGAATCTATTTACGCCATGCTGGCTTGTGCACGCTTAGGCGCCATACACTCCGTTGTGTTTGGTGGTTTTTCAGCCGAGTCCTTGGCTGGTCGTATTGAAGATTTTCAATCCACTTTAGTGATCACTTGTGATCATGGGGTTCGGGGCAATAAATTTATTCCATTAAAACAGACCGTGGATGCAGCTGTAGAAATAGTTTTGAAAAATGCAGTAATGACAGAAAAAACCGCCATTCAAGTTTTAGTGGTAGATCGTCTACAGCATATTGAAAAAATGCTTAAACGTAAAATAACGCCAGCAGAAGGCCCGCGTGGGCAATGGCATCCTGGACGGGATTTTTGGTTTCATGATTTAGCCCTAAATAATCCGATAAAAAATACTGTCCTTTGTTCTGTGCAAAAAGCCGAAGACCCTTTATTTATTTTATACACTTCTGGATCTACAGGTAAACCGAAGGGCGTTTTGCACACCACTGGTGGCTATATCGCCTACACCACTCACACATTCAAACACACTTTTGATTATCGCGACAACGACATCTATTGGTGCACGGCGGATGTGGGATGGATCACTGGTCATAGTTATATTGTTTATGGCCCACTATCTAATGCAGCCACAGTGGTGGTTTATGAAGGCATTCCCACTTATCCCGATGCTTCACGTTTTTGGCAGATAGTGGACCAGCATCAAGTCAGCATTTTTTATACTGCTCCCACAGCAATTCGCAGCTTAATGAAAGAAGGGGATGATAGTTTATTGTCCTCGCACCGTCGAAGTCTCAGAATACTTGGCTCTGTGGGAGAGCCCATCAATCCAGCAGCCTGGCAGTGGTACTTTGAAAAAGTGGGGGACTGCCGCTGTCCCGTGATAGATACTTGGTGGCAGACGGAAACAGGGGGATTTTTAATGGCCCCCGCAGTTTACCCCACTCCGCAAAAAGCGGGAGCAGCAGCTTCACCCTTGCCTAGTATCAAAGTAGCAATAGTGGATCAGCATGGACATGTTTTATCAGGCCCCTGCGAGGGAAACCTATGCCTGACCGATTCCTGGCCGGGACAAGCCCGCACCATTTATGGCGATCACCAAAGATTTGAACAGACTTATTTTTCAACTTTTCCTGGCAAATACTTCACCGGCGATGGAGCCCGCAGAGATCACGATGGAGATTACTGGATCACGGGTCGTGTCGATGATGTTTTAAATATTTCTGGCCATCGACTAGGCACCGCCGAATTAGAATCTGCAATCAATAGTCATCCCATGGTTGTTGAAAGTGCGGTTGTGGGTTATCCCCACGATATTAAAGGACAAGGTGTTTATGCCTTTGTTATTTTAAAATCTGCACCCTTGGATTCTGAGGCCAGCGCTGCGAAGGCAAATATCACTGCTGAAATTCAAAAAGTGATCCGGCAAAAAATTGGCCCTGTGGCTTCTTTGGATCTGGTGCAGTATGTTTCTGGTTTGCCAAAAACTAGATCCGGAAAAATTATGCGCCGCATTCTAAGAAAAATTGCAGCCAATGAAATTGATTCCATGGGCGACACCAGCACCTTGGCGGACCCCGCAGTTGTTGAATTAATTTTACACTATCGTCTGAATCGTTGACGAATTTTGTCAATAAGACTACTCCCTGTTCGACCTTATCGAATAGCGGAGATTTAAGACTCATGACCCAATCATTGGCTTTTCAGCGTTTAATTTTTGTTATTTCTTTATTATTTATTTTACTTTTAGCCTGGCCTGGTCATGGATCAACAAACGCAGCTGCACCTGCAATCATCAAAGCTGAAATTAAAATACTTCCAGCATTAGGTCTTTTCAAAGCCAAATTGGATATTACCTGGCCCGCAGGAGCTCCACGAACTTTTGTTTTTCTTTTAAATAAAAAATTAAATATTTCTTCTTTTAGTTCAGATGATAACGTTCAGTTGCTAAAAAAATCCCCTGTCTTGGGCCTATACAATGAATGGCTAGTGACATTGTCGGACTTAAACAACAAACTGTCTTTAAGCTATTCGGGCACGATGTTTACCCCCATGGCCGGAGGATCTTTTATCGACAGCAAACAAGCTTTGTTGTCATCAAATTCAGGTTGGTTACCCGCTAACGAACAAACGCCATTTTTATTGGATATACTGGTGCAAACACCTCGCACCTGGTCAGTGATTTCCCAGGGACAACAGGTTGAAGTTTTTTTTGATAAAAATTTTCGTTGGTCACACTGGAAGAATTTAAATCCCCAAATCAGTTATAGTTTGTTTGCAGGTCCGTGGGCCGTGACATATATCAAAGACTTCAATGTATTTACTCCTTCTTCTTTAGAAAAAGACCCGCTTTTGAAAGAAGCTGTATCTGGTGTGGTAGTTGGCCTAACGAGAGAATTGGATCAGTGGGATGACTCCTTAGGGTCATCCCACTTGATCAGTAAAAATCTATTGGTTTTAAATAATAAAAAAATGGCCGCTGGTCTTGAACATCAGTTGGGTCTTTGGTTAACCACAGCTGCAGAAGTCAAAAAACTTTATAACACCGCAGACACTTTGACTTTAAAGAAATGGACTTTGGATTCTTGGTTTCTATTTCGCTCAACAGAGCCACCGTACTGGGCGAAAACTTTAAAAGATTTTTTATTATGGCGTTCGGTTGAAACTGAAATGAATCTTTCTTTTGGAACTTTGGATTCAGTCAGTAAAAACCCCTGGTTTCTTTTACAGAATCAACTTAAAGCGCCGAATTTTGATCGTTGCTTGCAACTTTACTTTGTAAATAACTTCACAGCCTGGAACCTAGAAGAGCTTTTATCCACGGTGGTTTTGCTAAAACCCGAACTGTCCATTTGGTTGCAAAAGTGGCAACAACTGATGACGGATGAATCCATACTGAAAAAAAATCCAACATCCCCTGAACAACAATCGCAACAGTTGATTTTATTGACACGCCAAGCTCTATTGGAAAAAAATAAAACCCGCAAACCTGCTTCACTAGCCAAAAAAATAAAATCTGTGCCTTTATTGATCAAACCCGCTTTGTTAAAATCACCAGATACTGATCCCTCACAAACTAAAGAAAATCTGCATGCCGGAATACTTTTAAGTGAAGAAAAAAACCCCAACAATCTGCGTTTGATGGATTCTTTAAATTTATAAAACCACAAGTAACGCAGGATTTGACCGCGACTAAGCGGTTTTTTTACTGGGAGCAATTTCAGGTTTGATTGGCACAACAGCGGAGCCCTCAGCAGCAGCACTGATCTGCACAGGCTGAATAAAGTCCGTGATCCACTTGGCAATGGTTTCTGGACGAGTTTTAATGGCTAGGTGCCCTGCCCCGGTGATCTCTTGGACTTTCTCTGCATTCAAGTCTTGGGCAAATTGCAAATAGGCCGAACTATCAAACAATAAATCTTCGCGATCAAAAATCACCAGGCTTCGCACATAGCCTTCTTTCATTTTCTTTTGCCAAAGATTCCAGTCTTCTTGCTTTAAGATCCAAGCAAAGTGAGAAATCATTTGCGCCACAAACATCAGCTTGCGACCGCGCAGTCGTTCTACTGTAGATACTCTTTCATCACGAAAAATCACTGCGGCTTTATTTAAAAAACTTTTTCCTAAAGAAGTGGCCAGCATCATATAAATAATCTGGGTCGCAAAAGGCACTTTTAAAAAGGCTTTTAACTCAGGCAATAAAAAATACTGTTGAGGATGTGGCACAACGGGATTGATTAAAATTATTTTTTCAACCAAAGACGAATGTTGCAATGCCAAGGCCCAGGTCAAGGCTCCAGAATAACTAGTCCCCGCCAAATGCACTTTTTGATCTGGAAAATGCTGACGAATAAATTGGGCTAGAATTTCAACTTGCACCGAAAAAAAAATTTTATCCGCAGTTAAAAACAAATGACTTAAATTGGGGACAACCACCCGGAAAGATCCAGCCAGACGATCACGAACTCCATCCCAATGCATTACACTGCCACCATAGCCGTGCAATAATATAAGCACTGGACCTTGGCCGACTTCTCTGAAGCTGATCTTTCTTGACATACTTTATTATCGGCTGGACTTAGTTATTCTTCAATTTTTTCGGCCAAAATCAATGTGTCTTGCAAAGCCTTAGAATCTTGGGTTTTACTGCCCTTATGGCCGCGGATTTTTTTACTGCTGGACTCGGCCCTTTCAATTTGCTCTGTGGTATCCACAACCACTGGACCAAAGCACTGGACCTGACAGCTTAAGCGCCGTCCATCAATAAAATAATTACTACCCACCAAGTCCTGTTCCGTTTTATCCGGAGGCAGAATATTGGACTCCCCTTCAACAATTCGAATGCGGCATTCCGCGCAGGAAGGCACGCCCTTGCAAAGGGATCTTATTTCAATTTTATTTTCTGTGGCCAATTGTAACAATGACTTATTGGGATCTACATCCACTTCAATATTTTGTGGCACAAATTTGATCTTCATTTTATTCCACTTTCAGTTGGGCAAATTTTTTCTTACCCGCTTTGACAACATAATGTTGTCCCACTTGTAAATCCAACTGCAAACGGGGATCCACTACTTTTTCACTGTTGATCTGAACGCCGCCAGCTTGAATCAAGCGTGTGGCTTCACCGTTTGAAGTGCAAAATTCTAAACGCACCAACAAAGCCACCAAACCCATTTTTTGTGCAGGAATGGGCACAACTGGCACTTGATCTGGCAAACCTTTTTGTACAAAAATACGATTGAACTCTTCCTCGGCGGCCTGGGCAACAGACGCTGAATAAAACCGTGTGATCAAAAATTTAGCCAAATCCACTTTCACTTGCCGCGGATGCTTGCGCCCAGATTCGACATCTTGTTGCAAGGCTTGAACTTGGGCTGGCGTATAATCGGTCAATAATTGGTAATAGCGAAACATCAGCTCATCAGAAATCTTCATGGTTTTGCCAAAAAAATTAGTGGGGGTTTCGACAACAGAAATATAGTTGTCTAAACTTTTAGACATTTTTTGCACGCCATCCAAACCTTCTAAAATAGGCATGGTCAGAACACACTGAGGCTCTTGTCCGTAAGACTGCTGCAGGTCACGGCCCACCAACAGATTGAATTTTTGATCAGTACCACCCAATTCCACATCGCTTTTTAAAGCCACGGAATCATAGCCTTGGGTCAGTGGATAAATAAATTCATGTATACAAATAGCCGTGCCATTTTTATAGCGATTTGAAAAATCATCGCGCTCTAACATTCTAGCCACGGTGTATTGGGCTGTCAGCTTGATAAAATCCGCAGGTTTTAACAAATCCAACCACGCAGAATTGTAAACAATTTCTGTTTTTTCTGGATCTAAAATTTTAAAAATCTGATTGGCATAGGTCTTGGCGTTTTCTTCGATCTCTTCTCGGGATAAAATAGGCCGGGTGGTGTTTTTTCCGGAAGGGTCACCAATCATGGCTGTAAAATCGCCAATCAAAAACTGCACGTGGTGACCCAAATCTTGAAAGGTTTTAAGTTTATTGATCACCACTGTATGGCCCAAATGAATATCGGGACGGTTGGGATCAGCGCCGAATTTAATACGCAAAGGTTTACCAGAATCTTGACTGCGTTTTAATTTTTTAATCATACCTGAATCTTCAATAAATTCGGCACAACCAAACTTGATTCTTTCTAGTTGTTCGTCGACAGGTAAAAAGCTCATTTGCGGTCTCCTTATTTACCTGGCGTGTTCGACAGATCGAGTTTCACGAATCACAGATACCTTGACTGGGCCTGCTTGCGGTAACTCCCGTTCAATTTTTCGCGCGATATCCCTAGAAAGCATTCCAGCCTGATCATCAGTCACTCTAGAGCTTTCAACCAGAACGCGAACATCACGCCCTGCCTGTAAAGCAAAAGTTTTTAAAACTCCATCAAAACTATTACCAATACTTTCTAGATCTTCTAAACGATGAATATAAGCATTCATATGTGGCCGTCTTGCCCCAGGACGCGACTGAGAAAGTATATTGGCTGCAATCACCACCCAAGCCAATGCGGTCTGGGGTTTTTCATCTTCATGATGGGCACGAATGGCATGACAGACTTCTTCGGATTCTCCATATTTTTTGGCCCACTCGGCCCCCACCAAAGCATGGTGACCTTCCACGGTGTGCTCGACGCCCTTGCCGATGTCGTGCAATAAGCCCGCACGTTTGGCTGTTTTAACATTCAAACCCATTTCCCCGGCCAGTAGACCGGCAATGTAGGCCACTTCCATAGAGTGATTTAAAATATTTTGCCCTTGCGATAAACGATACTTCAGACTGCCTAAAATTTTTACCAACTCTTGATGAATATTGGCCAAGCCCAATTCAACAACGACACGTTCCCCATCTTCTTTGATGGACTTCATCAGCTCGACTCTTTGTTTTTCGGCGACTTCTTCAATGCGTGCGGGGTGAACACGCCCATCTTCCATCAGTTTTTCAATCGTGCGTTTGGCCAATTCACGGCGAACGGGATCGAAGCCAGAAATCACCACAGCTTCTGGAGTATCATCCACGATCAAATCGACACCACAGCGCGCTTCCAAAGTACGAATATTACGACCTTCACGGCCGATAATCTTGCCCTTCATTTCATCATTGGCTAAAGGCATAACACTGACTGTTCTTTCAGACGTGTATTCAGAAGCTAAACGCGATAATGCCTGACTTAAAATTTTGCGGGCCCTTTTGTCAGCCTCTTTTTGCGCATCCTGTTCAATCCAAGTTATTTTGGCTGCTGCTTCTTGCTTGGCTTTTTCTTCTAATGCGGACAATAAATGTCTTTTGGCTTCTTCTTGCGACATCGCAGCGATGGACTCTAACTTTTCTTTCAATTCAATGATCTGTTGATCTGCCTTTTTTTCTAAATCTTTGATGCGATTTTCAGAAATTAAAATTTTATCTTCACGGTCTTTGATAGAAATATTTTGCCGTTCAGAATCTTCTTGTTTTTGTTTGAATTGATCTTCGATCTCTTTCAAACGACGTTCTAGTTGGCCTTCTTTGCTTTTTAATTGTGATTTCTGTTTATGAATTTCAGCCTCAACATTTTTACGAGCCCGCGTTTCAAAGTCTTTAGCCCTGGTGTCCGAGTCTTTTTTAAACTTTGCCGCTTCGGACTTGGCTTTTTGCAAAATCTTTTCAGCTTCGATCTTGGCTGATTTTTTGCTGTTTTGATCCTGTATTTTTTTGATAATAAAAAGCCCTAGAGCCCCGAATAAAACCCCAATAACCACTGCAATTATAGTACTCATGAACACTCCTTTAATTGCGTACAGTTTTCAGAAACCTCATGCACAGAATTTTCTGTAATGATAAAATCCACTTTTTGATCGTGAGGTTCCAAAACCAACGCCTGCGATAAAATTTGAAAAGAGAAACAAATGCCCACTTTCAAACCTGTATAACCCAATAAAAATCGATCATAATAACCTTGGCCATGCCCTAGTCGGCCGCCAGCCAAGTCGAAAGCCAAACCTGGAATCAATAGACCAGCTAAACTTGCAAGTGCTATCTTTTGCGACTGCGAAGGATCTGGCTGCAAAAGCCCCCAAGAGTTCTCAATAAAATTTGAACCAAAATAAAAATCCATATGGGTTTTTTCAACCCGTGGAAAGGCCCAATTCAAAGCTGATTTTTGCAAAAAATCATGAATATTGGCTTCGTAAGGCAAAGCCTTGTAAGCGCCCCAAAAAACGCCCTGAGGTGGATTTTTTATCGCCATTTTTTGTACAAAAAAATCCTGAAGATTTTGACAAATCTGTTTTTGATATTTTTGTTTAATATCAATATCCATTTGAACCAATTGATTTTTCAATTGGTGACGAACTTCTTCCTTAACTAATGACATCTCACTTCACTACACCTTAGTTTCTTGATTCAATTTTGAATTCTCAAGATCCAGGGCTAGACGCAATGCTTTTTCTTCAATCTTTTCCAGCTCACGATGAGCTTTTCGTTTAAGCACAATCAGCTCTTCCGCTAAATTCATGGCTGTTAATACGGCTGCATTTTGATAAGATCCATTTTTAGTTGCAGCGATAGCTTGATCCATTTTTTGATTGATAAAAGTCACTAGCTCTTGAACTGTCGATTCGTCTTGGTAAGTTCTTAACTTGTAAGGAACACCAGCTATTGCCACATCATAAGTTTTTTTATGGACATAAGCTCCAGAACCAGACACCATTACCGCCTATCTTTTCGAATTCACTCACTTTTCCCATCACTATAATGGGATGATATAGGCTATGCAAATGATTCCTAAGAATCAAAGTGTCAGAAGTTCATTTTTAATAATGCAACGCAATGCCAAAAGACCTAGCAATCCGCATTACTTCAGCCAAATAAAACTATTGTCAGCCCCCACGGCGACCTGTTGTATATTTTTTGGCTCTGAAGCGGACTGTACAATGTAGTTTCCAGCAAAGACCCAGGCATGCTCTTTTTTAGATATAGGTGTTGTTACAAAATATCTGGGGTGAGGCACAACAGTGATGTCTCCCAAGGGATTCAATATCTTTTGTAAAAAGCCCCCTCTATAACTGGCACTAGCACTTTTGCTTAGCGTCGGCGGATCAAAAACAAAAAAATCAGCCAGTGACATAAAATCCTTGGCCGAGCTTAAAATCGCACACAACGAGCGCGCTTTGGCTGAAAGCTCGCTGCTAGGTCGGCCACAGATATCCAAGTTGTTTTTAAGACTCCATGGGCGTTGAACCATATCCGCGGAATACAATCCGTCCATCAAACCCCGACTCAAAAGCTGGGATGAGGTTTTTTTATTCCAATAAAAATTGAACAATATTTTATTTTTCTCTAACTGCGAATCAAAATCGCGGTAAATCAAATATTTACTCTTATCACTGAACTGAGTGGGCACTGATACTTTATACAATGGAAGTTCATAAGTTTGATTGGCTGAAATATTTAAAAAACCAGGATACATCGAGTTTTCAAAATAGAGCAAGTACGATCCCGTGGGCAAACGCACAGACTCATTGACACTAAAATAAACCGGCGAATCACACTGATCAATAGCCTTGCAACGCACAGCTGTGACAGAAGAAAAGTACTGATTTTTCGATATAGGATTGGCATTCACTTTTAATGATCCATAGGTTGAAGAAGGATCTGAACTTATTTTAGCTGAACTTATTTTCTCAATCAGCTGCGGCTTAACATTTATTAAATCCCACAATGGATCATCCATGGCATAGCTGTCTTTGAATAAACGCAATCGTCCTTGACTGCTGATTTCTGCAGTTTGGTAAATTAAATAAACTGGAATTTCTTCATTGATAAAAACATCTTCAGTTTTATAGCCCCCCCAGGGGTTATTCATTTTATTGTTGATTGTTTCAAAATCCATTTGATCTTGCAAAAAGTAGTGAGCCCAGTTTTGTGCTTCTTCCAAACGCACACAGCCCGAACTTAAATGTCTATTTGTGGAATCAAAAAGCGTGTGATCGTTGGTGTCGTGCATGTAAATATCATCCGAATTCCATTCTAAATTGAATTTAACCACACCCAAAGCATTGTGTTGCCCTGGAGCCTGTTGCAAATAAATCTTTTGGGCCAGTTCTTCTATAGATAAATTCCAATTTATACTTTGTGGTGATAGCGTTTGATCGCCATCACGTGATCTTACAGTCAGTTTGTTTTTATCTAAGTACGTAATATTTTTTCTAATTTCGTTCACTTTATCAATAAATATCGTTTGCGGCACAAACCAGCTGGGAGCAAAAGTGATTTTTCTAAGCATCTGGCGCATTTGCGGAGTCCGTCGATGCGGTTGACCCACGATGGCTCTAGATAAATAAAAAGACTGGCGATTTATTAAAAGCTTGGCTTCAGCAGAGGCTAAATTGACCTGCAAATGACGGTCCTCCAAGTCTTGAGGCAACCAGCGCAATCTTTCTAGATTCAAATATATTTTTTTCAACCAAAAATCGGCTGATTTCTTTAAAACAGAATAAGTTTTACCACCTTTGCTTAAAATCCCATCAGGATCCAATCCTAAATCCATTTGAAAATCACGCACAGCCTGATCCAAATCTGAATCAAACTGGACAGCATAGACATTGTAATTGGGAACAATATTGTAACCCAAGTAACTTAAGCGATTACGTAAGTGCATCAGTATATTCTTTTGCGCCATGGAACTGACTGGAGAACGAAAAGATAAACTTTCACTAAGATCAGAAAGTTCAGGGAAATTATTTTTATCTTTAAAATACTGCAGTTTTTGCAACATCGATCGCATTGCTGCATACATATAAGATCGCGGTGAAAAGTATTTATCCACAGCCAATGACAATTCTTCACCCGATGAATATTGGTTCTCTTTCAACGACCACATCAAGCTTTCAAGCTGATCCGTGCCAACAGTTTTTCTTTTGTAATAGATATCACGATCTAGATCACGAGGCTCAAAGCGGCCTGCATACAAGTCTTCGACATAGTTCAACAAGGCGGACGTCGCTGATATTTCAAACCCTAGCCAGTTGCCAGAGGATAAAACACTTTGCCCACCTTCTGTATTGATGTATTGATTTAAAATCTCTAGCCAATACTTATAATAACCCATGCCATTGAACGACGTCATCCCATGACTAGAAGCATGTTCAGTCAAAAGACTTTTCAGTTGTAAAAACAGCGGCGTTGTCTGCAAATTTTGATCGACCCAGATAGGCCTAAAGTCATTGAAAGCATAAAATTTTCTAAGTGATTGCCCATCCATCAACAACGGGGTTTTTAAAGGCGTGGCACTTGTGGATGTTTTGGTGACATAAGCAATATCTATAATATCATTTTTTTCAATCACATTTTTCAATGGATTTGTAGACTGAAATTGGGCCTGGGCCAGACTAAAGATGAATAGTATTTTTAACAGCATCTTTTTTAATTCCCTTTTTTTTCTTAACTATAGACGACATAACAAAGTAAATTTTACTTTGCCGACATTTTTGCAATTATTTTAGTTAAGTACATTTTTTTATTTTCGTGGATCTTTTTAACAACAGGATCTAAATTTTTATCGACTACCCCAGACAGCAGTGCTTTTTTAAAATGGTTTAAATAGTAGTTCTGAAGAATATCCAGCTCCCTTTGTTGTGGCAACCCATAAGCGCCTTGAATAAGACCGAGTGGGCGTTTGAAGTTATTATCAACTGCCAACTGACTGCCGTCGACGAATAAATATTTACCCATTTTTCGTCTCTCTATTTCATTTTCAAGCATTAAAAAAGCGGCTGATATACGAATTATTTCCTCATCATTACGATCAATAATAAGTCTTGAATAGATATCTTTTCGATAGTCTTCAGTTGTCTTCAACCAAGACTGCAGATTTAAAGATTCTTCCCTCATTGGCAAAGACGAGTTTTTATAGTAAATATTCGACGATTGGGCAACCTTCACATAAAATAGACTTTGAATGAAGCTGATTTTACTTTCCAGATCATCTTCTTTACTTTTAAATACTTGAATGAGTGGGTTATTTTTACTAATCAGCCCAGCATCAAAAAGAACATTTAAGAGACCACTGGGTTTTTGAATATCATTAGTAAAATTTAATTTTTCATTGTTGACCACTGATTTCAATAAATTAATAGCTTCCACGGCGCAATTTTGACTTATAAAATAATAATTTCCACCGTAACTCCAATGAACTTCAGCAGCTCGATATAAAATATTTTCTATTTCACTTCGATCCAAATTCATTGGATAAGTAGTGAGATCACGCCACTGCTTAATGTTATACTCTTCTAAAATTTCCACCAAAGGCGTAAAATAAAGTTTAGATGGGTAATCCCCAACAAGACCTTTCCATAAATCTAGTTTGTTATCAGTTATTGCAGCTCTGAAAGATAAAACCAAATGGCTATCAATATCATCATAACATGCAGGACCCATCTGAACACGCTCAGGTGAACATATAACCAGTCTAAGCAAGGAATGGCCAAATCCAGAGGCTAAAGAGTCACCTGCACCAGCTTGCATGTAATCTATAGCGTACACACGATTAAAATCTATTTTTTTCACCCAAGATTTATCACTGAGTTTTAAGTAAGAAATATCCTTACCACATTTTTTGTTTTCAAAGGGTTGATGATCAAAATATTTTGACAAAAAACTATAGAGCACGGGCCTTCGACATGCAAATTCTGGATCTAATAGAAAATACTCCATGTTTACCGCAAAATACTCTCGTGAATTTCTGGTTTCATATACATCAGGGAGTCTATAAACAAACTCAGTTTTTGACTGGCGGCTGCCCTTAGAGTTGATATTTGTAAACCATCCTGCTATATCCAAAAACTGGGGTAAAGTGGACACGCTAGTATAAGTCCACCTGTAAGCCTGGCAATCATTGGGAATAAATAAAAGTTTTTTGTTTGAAGAATCATAGGCACGCGGATCATATTGTCTAACACAGGATTCTATGGTTTTTTTTAATCTAGCATCATGAACATTTAAAAAGTCATAAATATGAGAAATTTCGTGAATCAAAGTCCTCAGAAGAAATTCTGAATTTCCTAACAAAGCGCTATTCAGTAGAATTTTTCTGCCCCTTATATCAGCCTTACCTGCGTGATCTGCTGGTGCATTATCTATAAAACTCACTTCATACAAACCATTATTTTTTGCGTCTTCAGTCAATGCCAAAACCATTTTAAACGGCAGGATTGAATTGATTTTTTTATCGATAGTCGAATATTTTTTGTAAATGTTTGAAGTTTTAAGCACATTTTTTTCAGGCCAAGACAAAAACTCATTGGCCTGAACTTTAGTAAAACTTAAAATAAATACAATATGGAACGCAAATATTTTAACCACTTTATAGTCTCCTTCATATTCACCCTCCCCATATTTAAAATTTTCGATAAAACTAAACTAATTTGCTTCTTGCTGTAAAAGCTCCCAACCTTTAAGGTAAGCTTTAAACTCTTCACTTTGGGTCGTTGTTTTGTTACTAGTTCGTAAGTTAGTAACTTTGCATGAGCCTGGCTTTAGCAGATCGATCAAAGGCACTCTTTGACAGCTAAACTTAGCTTCGCAGTATTTAAAATTGCACTGCAAGGATTTACCATCAAAAGAATCATAACTAGTTCTTAAACCGGCAGCGACCGCTTCGAGAGCATCATTACATTCTTTACGAACTTGAGGTTTAGATCCTGATATTGGACATAGAAAGTCTATAATTAAATTTTTAAAGTCTTGAAATGAACTCGCAGGCCGAAGAGATTTTGAGTATAAAAAAGAAAGTGCAGCTTGGGCCATTGTTTTAAAGCAGTGGTCTTGTGAATTATTCAAGCAATAAAACTTATAAAAACCTAGTCCGCCCTGGCTAAATTCGCCCCAGTAGCCAGTATATGGAATATTATCTGGTTTTAAAATTAAACAAGCGCCACTATTACAGTTATATGCTTGATCGTATGAAAAGTTATTTTTTTGAGCCCAACTTACGCCTGCAGGTAAGTTTTTACCATAATTGGCATAAAATTGACCATCTGATGCCAATCGATAAAAACTTGAAAACGTCAATGAGCCAGCAACAGGTATCCCCCATATTTTTGAAAAAATCGGGGCTAGAATTTGTCCTGAATTACACCCATGTAAAAAAGCGTAGGCATCAGAGGTAAAATTTGGTTGCAGTTTTTCATACCCATCACGTTTAGGGTCCATTCTATTGAAAGGACCATCTAAGATCACGCCGTAATAAGCTGTGCTATGACTGAAGATATCGATAGATGCAATTTTTTTAAATGTTTGAAGTTCGTCTAAAACGTAATGGGTCTTTAAACCAGATTCAGGCTCTTGTATATCTGTAAAACCCAATGTCCCTAGATATTCCATATTCGTCTGGGTTATTTTTTCTTTATCTCTATCGGCATACTCATCCACACTAATCAACAAGATCTGATCTTGAGGGTATAGCTCACGATACTTTTTAGCTTTTGCAGCAGCTACAACTTGAAACTGAGTGCCTAATTCACTACCATGGCCTACAATTAAGACCCGAGTTCTTTTTAAAGGATCTAAACTAGTTTGATAAGATCCACGAAAATAGCCATAGGATATTGAGCTCACCAAGGCTACTAACAAAAAGCTAATTTTCGATATCATATTTATTCTCCTAAAGCTATTAACTCAATAATCTGCGCATCAGAAAGATAGGTTTCACGATGGGCATTTCGAAATATTGAAATAGCCTTTTTTAAAGTTAATGTTTCAACCACTTGCGGATCAAAAATCATATTTAACGCGTCTGCCTGTGCCTGCCGTAAAAGCAGTTTTTCACAAGTATGATCAACCATGCTACACTCAACATCCACATAGCTGCTTGAAGAAACTGTCTCTAACGCTTTTGAATCCTGTAAGCTTATTACCGAAATCCCTAAAACAAATACCATAGTCTTTAATAGCGCTGCGCTTAAGCCTTTCATAACTCCCCCTTGTTTTAACAAGACTATTGATACTTGATTTTTGTCGATACTGCTAATGTCACATTTTTTGACAGGTAAAACTATCAATGCGTCCATACTTATGTGAAATATTTAACGGCCGCCGAGAGTTTGAAACTATTTGAATTTGTTATGAAAAATGGCACTTACTGATTCGGTTATACGGCCTTAATTGCCCAATTTAGATTTGGCTTTGATTTTTTCGGATTCCAGTTTTATTTTTTCGGTTTCTAGCAATGACTTGGCGGTGTCCGATTTCAGCTGAGCCTCTTCTTTTTTTTGCAAGGCCTTTTCAGCCTGCTCTTTGACTTTGATCTGTTCGGTTTTTAGTTTTTCGGCCTCTTGTGCGAATTTTTTTTGTTCATCAGATAAACGATTTGCCAAAGCCTCATGCTCAGCAGTGGTTTTTTTAAGCTGGGTCAGCTCGGCCTGAATTTGATTCTGTTCATTTTTCCAAGCAGCTTGATTTTTATCAAAATCCGCTTGTGTTTTTTCTAAATTCTTTTTGGCCTTTTCTTCAGCAGATTTAGCTTGTGATAAATTTTTACGGTCATTTTCAAGTTGTTTTTTACTTTCTTCAAAAGCTTGCTGACTCTTTTTTTGTTCTTCTTCAGATTTTTTAGCGGCCAACTGAGCTTGCTCTTGCAGAGCTTTCAATTGAGCAGCCTCTGCATCCATTTTGACTTTTTCTGTGTCTAGTTTTAGTTGTTCTTGCTTGGCTTTGGCTTGTTTGGTTTGGGCATCGGCAGTTGCTTTTTGCATCGTCAACTGTGCTTTGGCATAGGCTTGCTCGGTCTGCTTTAATTTTTGCTGAGTTTCTAGCGCTTCTTTGCTGGCTTTTTCACCTTCATTTTGACTTTTATTGGCTTCTTTTTCTGTTTCTTTCAATTGAGCCAAAACGGATGCTGTTTTTGCTTCGGCTTGTTTTTTTTGTGCTAAAGCTTCGTTTTTTAAGACTACAGATTTTTTGATTTTTTCTTCGGCCAGATTGATTTGAACTTCAAATTCTTTTTGCTGTTTTTCTGACTGAACTTTCTGCTTTTCAAACTCAGTCGCATCTTGCTTGGCTTGCAAAGCTTCTTTTTCAGCTTCAGCCTGTTTGCGCTTTGAATCTGCCTCTAAAGCTTTGGCTTTGTCCAAAGCCAGCTTCGCTTCACTGCGTATTTTTTCTTTTTTGCGCTTTTCTTCTTCACTTTTACGATGCGCCTCTGCTGTTTCTGCCTTGGCTGCTTCGGCATCGGCTTGGGCTTCTTCTGCTTCTACCTGCGAACCATCGACCGTGGCTTTTGCAAAAGGTCCTGCACTTATCAAAATTCCCATAAAAGATGCAGCAATACAAAAAGAGGGTATATATTTTTTCAGCACAATAGGCCTCCTGTAAAACCCAAGTTGGTGGATATTTTTCAAGAGTACTTTTTAAGGATTTTTTGAATGGCTTTTTCTAAATCGGGCTTTTGAAAAGGCTTAAATATATAAGCATCCACACCTTCACCCACAGCGTCTATAATTGAACTGCGCTCACACTCGGCCGTCAGCATAATAAATGCCACATTGGGCAGATTTTTTTCTGCACGCACAAATTTTAACAATTCAAGCCCTGTCATTTTAGGCATTTTCCAGTCAGAAATTACAATTTCAAAAGCGTCTTTAGCTTCTTTGGCTTTAAGAAATAATTCTTTACCTTGCTCGCCGTCTTCGGCAATTTCAACATTATTGTAACCCAATTCATTCAATGATTTTTTAACCAAATGGCGAATCAAGTGCGAATCATCCACCACCAGAATTTTTTTTTGCTCAGACATAGATGCTTACTCCAAAGGATTTAAAATCAAAAACAGAGCCTGTAAACAAAGGATAGTGCAAATAAAAATGAAAAGCAAAACAGATTCATTATTTTTTTAGACCATAGACTCGTTTTTATACAAGATGCGCCTTACCTAGACTTCGGTATAATCCAGATCTTTATTAAAAGTTTCTTCCATTTTGTACAAGGCGGCAAAAGCAAGTATAAAACAACCCAGTCCCACAACTATCGCCGCAGATTGTAAAGACATATAACTTTTAAGATATGTAAAAATAGAGATGGTTATCACTGCTGATCCCCTAACAAAATTAGGAACTGTAGTAGCCACAGTACCACGAATATTTGTGCCAAACTGCTCGGCAGCCATAGTCACCAATACAGCCCAATAGCCAGCAGCCAGACCAAGTACAAAACACAAGATGTAAATTTCTGATGGGCTAGAATTGGGTCTTAATAGATAAACGAACATGGCTAAAAGGGCGATCAATAAACTAACAGCAACCGCCTTTTTGCGACTTTGTAAATGCTGGCTTAAAAGCCCCGACATAAAATCCCCTAGGGTCAAACCAATGGATCCATAAAAAATAGCCTGACCAGCAACAACATCCCCTTGAACACCTAAACCTTTAGCCAGTTCTGGAGAAAAAGTGAATAGTATCCCAGTCACAAAATAAATCGGTACACCCAAAGCAATGCAATACAAATATCGCAGCCAGCGTTTTGATTTGAAAAGAAGACGAAGATCCCCCTTGACTACAGAATCAGCTGACGATTTATCAAACATATTGGATTCAAACATTTTAAAACGCGTCAGCAAAAGAAGAAGTCCTAAAACCCCACCCACGATATAAGCGGTCTTCCAATCCAAATGTTGGCCCACCCAGGATGCAGTTACAGACCCTAAAAGCCCCAGCGTTGCCACCACGGTTGTGCCTAGTCCACGACTCTTTATAGGTAAACTTTCTGCCACCAATGTAATGGCAGCCCCCAGCTCGCCGGCTAAACCAAAACCTGTTATAAATCGGCATATCGCATAGGCCTCGATATTAGTCACAAAAGCGTTGGCAATATTTCCTAAGGAGTATAACAAAATAGAAGCGAACATCACAGACAGTCGCCCTTTTTTGTCGGCAATGATTCCCCATAACAGTCCGCCCAACATCATTCCCAACATCTGCATATTATAAATATGCAAACCTGCAGACAAAAGTTCATTAGGGTCAGATAAACCCAAAGCTTTTAATGAACTGACACGCACCACTCCAAAAAGAGCAATATCAAACAGATCCACAAAATAACCCAAGCCAGCGACAATCACAGTCAAATTCAAAACAGATTTGATTTCTTTTATTATCTTCATCAGAAAAGCATCCATTTTTACATTGACCCTGTCTAGTATTTTTATTCTAATTTTGCCACAGGAGGCCTTCATGCACTTCTTTTTAAAAAAAAATCCAAGGGCACTGAGCTTATTTCTATGGGCCTTATTACCAGGGGCACTGACCCAGGCTTCCCCTTCAATTCAAGAAGCCACGCCAACGGCGGCCTTACCAGAATTAGAAATACCTTCTAACCAAATCAGCATTTCTGGCTTGTCCAGCGGGGCCTTTTTAGCGGTACAGCTAGGCATAGTCTATTCATCGCAAATTCATGGCGTCGGTAGTTTTTCTGGCGGTATCTACAATTGTGCAGAAAATAAAGTGGATCAAGCCAAAGACCTATGCATGAAGCGCCCCAAGGATATTGATGTGGATCATTTTGTCGGCTCTTTAGTAGGCCTGGCCGCCACTAACGAAATTGATAATGTGGATAACCTTGCTCAACAAAAAATTTATATTTTTCATGGTCAAGCAGATACCGCTGTCCTGCCTGAATCCTCGAACAAACTGAATGATTTTTATACAAAACTTAAAGCCACGGTTAAAATCGAAAAATCTATAGTTTCAGGGCATGGCTTCCCTTCGATTCGTGGCACAGTCAAATGTGATTTGCAGTACGTTCCGTGGATGAATAAATGTAATTTTGACGGAGCTGAAGAGCTTTTTAAGCATTTCTATGGCCCTTTGCTAGTGGCAAGCGCTGAAGATAAAACACAAAAAAACCTTCTTCACTTCAATCAGTCAGAATTTATCACTCCTGAAACTATGATGCTGCCAGATGCATGGGCCTATATTCCTGATTTTTGCCAAAAAAATTCCAACCAATGCCGCTTACATATTGCCTTGCATGGATGCTTGCAAAATCCACAAATAGTGCAAGATGCTTTTATTCGTGGATCTGGATTGAATGAGTGGGCCGATAGCAATCATATTGTAGTGCTGTATCCTTCCGTCGGCTCTTCACCCCAAGAAAATCCTATGGGCTGCTGGGACTGGTGGGGCTATACGGGCAGTAACTATGCCAATAAAAAAGGGCCACAGATCAAGGCCATCAAGGCCATGATGGATCGCCTTACAAAATAATCGCTGAGGGCCTTTCCGAAAACTCTTAAATCCTGCGTTGCAGCCTCCTTCGCTTCCTTGCGAAATAGGAGTACTATTCCTCAGTCACTCAGTCGACTGCGCCTTGACTTTAAAAGTTTTCGAAAAGGCCATAGATTCATTGTTCTAGGCTCTTATTCGAGATTTGAAAAGGGATGATGCTTCTGTATAGCTTCAGTCATCGAGGCCGTCGAAACATTGGTGTAGATCTGCGTGGTTTGAATACTGGCATGACCTAACAACAATTGGATGGACCTTAAATCAGCACCACCTTCTAGCATCGCTGTGGCGCAACCATGGCGAAAACGATGGGGATTGATGGGCTCAGCAAATCCCGCCTTGATAGACCACGCAGCCAACCACCGCCATAGATCCACCCGTGATGGCCGGCGTCCGCGGTCATTGATTAAAATTGCAGAGCTAGGTTCCTTCATCAATTCCAAACGGTGCAGTTGCAAATAAATATTCAGCTTAGTGGCTAAGTCTGTGGACAAAGGCACCAGTCTTTCTTTGCCACCTTTGCCTTTGATCTTCATTGTCAAATCTGTAGGACTATAATCTAAAATATTTAAATCAATCAGTTCAGTCACCCGACAGCCCAAACCGTACAAAAACAAAAGAGTTAACTCATTTCTATAAGTTTTGGCTTGGTCCTGGGTTTGGCAAGCTTTGTACAAGATTTCAAACTCATCCAACTGTAAAGCTTTTGGTAAACTGGCATTGACTTTGGGCGGACGCAGGTCTTTTAGTTCGGGCCTTTGCAAACCACGCTCTTCACAAAATTTAAAATAAGTCCGTAAAGAACTAATCACCCGAGCCTGTGATCGCACCGATAGATTTTGCTGACGTAAAAAATCATAAAACCCAGTGATGGTGATTCCATTTTGTTTTTTATAATTCAAATAAATTTCTAAATCGCGGCGATAGGCCGCCACAGTATTTAAAGATCGGCCACGGATATTTTGTAGTTCATCAAAAAATTCAATCCATAAAGGAGTCAACTCTGCTGTCGTATTTCTTTGCATATGCAAAGATTAGATTATTGTATCAGTGATTTAGCAAGTTTTTTTAATTCACTGTTGTTCCAAAACCATAATTGCAACTGACTCCGTTGACACTTTGAATAACCAAGCTGCCATAAATATGTTCACCACCATTGCCGGCACCCATAGGTTTATAAATCACACCTTGGGGGATATTGAAGCGAAAACTCACTGGCCCCGTGGCTTGCAAATCTTGCACAGAAAATACACCCCAAGAACCATTAGAGCCTGCGCCTCTAGCGACGGTTTCAAAATTGTATTGTCCTGCGGGGATCATACATTGAGCACTATAATAGCTAGACACCGCTGCAGTAAAATTCAAAGTGCCGCGAGCCATCAGTGGTCCGGTGTAGTTGGCATACATGTTCGAAGCAGGAAGGCTTTGGTTCAAAGCTTCTTGCGCCCCTAAAATCTGCCAGGTGATCTGCAACGGAAATTGATAGTCAGAGCTGCTGGATATCGCCGAGTTCAACAAAACCACCGGAGTAAATCCCGTGCAGTCTTGGCAACCATTGATAGTTGGATAATTGTAAGGATTGTTATTTACATAAATGGGTTCTGGCACGGGTGGCTGACCACTGTCGTTGTTTTTACTACAGCTTGCGACCAGCAAAGTCATTACCACAAGCAGCAATCCTTGTTGGATAGTTTTAAATACTTGGGTTGTTTTTATTTGAGTTTTCATACTCACCTCTTTTTATCCTTATTAGTTCAAGTTAAAAGCTTTTGTTTTAGACAATCCACTAAAAGTGCCTAATTTTGTAAAACCATCTACAGTTAAACTACTTTTATTTATTACCGCAGCAGATCGGCATGAATAGGGACCAGTGTAAACAAACCAGCATTTTCTGTAAGTGGATTGCGGAGCAAAAGTCTGAGCAAAATTACGGTACCAAACAGTACCACTGACCACGGAACCACTGCCCTGACCATCCCCTTGATTGGCGCCACCATCAACAATCACCACAATGGCCCCATAATTGTCTTGAAAAAATCCAGAAAAAGAAAGTTGTCCAGACAAGTTAAACCAGTAGTTGAAATTGGGCTCCCACACATCATTGTCCTTCAAACCTTTGGCACTTTGATTGCGCCCAGTTCCTGAGGCAAAAATACCTTCATAGTTTTGTCCAGCATCACGGTAAGAAATTCTAACTTCACCGCCATAACGATTTTCTGCCACATTCGATAAGTTGATATTGATTTTAATGTTAGTAGGACTGTTCAAGGGATGTGTAGCCACATAGCTGTTCATTTCTGCTAAGCTGACCGGTTTAAATGTCACCGTGTCGCCATTGCCATTAGAGCTTCCACTGTCATTGCCGTTATCTATATTAACCGGCGCCCCAGTGTCTGTGGCAGCAGGGGCATCCGCTGCGGCCTCACCACCGGATTTTTTATTGCCGCAACCAACCACCAGTCCACTGCACAAAGCGGCTAGGATTAGCATTTTCAAGTTGGTTGTTTTCATAATCTCCTCACTTTTTTGAGGGGAGTCTTTTATCAGCTGGTTGTAGATTTTAAGTGTCCCCTTGCTATGTTCTATAGCTAAGCTTGTGCCAAGCGCCAAAATCTGATCAGCACTTTGATTTTATTCAGCATTCTCAAACTGAAACAGCGCCTTAATACTGTCTAAGGCGCTTTCGTGGGCGCAATTTTGTCACTGTCAAAAAGCAGGGGTGACTCATTTTAATACGCAGACCCAGGTGCGGTATTTTATAAACCTGCAAAAAAGTCCTGACCTTGACTCCTTTCACAAACACCTCATCATTAGATGTAATAAGTTCGTCCACCACGGAGGCTGCATTATGATGACTCGAGAATTAGAAAGACGTCTGGCAGAAGCCACAGATTTAGCCAAAACCAGCAAACATGAATTTGTAACCCTAGAACATATTTTACTTGTACTTACAGATGCACCGGCAGCAATAGACATTTTGCAAGCCTGCAGTGTTGATGTGCAAAAACTCAAAAAAGATTTACGCCAGCATTTGAAAGAAAAAATCCCCACTATTTCAGATGCACAATTGGAATCTTACGGTGGAATGAGTTCTTGGATTCCTGAATTCACTTTGGCTTGCCATCGTTTGATTCAAAGGGCCGCAACCCAAGTGCAAAGCTCTGGAAAAAATAAAATCAATGAAGGAAGCCTTTTGGTGTCTTTGTTTTATGAACAAGATTCTTTTGCGGTGTACACTTTAACTCAGCAAGATGTCAGTCAATTTGATATCATTAATTATTTATCCCATGGCATTCGCAAAAATGGGGGCCCTTATACGGCGCCGGCGGCAGAAGGTGCCTACTCTCAAACAGAAACCGATGTGGATGGGCAACCCAAAGACAGTGCAAAAAAATCAGCCTTAGAAAACTTTTGTATTAATTTAAATAACAAAGCCCAAAAAGGTCAGGTCGATCCTCTGATCGGGCGGCAAGATTCTTTAGACCGCATCATTCAAATTTTAAGTCGTCGCACAAAAAATAATCCACTACTGATTGGTGAACCCGGCATTGGCAAAACAGCTTTGATAGAAGGTCTGGCAGAAAAAATTATTAAAAATGAAGTGCCGGCCACTTTACAAAACACGGTCATATACTCTTTGGATTTGGGCAGTCTTTTGGCTGGTACAAAATTTCGTGGGGATTTTGAAGGACGTCTGAAAGCTATTGTTGGCGAAGTGATTGAAAGAAAAAATGTGATTTTGTTTATTGATGAAATTCACACCATTGTTGGTGCTGGATCCACCAGCGGCGGATCCATGGATGCTTCGAACTTGCTGAAACCAGGCCTCACTCAAGGCAATTTGCGTTGCATAGGATCGACCACACACACCGAATACCGCCAGCATTTTGAAAAAGATCGCGCGCTAAACCGCCGCTTTCAAAAAATTGATTTGCAAGAACCCACAACCGATGAATGCATAGCCATCTTGCAGGGACTGAAAAAGAAATACGAAGATTTTCATCAAGTGCAATACACCGAGGCGGCCCTCAAAGCAGCCGTGGAGCTTTCACAAAAACACATGTCTGGCAAACTTTTGCCCGACAAAGCTATTGATGTGATGGATGAAACAGGGGCTTTTATGAAGCTGCAAAACATCACAGCGATTGATGTGCTGCAAATAGAAGAAACAGTGGCACGGATGACCGGACTTCCTGTGGCTACAGTATCTGCTTCTGAAAAAATTCAATTGCGGGATTTAGATAAAAAACTAAAATCCGTGATTTTCGGCCAAGATCAAGCGGTAGAAAAGTTATCCCAGGCTATTAAGCTAGCCCGCAGTGGCTTGCGTCCCGTGGATAAACCCATTGGCAGCTATCTTTTTACTGGCCCGACCGGTGTTGGCAAAACTGAAGTCTGTAAACAACTGGCACAAATATTAGGTATACACTTTCACCGCTTTGATATGAGTGAGTATATGGAAAAACACACAGTGGCCCGATTGGTGGGGGCGCCCCCCGGTTATGTGGGTTATGAAAGTGGCGGTCAATTGACTGAGGCTGTGAATAAAAATCCCTATGCGGTTTTGCTTTTGGACGAGATCGAAAAAGCCCACAGCGATATTTACAATATTTTACTGCAAGTGATGGATGCTGGACGATTGACCGACAGCAATGGTCGTACTGCTGATTTTAAAAATGTGATTTTGATCATGACTTCAAATGCCGGGGCTTTAGAAACCTCGCGGGGATCTATGGGTTTTGCCGATACGGCGACTGACGGTGGTGGCAAAAATTCTTTAGCTATGGATGCGGTGAAAAAGAATTTTGCTCCAGAGTTTATTAACCGCTTGGATGCGGTGATCAATTTTAATAATTTGCCTCAGCCAGTGGTGTTTAAAATCACTGAAAAATTGGTGCATGATTTGAAAGTGGTTCTGGCGCAGAAAAAAGTGGATTTGCAAGTCAGCGCGACAGCGGTGGAGTGGTTGGCGCAAAAAGGCTATAGCAAGGTTTATGGAGCTCGCCCCTTGCAAAGAACCATTGATGAGTTTATTAAAAATGCTTTGGTGGATGAGCTGTTGTTTGGAAAACTGGTTCACGGCGGAAAAGCGATTGTTGAATTGTCAGAAGGCAGTGCTGTTTCTGCAATAGCGGCCAAAGACAATAACACAGCTGTTGCTGATAACCCCTTGCGTTTTCAATTTATTGCTGCGGCCATAAATACGGATTTAAAAAATGAAAGCCCTGCGGAGGAAACTCAGCCGATGGATTAGGACAGACAGCTGTGACAGATCTGCAATGATCTTGACAAACTCTCAGACGATGGCATTTTTATGCTTTCGGAGGATTTAATTATGATTTTTTTAAAGCGTGCTGGATTATTTATTTTAACTCATATTTTAGTGATAGTGTTTTAAGAAGAATATGAATCATCAACATGACAACGAAGACCCCGGCGCCGGATCCGACCAACACGCGGGGCAAACACAAACCATCAGCCGCACCCAAAAACCCAAAATGTATAAGGTGTTGTTATTGAACGATGACTACACCCCCATGGATTTTGTGATTTTAATTTTAAAAAAGTACTTTGCTAAAACCGACGAACAAGCCACCGAGATCATGTTGAGTGTGCACAAGCAGGGGTCTGGTTTAGCAGGAGTCTACACCCTTGAGGTGGCAGAGATGAAGGTCATGCAAGTGAATCAATTTTCACAAATGAATCAGTATCCTTTAAAATCGGTGATGGAAGAAGAATAGACTCTATCCTAAAATTTGCAAATCCTGCGCTCCCCGTCTTTGACTTCCGGTCCAATAAAAAAAGGATGAAGCTTTGAACTTCATCCTTTCAGGCAACAACAATAACTTTTCACTCAGAAGCGCCCACCTAAATCAATCAGGGCGCCAGCCATCACTTTTTAAAACCCAGCTGCCAAAGAAGTCTTTAAATTTCCGTTCATCGACTTGGCTTTAGCCACTGCGGATTCAGCATTGACAACCCCAGCACCAAATTCATTTTTAGTGTTAGGCCCTAAAGCTGTCGCAGTTTCTTGCAAAATCTGCTTCACTTGATCAGGGCTTAAAGCCTTATTGGCGGACTTTAACAAAGCTACGACGCCGGCTACATGTGGCGTTGCCATAGAAGTTCCATCAAAGGCCGCATAATCTGAAGTCACAGTAACAACAGAAGCTTTGGCCACAGATCCTGCATCCAAAGAAGCTTTAATTTTTAAACCGATCTCTTGCTCAATCAAGGCTACAGGCACTGGCAAAGTGGAACCATCTTGAGTCAAGGCCCCTTTAATCAAGCCCGGTGCATTGTTGAAAAAAATCACACCCGCGGCCTTAGCTTTGATCGCATTTTCAACTTTTTCGATAAATTTAATCTCGCCACGTGAAATCAAGGCAAACTTACCAGCCACATTTATATTGGTAAAGTCCTCAGCCTTGCCAAGTCCTGCATAAACCAACTCATTGGTTAAAGGAGTCGTAGCTTCTTTACCACCCAAAAAGAAAGCTGATTTTACTTTTTGTGATTTACCATCCATAAAGATTTCAACATCAGATTCACGACCAGAACCTTGAGGAACAGTTGAAACAACTTCTACACCAGGTCCAACCACAGCCAGTTCTGGTCCGTACTGTGAAAAAGAAGCCTTGTTCAAATTTTTATCTATGGCACCAACAGCAATCACATTGGGCAAAGCCGCTGGAAAGCCGACGCGATTTGTGCCATCATTGCCAGACGCGGCTACAACAGTAACTCCGGCGCTGATCGCCTTACGAATGGCCGCCCTTTCTGAAGGCGTACTAAAAGCACCGCCCAAAGACATGCTGATCACATCCACTTTTTCACTGATGCCCCATTCTATCCCACGGGCTACAGAAATATTAGAACAGCCCTCTTCGGAACATACACGGCCTGCTAGCAACTTAGCTTCTGGGGCAACCCCTGCAAAACCAGATTTGTCTAAAGCTGCGGCAATAGTACCTGCGCAATGGGTTCCATGGCCCACTTGATCGGCATATTCATAGGGAGAAATATTATCGCCCACAAAATCTTTGCCTTTTTCAAAATTATTTTTAACAGCAGGGTGATCACGATCAATGCCCGTGTCTAAAACCAACACACGAACCCCTTGCCCTTTGGCCCCTTCAGACCAAGCCTCCGGAGCTTTTACAGCCAAGATGCCCCATGGAGTTCTATCCCCAGGCGTAAAACGACTTTCATCCACACGTCCAGCAACAGGCGGCCTGCCGCGGCGAGCTTTCGTTTGATAAGACGTGGTCATGTCTAAAATTCCACGGGCCGGTCTTGGTGGCGCATGAAAAATTTCTTTTTCAATCATCAACACATCAGAATTATTTTTTAATTTTTCAAGCTCGGCAGGGTCATTCACATTGATGACTAAAGCATTCAAATGCTCTAAAGAGTTTTCAACCACAGCTTTTTTCTTAGTAGAACGGCGAACTTCAGAATTGTTAGAAAATGTAGAAACACTTGTGTCGGCATAAGTGTTTTGCACCCGTTGCAATTGATCTTTGCTTTTTAAAAAAACCAAGACCCTTTCAGCCGCTGTTGCTTGCAATGCCATTGCAACAATAAGCCCACCAGATAAAGCTTTCAAGGCCGTAAACTTCATAGCTTCCCCTCTTCTAAACAAAACCATGGATCCCCCTCTTCCCTGTTACTGTGGATTCAAAATCTTTTTTAAATCCAAGCGGCATTAAAAGACTTCCCCCCGCTGATCAAAGACTTCATTGCAATTTATTATTTTTATCAAGAAACTTTTTAATTAATTTTTTTTCACAGCCACTGTAAAAAAATGAAAAAATCTGTCACAAAAAATTTCAAAACCAAAGCTTGTCTGAAATAAAATTTAAGGCCCAAAGAGCGCCTACTATAATTTTTTGTTATACCTCATATGAAGCGCAGTCCTATTTGAATTTTACTTTAAAACCAATGACCTAATGCATTGCATTTATCTTTTAACCGAAGTCCGGAACCCCCTCCCCGCAAAACCCCAGCCAGCAAGCAACACAAGACTTTATTGAATTTGCAGATAAACCCATCATGCTTATAAAATCTTTTATCCAATGTGAAAATAAAATCCAACCCGTTGATATCGAGATCAGTTTGATTCCTGGTTTGCCGCAAATCCATTATTTGGGTTTGGCGGATCAAGTAATCAAAGAAAGTTTATTGCGAATCAAATCTGCAATGAAAAATGCAGGCTGGATCTTTCCGCGCACCCAACAGGTGGTGGTGAATATTCAGCCGGTGCATTTAAAAAAAACCTCTCAGGGTTTGGATTTGGCCGTGGTCTTGGGCATCTTGCATTTGACCGAACAAATGCCTTGGCAGATTGATTTTAGCAAAACCATTGTTTATGGTGAGCTGGCTTTGGATGGAACCATCAAAGCACCGCCTGACATTGAACAACTGGTCAAACCCAAAGGCTTTGAACTTCTGACCGGGGGCGGAGCCACCGACATTGATCACGAGTTTTTATTACTTAGTGGACTGGGCCCACAAAACACAATTCGTCGCCAGTCTGCCGTTGTAAGCTCCATCACTGCACAACGACCACAGTTTGGCTTAGAAAAATTCTTCGATCCCGAACATGCTGAACTGCTGAAGATTGCAGCCCTGAGCGAATGTTCAGTGCTGCTAGCGGGCCCCTCGGGCAGTGGTAAGACCACCTGGGCCCATTCGCTTCCTAGTTTTTTATCTACGCCAGATTCAGTAGAGCTTAAAAAAATTCGTCAACAATTGCGTACCGAGCCCGAGTCTTTTCAGTTTTGGCGGCCATTGCTGCAACCCCATCATTCCTGCTCTTACACTGCTATTTTGGGTGGGGGTCATCCTCCGAAGCCAGGGGATTTGTTCAAAGCCCACCACGGTGTTTTGTTATTGGATGAATTGTTGGAGTTTTCTTCTGAAACATTAGAAGCTTTGCGTGAACCTATGGAAAGTGGCCACTATCGTTTGGTGCGAAACACCCAGGTCAGCAATTACCACATCGATGTGCAAGTGGTTGCAACTAGCAACTTGTGCCCTTGCGGGGACTGGACTCCGAAAAAAATTTCAGGCTGCCAAAAATCTTTGTATCTGTGCCGCAGCTATTTGAATCATTTATCGGGACCACTGGTGGATCGTTTTGCGGTGATGCTGATGACCCAAGACAATCACCTTAAAAAAGCCAATGTCAGCGGGGCCAGTATTTTAGAGGACCTAGAAAATGTCCGGGAGTGGCGCAAACAGCAAATACCTACGCAGCCCTTGTTTGCAAAAAAAATCAAGCACTGGAGCCGGCCAGAGCTTTTGAATATGTGCCCAGATTTGTATCAAAAAGAAATCATTCCGCACTGGCAGGGCTCACAGCGACGCAGCCTGTTTACCCTGCGCACAGCCCGGGCTTTGGCGGATCTGGATCAAAGCTTGCTGATACAATCCTACCATATTGAAAATGCCCTTAGCTGGTCATGGACCCCCTTCATGGAGCTGAAAAAGCATTTTTAATTGACTCAATAACGGGGCAGAAGTAGGTTCAAGGTCATTCCGATGTGGTGGGTTGGCCGAGGAGTTAGGCACGGCTCTGCAAAAGCTGTTACGGGGGTGCGAAGCCCTCACCCACCTCCAAAACTCTCTGTAAGAAAAGTCTCAAAGCACACTTAAGCATCGAAAAACCTTAATAAACAACATCACCGCATTGAGGGACGTGTTGTTTTACGGTGCCGGTTTCTAATCCGGCCCCGAAAGAATTGATTTCACGAATCTTCCCACTAAGACAATAGGCCTACTTCGCAGAAGGAATATCGCCCATATAGCATTCAGCTTCGGTCTGCGCTGTGGCGGCATAGCAAACCAAAAATCTTTTTGAAGGTACTTTTCCATCCAGATGAACAAACTTTGCTGCCGCTTCGCCAGGATTCTGATGTTCCTTAACGTTCAATGAAGCGAATTGACTCATATTAGATGTTCCCCAAATTAGGCAAAAATCAGCGAAAAATG
>JBMOJS010000102.1:0-9648 GCA_049315665.1 Pseudobdellovibrionaceae bacterium | reverse complement strand
TGATCAATTTCTAGAGCTAAATTTTTACTAGATAAACTTCTAGAATAAGCGCCCATTTCTAAATTTTCTAAAACACTCATCTGGGCAAAAACCCCACGCCCTTCAGGGGATTGGGCCAAGCCATGGCTGACCCTTTGGTAGGAAGGCATTTGTACAAAATCTTGACCAGAAAAATCAATGCGTCCTTCGGCTTTAACCAGACCTGATATCGCTCGTAATGTAGAAGTTTTTCCAGCGCCATTGGCGCCAATCAATGAAACAATTTCGCCTTTATTGACATAAAAAGAAATGCCTTTAATGGCCTGAATCGCCCCATAAGATACTTTTAAATTTTCAACATTCAGTAAGCTAGACATATTTTATAACCTTCAGTGCAGATCACTATCAACGCCCAAATAAGCTTGAATAACCGCTGTGGATTTTTGTATTTTTTCAGGACGCCCTTCTTCTATTTTCACGCCATGATCCAGCACAAAAATATTTTCACAGATGCCCATCACCAACTTCATATCATGTTCAATCAATAGCACTGTTAAATTAAACTCTTTACGAACTTTTGCTATTAAATCCATCAACTGATGGGTTTCGGAATGATTCATGCCCGCTGCCGGTTCATCCAATAAAATCATTTTTGGTTGCGTGGCCAAAGCCCTAACAATTTCTAGTTTACGTTGTTCGCCATAAGGTAAAGAGGCCGCCACTTCATAGGCTTTGCCTTTAAGTCCAAAAACATCTAATAAATGCAAACAGTGGTCTGTCCATTTTTTTTCTTCAGACAAGTAAGCAGAACTTTGCAGTAAAACTTGTAAAGCTGAAGACTGAAAATGCGGATGGCAGGCAATCAGAACATTTTGTAATACCGTCAGGGCTTTAAATAAACGAATATTCTGAAATGTACGAGTCAGGCCTAAATGGCAAACTTGAAAAGGTTTACGTCCTGACAAGTTTTGCCCAGCAAAAGTCACTTGCCCGCGAGTAGGCTGATAGACTCCGGTTAAAATATTAAAGGCCGTGGTTTTGCCGGCCCCGTTGGGGCCAATCAATCCAGCCAGTTCTCCCTGGTGCACTTGCAGATTTAGATTATCCACGGCTTTTAAGCCGCCAAATTGCATGGTGATATTTTCAGCTTTCAATAAAATCTCAGACATCGGCTTTGCCTTTGAAGAAAAATTTATTTTTTATCACGGGCCAAATATCAGACCATTCTTTTTCGCCCATCAGGCCTTCGGATCGCCAGATCATCACTAAAATCAAACATAAAGAATAAATCACCATACGCAAATCATAGCCGGTTAAATCTTGCAGGGGTCTTAGGGCTTCAGGCAAAATAGTCACAATCATTGCCGCGATCACAGATCCCATCATTGATCCCATTCCACCCAACACCACCATGATCACAGCATTGACACTCATAATGAAGCTGAAAGAAGATGGACTGATATAACTAGTGATGTGGGCTAATAGTGCGCCAGCAGTGCCGGCAAAAAAACTAGAAAGAACAAAAGCTTTAACCTTGGTTTTGGTCGTATCAATCCCCATAGATTGAGCAGCTATTTCATCTTCGCGCACACTTAAAAAAGCTCTACCGAAAGAGCTGTGCATAATGCGCCATAAAGTGAAGAAGCAAATCAGCACCCATAGAATTGCAAAAATATAAGTGTGTAAAAATGAACCCAAACTTGGAATGCCGGATAATCCACGGGCCCCGCCAACAAAATCTAAATTCAGTAAAGCCACACGAATGATCTCACTAAAACCTAAAGTGACGATGGCTAAATAATCCCCCTTCAGACGCAACGAAGGTTGTCCCACCAGCCAGCCTGCGAAGGCGGCCAACAGCCCACCGCCGATGGTGCTTAGAAAGAAAAATAGAATAGATAGATCCGCTGGCAGGAAGTTCCAATGAATACTGGCGTAAGCTGAAAAGTAGGCTCCCACGGCCATAAACCCAGCATGGCCCAAAGAAAACTGTCCGGTGTAACCGCTGACTAAATTAAGACTTAAAGCCACGATAACATTTACTAGGACATAGAGCACTGTCAGTTGTATGTAGGCATTGACGGAAAAATTTAAAATCAAACCAAAAATAGACAGTATTGCAAAAGCCATTGATGGATTTTTGAAAGCCTTCATTAAACTTTCTCCACCGTGTATTTACCCAATAAGCCTGCCGGTCGAAAAATCAAAATCAAAATCAAAATACCAAAGGCCAAGGCATCGCGATAAGTGCTGGACAAGTAGGCCACCACCATCTCTTCTGACAAGCCCATAATCAGTCCGCCTAACACCGCCCCTGGAATATGGCCAATGCCGCCCAGTACGGCAGCCACAAAAGCTTTCAACCCAATCATCATGCCCATCAAGGGCTCAATTTTAGGATACTTCATTCCAACCAAAACACTGCCGACTCCGGCCAAAGCAGAGCCCAAAACAAAAGTCAGAGCAATAATGCGATCGGTGTTTACTCCAAGCATTGCGGCTACAGAGGCGTTTTGGCTTAAAGCTCGCATGGCTTTGCCAGGTTTGGTTTTTTGGATAAAAAAATGCAAAGCCAACATCGCCAAAACACTGACTGCTAAAACAGTGACGTCAGACATTTGTAAGGGCACTGTGCCTAATTTAAACAAAACAGAATCTTGTATGATATCAGGAAAGACTTTTGGGTCTGCACCAAAAATGGCTTGCCCTGAATATTGTAAAAATAAACTGACTCCGATGGCGGTGATTAAAATGTTTAATTTGGGGGCCTTACGTAAAGGCCGGTAGGCCACTCTTTCAATGGTCAATGCCAACAAAGAACAAGCCACCATGGAAGTTAACAATAAAGTAGCCAAGGTGGATAGTCCGGGATTGTTTTCGATTCCTAAAAAACGAGCCATGTAGTAGGCAGCAAAAGCACCCACCATGTAAACATCCGAATGGGCAAAGTTAATCATCTGCAGGATTCCATAAACCATGGTGTAGCCCAAGGCAATCAAAGCATAAATACTGCCTAGGGCTATGCCATTCACCAAATGCTGTATAAAGTCCTGCATAACTGACAGCTCTTTCTATTAAGGATTGACGGTGGTTATGTATTTGCGGTCCGCATTCATCACTTGCACCACCACGGCGCTTTTTACTGCATCGCGATTTTCATTGATAGTGATTTTTCCGGTGACACCAGGAAATTCTTTGGTTTTAGCGATCTCGTCACGGATTTTTTCGGATGTTAATTCAGAAGCTCTTTCAATAGCAGCTGCTAAAATTTTAGCCGAGTCATAACCTAAGGCTGCTAAGCCATCAGGGGTTTCGTTGTATTTTGCTTTGAATTTTTTGATAAATTCAGTGACCACAGGGTCTGTGGATTCTGTGGTGTAGTGATTTGAAAAATAACTTCCGTTGATAGCTTCTTTGCCAATTTCATTCAGCTTCGAACTGTCCCAGCCATCACCACCCAACAACGGGACCTTGATTCCCAATTGTCTAGATTGCTGAGCAATTAAACCAACTTCTGTATAGTATCCCGGAATAAAAACAGCTTCTGGATTTTTAGAACGAATTTGTGTCAGCTGAGCTTTGAAATCTATATCCCCGGCTTGATAACTAAGATCAGCTACAACTTCGCCGCCCATTTTTTTTATCTCTGCAGCAAAGACATCGGCTAAGCCTACAGAGTAATCGCTTTTCACATCACGTAAAATAGCCACTTTTTTAAGTTTTAAATTTTCTGTGGCAAACTTAGCCATGACCAAGCCTTGAAAGGGATCAATAAAACAAACACGAAAAATATAATCACCAATTTTTGTAACTTCGGGATTGGTCGATGACGGTGATATCATCGGGATTTTATATTTTTGCGCAATCGGAGCCGCTGCTTTGGTACGACTGCTGGCCACTTCGCCAATGACTGCAATGACGTTACTTTGAGTGATAAGACGGGTAACTACAGCGGCAGATTCTTCGTTTTTCCCTTGGTTATCCAAGGTTAGTAACTTTAGTTTTTTGCCTTTGATTCCGCCCTTGTCATTGATTTCATCAAAGGCCATACGAACGCCCTTGTTTGTGCTAAGACCAAATGTGGCATCACTGCCTGTGAGGGAGCCATATTCACCAATTAAGATTTCATTTTCATTTTTAGTGCAACCCCAAATCAACATCAGTGTTGATAATAAAGCTGCTAGCAAAATATTTTTTTTCATAAGACCTCCTGAGTCCATAATGATTGTCATGATACAAGCCTGCACTCAAGATTTTTATGTGGCCAGCTGCAGAGCAAGATCCACATAAGATAAGGGGGATTTTTTATGTGTTTGAGTTGCTATATCAAAAGGCACTTCAATCAACTCATTACCCCGTGTGCCAATCATAATATTGCTTTTTCCCTGCAGCAAAGCATGCACAGCGCTAGCCCCCATGCGGCTGGCTAAAATTCGATCATGCGCTGTGGGTGAGCCCCCACGTTGCTGGTGTCCTAGAATACAAACCTTGGCATCCAATCCTGATTTTTTACGAATAGAATCCGCCAAGTCATAAGCTCTTCCAGGCTTTTGCCCTTCAGCGGTGATCAGTATGCTGCTGGTTTTTCCTTTTTTTGAAGCTTCTTGAATGCGCTGAATGGCTTTATCCACAGTGCTGTGCCCATCAGGTGTAAAAATATCTTCAGCTCCTCCGGCTAAGCCCACGTGGCTGGCAATAAATCCAGAGTTGCGTCCCATCACCTCAACAATAAAAAGCCGATCATGGCTGGCGGCTGTGTCGCGAATTCTGTCAATGGCTTCTAAGGCTGTATTCACGGCCGTATCAAAACCAATGCTGTCTTCTGAACCAAAGATATCATTGTCAATAGTTCCTGGTACGCCAATAATTTTGTAACCATGTTCGGCGGCTAATAGTTGAGCTCCCCTAAAGGATCCATCACCACCAATACACACAATGCCATCTATATTTTCTTGTTGCAAAACAAGTGCTGCTTTTTGTCGACCTTCTGGTTTTAAAAATTCCAAACAGCGACCTGTTTTTAAAATAGTTCCGCCCCTTTGGATAATATTTGCCGCATCCCTTAAGTTCAAAGCTTGAAATTTTTGATTCAAAATTCCGGCGTATCCACCGATGGCGCCAACCACTTGAATATTTTGTAGACAAGCCATTCTGACGACCGCGCGAATAGCCGCATTCATGCCCGGAGCATCGCCCCCGCTGGTAAAAACCAATATTTTTTTTATTGAAGGATTCATCGTAAAAAAGAGTGGCAAAAAGATGCCGTTAAAGCAATAATTCTTGCTGTAAAGCGCGGCTGGTCATTAATTAAATTACGCAGCCTGTGCGGAAGACAAAGGAAGTTCATTTTGGCTTTGCAGTCGTGGTAGGGTCAAAACAAATTGCGTATGGCCAGTGGAGTTATTGTAAACCAAACTGCCTTTGTGAGAATCAGCAATCCCCTTAGAAATACTTAAGCCCAAGCCTTGGCCTTGGCCCACTTCTTTGGTGGAATAAAAAGGCGTCATCATTTTTTCGGCCACTTTATCAGCGATACCTAGTCCGCTGTCAGTGACTAAGATTTTTACTTGATCAGTTTCGCTTTGCAGTGAAACTTTAACCCATTTGTCTTCTAAGGGTTTTACAGCATCAAAGGCATTGGTTAACAAGTTATAAATCAGCTGGGTGATTTGGGTTTCTTTGCAATCTATATGTAAAGTTTTTAAGGACTCTTGGAAATCATCCATTTTTAAATCTATCTTAGCATCTTTAAATTTTTCATGCACAAGCTCTAAAGTGTTTTGCACCAGGGTGTGGATATTTGTGCTGACAAAGGGGTCCGCATCACCATTTCTAGAAAAAATCAAAAGCCCCTTGGTGATTTTGCCAATGCGTTCTACAGTTTCTGTGATTTTATCCATGGCCTGTACAAATTTTTCAGAATCAAATTTATTTTGTTCAGACCAGCGACGAATAATTCCCGCTTTGCCCTGAATGATAGATATAGGATTGTTGATTTCATGAGCCACCCCGCCGGCCATCGTACCCAAGGCCGCCATTTTAGAACTTTCGGCGCGGCTTTTCTCTGACTCGTTCAGTTTAACCAGTGTGCCCACCAGTTCTAAAGAAAGTTTTCGTTTAATAAAAATAAATAATCCCAGTCCTAAAAAATAAGTATTCAATTGTAAAAACATTGAAATCCACTGGGCCGAAGGAACGTTGTGCAAGTAGGCAATCAGTGGAATGCTGGCCAGGCATACTAGACAGCCGGTGATGTAAGTGCGTAAAGAGTTGATTAAAATATAACCCAAATACATGGTGAATGTGGCAGTGACATAAACGATATGAAATTGATTGATAGCTGCTAAATAAATCATTTGAATGGTAGAGATGACTATAAAAGCGGAATAAATATTTTCAGCCCACTTGGGGTTGTAGCTTTTAAAAAATGACCATAGTCCTGGAGTGATGGCGATCAAGGAAGTCAACGCTCTAGCTAGGATAATTTCATTGGCCTGGAATAAATAAATACAAGCATAGCCCCAGGGCACATACAAACTGAACAGTAAAACAGCCGCTATACGAAAGTATCTTGGATGGCTATAGATATCTTGATTCAGGTTTAGATTTTCAACAGGTTCTGTGGTTTTAGAACCCGATTGCTGTTGCTGTGCTGCTTCTGCGTTGTCTGCTATGCTCATGGGTCATTGATCGGATTTTTTTAAAGATTCTAAAGTGCCAAAAGATGAGAACTTAAGACTCACATCGTAAATGAAATGAGCCTTAAGAAATTTTTTGAATACGTCCAGCTAACCAGACCGCTTCTAGTTAAAGTTATTTAACTAGATTTTTAAATTCTGAACCAGCGCGGAATTTAGGAGTGTTAGCAGCTGGGATTTTAATGGCTTTACCTGTTTGAGGGTTTCTGCCGATGCGAGCTTTTCTTTTAGCTTTTGTAAAAGTACCAAAGCCAACAAGTTTTACGTCATCGCCTTTTTTAACTGCTTTTTTGATATTGTCGATGGCTGCATCTAAAATATCTTCAGCTTGTGCTTTTGAAATTTTTGTTTCTGCTGCAATCTTTTCGATCAACTGAGCTTTGTTCATTTTTTGACTCCTCATTGTGTCAAGTTGTTAATTTAATCGTGATGATATTTAAATGTCATCCTTTGACCTGATGATGAGAATGCAATTTTTCATACAGGTCAACAGTAAAATATTTTTTTTAATATTTTTATAGCACTAAACTTAGTAGGCCCAAGGGGTTCCGGCTGTGCAATTGTTGCTACTGCAGCGTTGAAAAGTGCCTTGTAAAAACCACTGACCAGTGACTGTGCTTTGATTTCCAAAGCCCATTCGGTATTTAAAATAACTATCTTCAAGCTTTCCTTCATCTACGCGCAATTGAATCAAACTGCGATTGGCATAAGATAAGGGATCACCATAAGTTCGGGCCTCAAAACCTTTGCTATCATTAACAACGCTGATAGTCCAAGTTCCCAACCTTAAAGGGTTCAGGTAGGCACCGGCTTGTTGTGGGGCTGGTAAGCCAAAAAAACCCAAAACAAAATCACCAAAGCTGGGGGCCTGATACCAGTAAGTGCCATTTTGATTGTACAAAGGCCAAGCGCGCATAGTTACACTTAAAGTAGTAGCTTGTGGCGAATCCGCTTGCATAATAATATCAATACCGCCGCCAATCCAACTGTTGCAATTGGATGTGCCGCCGGTGTACTGCATGCGATCGCACACTCCCATGGCTGATTTTAAAAATTCTCGAAAAACGCCACTGTTGGTCACTGTCACGGTCTTTTGGCTGGACCAATTGTCTGAATAAAAATTCAATCCCACTCCGTAGGGGTAGCCTGGATTATTTGGAGCAAAGGGGATGATGGGAACCACTGGGGCCGGACCAGAGTTGTTAGAATTGTTGTTGCCGCATCCCACGATAAAAAGGACAGATAATAAAGCCAGGCTTAGAATTTTTTGTCTTTTCATAAATTCCTCGATTCCTATTCCTACAGACTACTAATACAGAATTCATGCCAATAAAATAGGATGGCAGATGCAATACACGGTACTTTTACTGGATCCAATGAAAAGGCTTTTTACAGGTCAGGCATTAAACGTCACTTTGTATAAAATTGAAACATCTCAAAATAAGACAGTGGATGAGCTATAAATTTATATAAAGATTCCGATAGCCATGCTATGCAGTTTATAAAACATAAAATCACTGGTCTTAGGCAAAAAACATTCTTATATTTGTTCGCTTTGGTTTTGCCAGCCATGCTGGGGGTTTATTTTTTTTCAATTTCATACATCAAATCCAGATTTGTATTGTTAGAAACCCGCGAAGCCACAAAAAGTGGTGAGCGAGCCCGGGACAGTGTGCAGTTTTCACTGACGGATTTGGAAGCCCGAATGTTGGATTGGTCTAGGTGGGGCGATTCGCAAAATTTTTTATTAAACAAAAATCCTGGTTTTGTCGAAGCTAACTTGACCGAAAGTGCATTAATCTCTTTAAAAGTGAATGTTTTAGTATTCATTAATAGTCGCAATCAAATTCAATGGGCGGGGCAATCGGATTATCGATCCCTAGAAAAATTAAAAAATTTAGATCCTGAAAAAATTTCTTTTTTAAAAGACAATTTGGATTTTTTTAAATTTACAGCTGTAACAGATAGTCCTAAAAATATTATTTCAAAGATCAATAATGAGGTTTATCTTTTGACCGTGCAGCCGGTTATTGGTTCAGAGGGGGAAGGGCCCTTGGCTGGAGCTCTGATTGCTGGACGTCGTTTGGATGATGCCTTTATGAATGACTTATCAAAAAATTTGAAAATGGATTTTAAGATGATCGGTAGTAATGAACATCGATCCAATATACTGTTAGAAGATTTTGTAAAGTCCTATGATGCTGATGGTGACGGAAAAGAAGACAATGATATTTCTTTGTATTATCAAAACAAAGACTTTATTAAAGCCTACACGCCTTTTCAGGACTTCAAAGGCGAGACTATTTTTTATGGTATGCTGACTATGCCAAGGGAAATAGCGGCCTTGGGATATTCGACGATTCAATCCATGATAGTTACCACCCTTGTCATTGCTTTATTTTTTATAGTTAGCTTAATAGTACTGCTAGATAAATTATTTTTAAAAAAAATGGGCCAGCTAAGTAATGATGTTAAAAAATTGCAAGGCAGTGATGGGCGTATTGTATCTGAATTGCTTTTAAAAGCCAATGACGAGATTGGCTTTTTAGCCCATGAAATCAATTTTCTATTAGATAAGATTCATGATTCAAATAAAGTCATCGATTTTGAAAGATCTAAAAGTGCAGAGGCCGTAAAAATGGCCAGTCTGGGCGAAATGGCTGGTGGGCTGGCTCATGAAATAAATAACCCCTTGGCCACCATTCGAGGACGCTCGAATCAGCTTTTACGAATGATCACAAGCAACGAATATGATGCCGAGTCTGCTAAAAAATATCTAGAAATAATTGTCAGTACAAGTGATCGAATTAATAAAATCATTAAAGGTTTAAAATTCTTTTCGCGCAATGCTGAAGATGATGACTTTGCTGCCGCTTCTGTTAAAGAGATTATAGAAGATACCTTAGGCTTTTGCAGTGAAAGATTTCGGGTGCAGGGTGTAGATTTAAAAGTGGATGATTTTAAAGATACA
>JBMOJS010000101.1:0-9654 GCA_049315665.1 Pseudobdellovibrionaceae bacterium | reverse complement strand
GGAAGAGCGTCACAAAATGCTGGTGCATCAAAAAGAACTCGAAGCTGCCCAAGCCTTGGCCAAGCAAGTCAGTCATGATATCAGATCGCCACTAACAGCCTTGAATATGGTCGTGAGTCTTCTAAAAAATACACCAGAAGAAATGCGTCTATTGATGAAAAATGCCACGCAAAGAATAAATGATATTGCCAATACTTTATTAGAAAAATCTCAGGCAACCGCGGCACCTACTGTAGCTAACGGTCCAGACCCAGTCCCCGTCCATTCTAAACTCAAAAGCACTCTCATAGCACCTCTTATTGACTCTTTGGTTTCTGAAAAAAGAATGGAATATCGCACATCTTCAATGGTGGATATCGAGGCTGACTCCAATAAGTCCTATGGCGGTTTTGCAAAAATAGATCCTGTTGAGTTTAAAAGGGTGCTTTCTAATCTTATCAATAATTCTGTGGAAGCCTTCGATGCCTCAGAAGGTAAAATTATTGTAGCTCTGCGAAAGTATGCACAAAACATTGAGGTTATAGTTTCAGACAATGGCAAAGGCATACCAGCCCATATTTTACAAAAAATTGGTGAAAAAGGTTTTTCGTTTGGTAAAGAAAACTCCAGTTCTGGCTCGGGACTTGGCGTGCATCATGCCAAACACACCATTGAATCTTTTGGCGGGACATTTTCGATTCTAAGCCAGCAGAACCAGGGAACCCAAATCCGAATGTCATTGCCCTTGGTTGAGCCCCCTGATTGGTTTGCAGAAAGCATAGCGATCCCCAAAGGGACATCCGTAGTTTGTATTGATGATGATCTAAGCATTCACAATTTATGGAACAATCGATTGCAAAAATATCTTGATGAAAAAGACGTAAAATCTTTGCATCAGTGGACTTCAGTAGAAGATTTTAAAAAATCATTCCAGCCCCACACCTCCACACTGTATTTGGTCGATTATGATTTTTTAAATCAATCTCAGAATGGCTTACAGTTGATTTCAAAGCTGGGTATTGCTAAAAACTCCATCTTGGTCACCAACCAGTATTATGAGTCCCAGATTCAAAATGAAGCCCTAAAACTAGGCCTAAAAATTCTGCCCAAGTCCATGGCTGTGTCCATTGGGATTGATATTGTGGACAGCCTTAAATAACTAGCCCCCTGCTATGATCTTCAGCAACCAACGCATGCACTCAATAAGCTCATTCCTTTACTTTCTGCGTAGCCTTTGTTAAAAGCAGCCAAACAAAGATTAAGACGTTTGGAGTCAACGATGTGTGGAGTTTTAGGTCTGATCGGCGTTCCCGATGCTTCAAAAAAAGTTCTTATGGGCCTACACCTTCTGCAACACCGTGGGCAGGATGCTGCGGGCATTCTATCCCATGACGCCAGCGGCTTTCACTATGTCAGAAACCTGGGCCTGGTAGAAAGTGTTTTTACCGAAGAAAATGTGAAACCCTTGAATGGCCCCGTGGCCATCGGCCATGTGCGCTATAGCACGGCTGGAAAAAGTGAATTGAGTAACGTGCAGCCTTTCGTTATGAATTTTCCCTATGGCATCGGCCTGGTTCACAATGGCAATCTGGTTAACCACCGAGGCTTGACTGAAGAGTTAAAAAACGAATACCAACGTCATCCCTTAGCCCAATCCGATTCCGAATCTATTTTAAATTTGTTCGCCCAGGGCTTGCTTTCCCACAACGAACATAAAAAAATTCCTACCTTTGAAGATATCGTTAGCGCCGTTCAATTTGTTTTTAGCAAATCCGTGGGAAGCTATAGCATCGTCACCTTGATTGCCGGCTATGGGCTGGTGGCTTTTCGCGATCCTCAAGGTATACGTCCTTTAGTCATGGGTCGCAAAAAAGAATCTGACGGCAAATACTCACATATTTTCAGTTCTGAAAGCAGCGTGCTGTCCTTTTTAGATTATGAATTGTTAGAAGATGTTCGTCCTGGTGAGGTCATTGCCGTCACTTTAAGCGGTGAAGTTTTACGAAAAACCATTGCTAGCCAAGCCCGTCGCCCCTGCATGTTTGAATGGGTGTATTTTGCTTCGGCCAATTCTGACATCGAAGGTCAGCCCGTTTACAATTCGCGCATCGAACTGGGTAAAAATATGGCAAGATCTATTCAGCTGCGCATTGACCGCAATGAAATTCAACCTGATGTCATTGTCCCGGTGCCTGACACCGCCAGAACGGCGGCTATTTCTTTAGCGGAAGAGTTGAAACTTCCTTATCGTGAATTGCTGATAAAAAATCGCTATATTTCTAGAACATTTATTTTGGACACCCAAGATAAACGCGACAAAGCTGTGCAATTCAAGTTGGCCCCAGTTTTATCAGAAATCAAAGGTCGCAATGTTTTATTGGTGGATGATTCTATCGTTCGCGGCACAACTTCTAGAAAATTGATTGAACTGATCCGATCTTGCGGGGCCAAAAGCGTGTATTTGGCTTCAACCTGCCCGCCTATTCAGCATCCTTGTTTTTATGGAATCGACTTTCCGATGCAAAAAGAATTATTGGCCTATAAAAAATCCGAAAAAGACATTGAAAAAGAACTGGGCGCAGACGCTGTGATCTATCAAGATTTGGATTCCTTAAAAAAATCTATTTTTCCAAAAAATGGTACTACACCGTGTATGGCCTGTTTAACTGGCGATTACCCGACATCCATTGCAGGATCTGAAAAACTAATTCAATCCCGAAATGAGGACCGCAGTGTCGTTGGCTAGTGACAAGCAACAGAAATTGCAGCAAAGCTTGCAAAATTTGCCTCGCCCCCTAGATTTGCAAAAAGAACTGTATAGGGGTTCTGTTAAAAATTTGTATCAAGTGGGCTTTGCGCAAAATCCAGATTCCTCGTTTTTACTTTTTGAATTCACTGATGATTATTCGGTCTTTGATTGGGGCAAAATGCCAGATCCCATTCCGCAAAAAGGCTTTGGCTTATCAAAATTGGCGCAATTTTTTTTTCAAAAGCTAGGGGATGCTAAGGAATGGCAGGGGTTTTTACAAACCTCCGCGACTCAGCAGGCGATTGAAGAATTAAAAAAAAATAATTCACCAGAATCGGTGCAAAAAACAACAGATCAACTTTCTAAAAGTGGATTAGATTCGCATTATTTAAAAAATCACAATCAAGAATTATTGACTGCCAACAACCAAGATCCTTTTTTATTTGTTAGCCCCGTGCAAGTTTTTTCACCGGCCCCTGCGCAATGTGGACCTTTTGCTTACTTCAATTATGACCATGCAAAATCGCAAATGGGGTCCAGCGATAAGTCTTTTTTAATTCCCTTAGAAGTGGTTTTTCGCTTTGAACTGGGCGAAGGCAGTTCTTTTTTAAAAAGACATCCTGACAGCCCCTTTAAAGCCGGTCATAGATTCACAGTGCCGTACGTTGAATTTTTCACAAAATTAGAACCACAAGATCGATCTTTATCTTTATCCGAAGCCCAACAGATCAGTGGTTTAAGCATCGAACAATTCAACCAACTTTATCTGAAAAATGTTTTCACCTGTTTATTTTTAAAATCTTTGTTTGCTAGCAAAAATATAAACTTGGTGGATGGCAAACTGGAATGGGCTTTGGCTACTGGCCAAGATAACTCTGCAGAAAAAAATATTATTTTAGTGGATGCCATAGGCCCTGATGAATTGCGTTTAGAGTATCAAAATTTTCAATTATCTAAAGAGGTCTTGCGCAAATATTATCGCTATACATCTTGGTATCAAGATTTTGAAAAATTCAAAATGCAAAACCCTAGCATCGAAAAAAAACATCATGCGGAACTTCCCCAGCCACCGCCACTTTCTAAAGATTTTTTAAATTTAATGACCAATATGTACAAATCTTTGAGCAACACGATCACTGGGGAAAATATATTTGATTCCCCTTCTCTAGAAAAAATAGTTCAAGACTTAAAGCAGAAAATGATCGAACTTTCTACTCAAAGCAAGGGGGCCTTGTGAAGGTTTTAGTTCTTGGCAATGGAGCCCGCGAACACGCCTTGGCTTGGAAAGTTTTGCAGTCCGATAAAGTGCAGGATCTTATTTTTTGCCCCGAAAATCCAGCAGCTGTTGTGCAATTACAAAATGAATTTGCAAAAAAATCTATTTCAGCTTGGAATCTGCCTGTAAAAACGGAACAGGATTTAATAGCCATTGCTGAAAAATCCAAATCTGAAAAAATAGATTTGGTGGTGGTAGGACCAGACAATCTGTTGGCTTTGGGTGCGGTAGATATTTTGCACAAACATGGGCTGCAAGCCTTTGGCCCTACACAATCAGCCGCGCGCATTGAAAGCAGTAAGGCTTTTGCTAAACAAATCATGCAAAAGTCGAAAGTATCTACAGCCACTTTTTTTACCGCTCAGTCACTGGCCGCTGCTTTGGACTATGTTAAAAAATATCCTTGGCAGCAAAAACCCACCTTGGTGATTAAGGCTGACGGCTTGGCCTTAGGCAAAGGGGTTGAAATTTGTCACGGCTCGGATCAAGCCGAACAAGCTATTCATCGCTTATGCAAAATATCCGACACTTTGATTTTAGAAGAATTTTTATCTGGCTATGAGCTTTCTGTATTTGCTTTGTGTGATGGTGAAGATTTTAGAATTTTACCTGCGGCCCAAGATTATAAAAAAATCACTCAAGATCCCAACAGTCCCAACACCGGCGGCATGGGCGCCTATGCCCCGGCGACAATCAGCCCCCAACTATTGGCGGATCTACAAGAAAAAGTTTTTGCGCCTATTTTAAAAACCATGAAAGAGCAGGGTTGCCCTTTTTCTGGCTTATTGTATGCAGGATTGATGATTGGTGAAAATCAATTTTGGGTTTTGGAATTCAACTCTAGATTTGGTGACCCTGAAACCCAGGCTTTAATGCCTTTACTGAATGTCGACCTTGTGGATTGGTTGCTGGCCTGTTGTCAGAAAAAAATAAAGACATTACCAACGCAAATTACTGTTCATTCTGGGGCATCGGTCTATGTGGTGGCCGCTTCACCAGGCTATCCAGAGGCTCCACAAACGGGATCTAGTATTTTTGGAATCGAAAAATGGTTCGGGCAGCATCAAGGATTTTTTGCTGGAGTTAAAAAGTCTTCTGAAGGACCTTGGCAAACCAGTGGTGGTCGAGTTCTTGGAGCGTTAGGCCTGGGCGAATCTGTTCAAGCTGCTCGCCAGCAAGCTTACCAACGCTTAGAACAAATACAATTTGATGGAATGCAGTTCAGATCTGATATCGCCAAGGGCAAAAGATTATGAGCTCTAAAACCAGAATAGCTATTTTTGTTTCTGGTCGCGGATCCAATTTTGATTCCATCTATGAATCGATTTTGTCGGGCCAATTGAATGCAGAAATTGTCTGCCTGGTTGCAGATCGTCCTTGCTTAGCTGTTGAAAAAGCCACCACACGGCAAATACCCACTTTTATTTCAAAAAATGAAAGTGAAGTTATAAATCACATTAAACCTATGAATCTAGATTTTTTAATTTTAGCAGGCTATAAAAAAATCATCTCTGCCACCTTTATTGAAAACTTTAAAAGGGATTCTCAGCTATCTAAAATCATCAATATCCACCCTTCACTTCTTCCCGCGTTTCCGGGCTTGCATAGCTATGCTCAAGCCTTCAACTATGGAGTTAAGTTTACTGGGGTCACTATTCATTTTGTTGTGCCTGACGTGGACGCCGGCCCTATTTGTGCGCAAGCTGTTTTTTCTATCGAAGATTGTCTAAACTTAGAAGATGTTGAAAGTCGTGGACTTGCTATCGAACACCAACTTTATCCCAATACTTTAAAATGGATTTTTTCCAATCAATTTTCTGTTAAATCCAGAGGAAGCCGATTCTATGTACAACCGCATTGAAATATATAATAAAACAAATGTCGAAGGCCCCGAAGAAAAACACCTGCGACAAAAAATTCAACAAGTTCATCCAGCGCTTGAAAAACAAATTCATCGCCTACAGGTCGTGGAAGTTTTTTGGATTTCCAGTCCCGATCAAAAGTGGGCCGATGCCGCCACAGAAATTTTTACTGATCCATTGCTGCAAAATTTACTTGTAAAGCCTGCAGAAGAAGATTTGAATTTTTCTTGGGCCATCGAAAAAAGCCTACTTCCTGGCATGACCGATAATATTGGAACTACCGCCAGTGAAGCCTTGTCGATTGTTTCTAAACAAGACTTAAATGAATTTAAAGTTTTATCCGGACAGTTGATTTTATTTTATGGTTCCGATTTGCAAAAAGCAGATATTGAACAGATCAATAAAAAGATTATTTCTAATTCTTATATTCACCAATCTGAAGTCTTTGATTCAAAATACAGTAATTTTATCGTTAGATTTGATGCCCCGGTTTGTGAAAAAAAGTTTCAGTGGAAAATCAATACTCAGTTGCAAACACAAATTATCGCCATCCGAAATTTATCAGATTCAGAGTTGACTCAATTGAGCCTAACCAATCTGTTGTCCTTGAACTTGTCCGAAATGAAAGCCATTCAAAATTATTACTCAGGCTTGAAAAGAGATCCTACCGATGTTGAGCTTGAAGTTTTAGCACAAACTTGGTCAGAACACTGCAAACATAAAATTTTTGCTGCCGAAGTGGACTACCAACAGCATCCTGAAAACACAGCAAGTATTCCTAAAAAAATAAATAGTCTGTTCAAGACCATGATTGCCCAAACCACAGAAAGACTGCCTAAGCCTTGGCTGCTATCGGTGTTTAAAGACAATGCGGGCATTGTGGCTTTTGATAAAGAAACCGCCGTTTGTATTAAAGTAGAAACTCACAACTCACCTTCGGCCTTGGATCCTTTTGGTGGGGCCATCACGGGAATAGTTGGTGTCAATCGCGATATTTTAGGTTGTGGATTTGGAGCTAAACCTATTTTTAACACCAATGTTTTTTGCGTAGGACCTTTAGATAAAGATGTCAGTGACTACAATGGATTGATCCCTCCTAAACAAATTTTAGAAGGAGTTCGTTCAGGTGTTGAACACGGTGGAAATCAAAGCGGCATACCCACGGTGAATGGAGCCTTGTATTTTGATGAATCTTATATTGGTAAGCCCCTAGTGTTCTGTGGATCCGGCGGAATTATGCCGATCCATATTCAAGATCACCACTGTGCTGATAAAAAAATTCAAGAAGGCGATTTGATCTGCATGCTGGGTGGTCGTATTGGTCGTGATGGCATACATGGGGCGACTTTTTCTTCCTTAGAAATGACAGAGTCCATTCCTGCCAGTGTGGTGCAATTGGGTGATCCTATTACGCAAAAACGCATGACTGATTTTTTACTAGAAGCCAGGGATTTGGATCTTTATCGCTGCATCACTGATAATGGTGCTGGTGGACTTTCTTCTTCTGTGGGTGAGTTGGCTCAGATCTCTAACGGCGCATGGTTAGATATCACTGATGCAAAAACCAAAATGCCTGGTTTAAAACCTTTTGAATTGGTCATCAGCGAATCCCAAGAAAGAATGACCTTGGCTGTAGACCCCAATAAAAGAAAACAGTTTGAAGAACTGGCCCAACAACGCAATGTCGAATGTAATTTTTTAGGAAAATTCACCGGCAGCGGGCGATTGACTGTTGTCTATAAAAACGAGCCAGTGGCTGATCTGGATTTAAAGTTTTTGCATGGCGGGGTACCCAAACTTCAATTGAAAGCTGTATGGCCGCATACAGACTGTAAATCTGTAACCAATACAGAATCTATTATTGAAGCTCAGGTTTTTTCTACTTTGGTAGAATTATTAAAAAGTCCGCAAATCAAAAGTAAAGAAAGTACGATCCGTCAGTACGATCATGAAGTGCAAGGACGATCCGTTGTTAAAAGTTTGCAAACATCCCAAGGTCGATCCACACCCAACGATGCCGCAGTGATTGCCTTGGATTATAAAAAAGAAATTGGCGTTGTGGTGTCTTGTGGTTTACAGCCACGTTTATCCAAAGTAGATCCTTGGTTGATGGCCCAGGCTGTGGTGGATGAAACTGTTCGCAATCTTTTATGTGTTGGGGCCGAGTTTTCATCCACAGACTCTTCTAAAGTTCTAGCCTTGGTCGATAACTTTTGTTGGCCTGACCCTGTGGAGGACGTTGAAAAAATGGCAGCTTTGGTTCGCACTTGCGCGGGCCTGCAAGAAGCTTGTTTGCAATTGTCGGCACCCTTGATTTCAGGCAAAGACAGTATGAAGAATGATTATAAATCTGAACTTAAAGGGCAAAAAGTAAAGATTTCTGTTCTACCAACTTTATTGATGACAGCTTTGGGTCGTATTGAAAATTATAAAAACGCTCGCACCGCTGATTTTAAAAATCCTGGCGATGTGATTTATATTTTAGGCCCCCAAGACCGTGGCCTGTTAGAATCTGAATGGCATTGTTTGCAAAAAATCCATGTCACCACAACTGGCAAAGGGGCTACAAATTCACAGACCTTGTCTGTGGGTCAAGCTCACTGGGATCAAGCCTTGCCTTTGTACAATTGGTTGGGGGACGAAAAAAACAGTGCAAAGATTTTATCTGCCCATGATGTCAGTGATGGTGGGATTTTAGTCAGTATCGCCGAAAGCTGTTTCACTAAAAATTTAGGCGTGAATTTTGAATCTTCACTGCCGCTTCAGCAATCGAATTTTAGTTTTGGTGAAGGCCTGCATCAGATTATCGTCAGCTGTGCTGCCTCTCACAATCTAGCTTTAGAAAAAGAATGGTCTGATAAAAAAATTGCATTTCAAAAACTGGGTGCAGTGACAGATTCTGGTTTTTTACAATGGCAAAATTCAGTTGTAGCCACAGAAGACCTGTACGCCGCTTGGAGTGGGGATAGTCTATGAAAAAAGCACTTGTCTTAGCCGGTGATGGCATCAACTGTCAGAATGAAACGGCCTTTGCTGCTGAACAAGCAGGGTTTTACACCGACATCGTTCACATCAATGATTTGATTGTACAAAAATTCAGTCAATCTGATTTACAAAAAAAGTACCAGGCTTTGTTTTTACCTGGGGGCTTTTCTTTTGGCGATCATTTAACCTCGGGCAAGGTTTTAGCTCTAAAAATCAAATACCATCTGCAGTGGAATCTTTTGGATTTTGCCTCGAACGGCGGCTTGGTTTTAGGAATTTGCAATGGCTTTCAGGCTTTGATTCGTCTGGGAGTTTTTGGTGCAGATTTAACCATCACTCGCAACGATCATGGTCGTTTTATCAATAAATGGGTGGGATTAAAAACCCAAAATCCCGAATGTGTTTTTTTAAAAAATATTTCTATATTGGATTTACCTATTCGCCATGGCGAAGGTCGAATTATTTTTTCCAAACCTCACTTAGAAAAAATAGCTTTGGTCTATCAAGATGATGTCAATGGCAGTCAGCAAAAAGCGGCAGGGTTAACAACAGCTCAAGGACGAGTTTTAGGCTTGATGCCTCATCCAGAAGCGGCCATTCGCAAAACGCAAAATCCCACCTGGACGCAAAATCCTGAACTTAAAAATAATTCAGAAATAGGTTTAGAACTATTTCGTAATGCTTATGCGGAGGCCACATGTCTTTAAAAGTGAAACGCGCCCTGATCAGTGTGTCTGATAAATCAGGATTGGTGGAGCTGGCCCAATCCTTTTTATCACAAAAATGCGAAATTTTTGCTTCTG
>JBMOJS010000100.1:0-9670 GCA_049315665.1 Pseudobdellovibrionaceae bacterium | reverse complement strand
CCAATTTTAAGCTTTTTAAAATTTCACGGGATAAATCCACAACCGCATGATCTTCGATATACCTAGGATGCGGAATATTCACTGAATACTCTTTAACCACTTTGCCAGGATTAGAAGATAGTAAAAGCACTCGATCACCTAAACGCACAGACTCCCGCACATTGTGAGTGACAAAAACTATAGTGCAGCCCGTTTTACGCCAGATATCTTGTAATTCTAAATGCAGTTGATCCCGCGTCTGCGCATCCAAAGCGGCAAAAGGCTCATCCATCAACAAAACTTCGGGCTCTAAAACAATGGCTCGGGCAATGGCGACCCGTTGCTTCATCCCGCCAGAAAGTTGGTGAATATAAGCCTGGCGAAATTCCTCCAGGCCTACAGTTTTTAATACTTTATCAATTTTTTCTTTTTGTTCAGAACGGGGGATTTTTTTGCTGTTTAAACCAAAGGCTATGTTTTCTTCCACAGTCAGCCATGGAAATAAGGCCCCATCTTGAAAAACTAAAATTCGTTTATCACTGGGAGCCGTCACTTTTTGTCCACCGTGAAGTACAGAACCTGAATCGGGTTGCTCTAAGCCTGCTATTAAACGTACTAGTGTGGACTTGCCACTTCCAGAAGCGCCAAGCAGACATAAAAACTCACCTTTTTTTGCAGTAAAATCCAAATCATCTAAAATCAATCTTGGTTTTTTACGAAACAAATAAGATTTTTTAATTCCCCTCAGCTGAATATGAAAATCCGAAGAACTCATAAATCACTTTAGTTTCTGCAAAATAGCCAAATCAAAAAGCTGACTTAGATCAGGTTCTTTAGATCCCAAAAATCCCAGATCAAAGGCATTTTTTGCACTTTTCAAAACTGTGGATTCCAAAGGATCACTGGTGAATTCAATCTGTGACAAAGCGGAATCCAAAACTTTATCATTGATGGGTTTGCCAGATAAAACTTTAAACTCACCGTTCAAGACTTCTTTAAATTCTTTGGAATTTTTTTTAATCCATTCTAAAGTTTTTAAATGTCCTTGCAGCCAAGATTTTACGACTTCAGGATTTTTTTCTAAAAAATCCTTACGCACAATAATCAAAGCCGTCGCAAATTTTTTATTGGGCCAAAGGTTTTTTTCATTCACCAGCTCTTTGCCATTGGCTTCTAAAATCAAAATCGAAGACCAAGGTTCAACCGTCCAAGCAGCATCAATTTCTTTTCTTTTAAACTGTGAAACTTGATCCGGATTGGCCATATTTAAAATCTGTACTTTGCCACCTTGGGTGGTTGTGCGAACGCCAGCTAAATTCAGCCATTCCCGGGCCGCCACGTCTTGGGTGTTCCCCAGCTGTGGTGTGGCGATTTTTTTACCTTCAAAATCTTTAGGCACCGCCAGTTTTGAATCCCCTTGCACAATCAATCTTGCTCCGCCACTGCTTACCCCCGAAATCACACGCACGGCTTTGCCTTGGGATTTCACATAAGCATTGATCGCTGGATTAGGACCCACATAAGCAATATCTATAGAGTTTGCAAATAAAGCCTCAACTGCAGCCGGCCCCGCCGTGAAGGTGAAGGTTTTTATTTCGTTGCTAGACCCCAACTCTTTTTTAAAAAAATCTTTTTTCAGACCAATAATCGCCGGCGCATGAGTGATGTTTGGAAAGTATCCCACCCTCACCACTGCCGCTGAACTTGTATTTGCCACTAAAATTAAACCACTGAATAGAAATGCTGATAAAATTACATTCATCAATTTCATAATGAACTCCTTAAATTTATAAAACTAAGCAGGCAGCCAAAGTCTCGTGAGTCTCTGGATGCACTAAGATTAAAGAACCTAAATCCTTACTTTGTGTGTACGATGTCGCATAAATCGGTTGCGCCAAACGTAAAGAGGCTTTGCCCAAATCGTTGTGCGCAACCTCGCTACACGGTTCAAATCCATAGCTTTGTAAATTTAACTTTTCTTTAATTTCAGTGATCTGCGCTAATCCACGGGAATGCAAGTGCTGAACTTCTAGCCTTTCTTGCGGAAGAACTTCACTGTCATTCAACCAAAAGAACACCACATCAAAATCTTTCATGGCTTTCACTGATTCACCTTCGGTTCCTAGAAGTACCGTGCCACGTCCCACATCCACATCTGTATCTAAACGAATAGCAATGGCATCCCCAGACTGAACATCTGTTACAACCTCACCAGCCTTCAAAAGCTCTAAAACTTTCACAGGCGTTTTTTTACCAGCAATTTTTAAAAAACTTCCAGTTTGAATTTTTCCTTGCAACAGACTTCCCATCAAATAACGATGCTGGGTACGCACTACATATTGCACAGAAAACACTGGCTCTGTCGCTGCAACTGAATCCGTTTTATAATCGGTATCTACAGCCTCTAAGTATTCCAACAATGCAGGCCCATCGTACCATGAAATTTCTTTTGAACGAGTCACAATATTATGCCCTAGCAATGCGCTAATAGGTATAAACTGAAAATTTTTAAAAGACAGTTTATCGGCCAGGGCTTCCACTTCTACTTTGATTTTATTGTAAACATCTTGCGAATAATCAAACAAGTCTAGTTTATTAATAGCAAAGACCAACTGTTTAATCCCCAACAAATGACACAAATAAATATGTCTGCGTGTTTGTTCGCGAACACCTTTATCGGCGCTGATCAAAATAACAGCAAGGTCAGATTTCGACGCTGCCGTAGCCATATTGCGAGTGTATTCCACATGTCCGGGGGTATCTGCCAAAATAAATTTTCGTTTTGGAGTTGCAAAATAACGATAAGCAACATCAATGGTAATTCCCTGTTCACGTTCGGAACGTAAACCATCGGTGATGTGGGCTAAGGCTTCAGGATTGCCCTTCAAAGCCTCTAACTGGTCTTTCAACAATGACCCCGAATCCAGTAGAATACGTCCAATCAAGGTGCTTTTACCGTCATCTACATTTCCCGCCACACAAAATCGCAAATGTTTTTTCATTAGAAGTACCCCAATTTTTTTCGATCTTCCATGGCGGCCCATGACCTTTGATCATCAGTCCTGGTTCCACGTTCTGTCGTTTCTGATTGAATCAATTCCGCAATCACATCTTGAGTATTCGAAGCAGTGGACTCTACAGCACCTGTGCAAACAATATCGCCCACAGTACGAAAGCGCACTGTTTTAACTACCGGAGTTTCGCCAGCTTGAAGGGGAAATTGTGGAAAGTGCGCAATCCACTGTCCATCGCGGGCAATCACTTCGCGTTGATGTGAAAAATAAAGTGAAGGCAATTGAATATTTTCTTGATCGATGTATTCCCAAATATCAGCTTCGGTCCAATTGGAAATTGGAAAAACCCGCATCTGTTCACCCTTTTGTAAAAGAGTATTATATAGATTCCACAATTCTGGTCTTTGATTTTTAGGATTCCAAGTGCCAAACTCATCACGGTGAGAAAAAATTCTTTCTTTGGCTCGGGCCTTTTCTTCATCGCGGCGGGCCCCACCAATAGCGGCATCAAATTTAAATTCTTTCAAAGCCCCTAGCAAAGTGGGAATTTGTAAAAAGTTACGACTGATTTCCCCAGGAACTGGTTTTGCTAAACCCTTGGCAATAGCATCATCTACTGTTCTGACCAAAAGCTGGGCCTGAATATCCGCAGCCAATTTATCGCGAAATGCAATCACTTCAGGAAAGTTATGGCCGGTATCTACATGCAAAAGTGGAAATGGCAAAAGCCCCGGGGCAAAAGCTTTGCGGGCCAAATGCACCAACGTGATGGAATCTTTACCACCAGAAAACAACAATACTGGTCGGTCAAAACGACCCGCAACTTCGCGTAAAATGGATATGGACTCGGCTTCGAGTTCTTGTAAATGAGTTGAAAGTTTTGCCACAGCTGTCCTCCGATTGAACTAAAGATCACGCATTTCTATTGTGCAAACCACATTCTTTTTTATTTTCATCTTCCCACCACCAGCGGCCTGATCTAGGGTGGTCGCCCTTAGCTATAGCTCTGGTGCACGGGGCACAGCCAATACTTAAAAAGCCTTTGTCGTGCAATGGGCTGTAGGGAATTTTATTTTCTTTCACAAAACTCCACATCAAATCATCCGACCAATTCCATAGTGGATTTAATTTGTACAAAGAGTTTAAGCCATCCCACTCGATGGGCTGAACCTGTAGTCTTGCGTCGGACTGACTTTGCCTTAATCCACAGATCCAGGCTTTTTGTCCCGCCAAGGCTCGACGTAGTGGTTCTAGTTTACGAACCGCACAACATTCTTTGCGATTTTCTACAGATTCATAAAAAAGATTAATACCTTTTTTATTTACTAAATTTTCCACGGCTTCTTGTGAAGGAGCATAGATCTTTATTTTAACTTTAAGATTTCGTTCAGTTCTAGCGATCAAGTCATAGGATTCTGGAAACAAACGACCGGTGTCTAGTGTGAATATAGGAATATCTAGATCTTTAGCAAAATAAGTTAGAATTTGATCTTCAGCGCCTAAGGCTGATGATAGAATCAGCTGGTCTTTGAAGTTTTCTTTAGCCCAAGCTAATATGGCTTTAGCAGACTCTACTGCAGAAAGATTTAAGACCCTCAAGTGGTCTTGTGAGTCTTTTAAGAATTTTTCAATTTCGATAGATGTTTGTGTGTCCGGCATAGCGCATCTTTGTAGCACTGAAGTGCCAGAACCACCACTGAGAATTTCAGAAAATTTGGTTGCAAAATGGGACTTACTTTAGTTCTCTGTTGGGGCGTTGATTTTAGACAACTCTTCATCCACTGGATTCACCAAAGGCTTGATGGGCCTAGATTCTGCCGCCGTCGGAGCATCCCCACCTTTGCGGTCTTTTTGCCCTATTTTTGCAATATAATCTTGATAGGATTTTTGATTTTTAGCCGAGTCTGAAAAAATGGACTCTAATTTTCGTCGCTGCTGCCCATCACTAGAAACATCTTTTTGGACGATATTAACACGTATAAAACCGATGAGTTTTTGGGGGTCCACTTCGCCCTTTTTCTCTTTCACATTGATCCGCCCTTTTACATCCACAGAGCTGTGCTCCAATGTAGCAGTGACTTTATTTTTAACTAAGTCTAATCTTTCAAACGCTATTTTTTGAGCGGCCTCTGCCGTGGCTTCAGGAATGGCTTGAATAAACAAGGCGGACTCCAACTGCACTTCAGCGTCTGTCAGACCAGAGGTAACTCCTCGCACTTTTTCCATCACTTTGATAAATTCTTTACTGGGCTTTGAAGTTCCCTTTTCAAATAAAACAGTGTCGGGAATATCAAAATTAAATCCATCCGAATGCACTTGGGTGTTTTTAGCATAGTCGGTCAGTTGATCCGCCATGAAAGCAGACACCACCTTGGCTGAACCCATATCTAATAAATTGGGGGTTTTATCTGCAGGCTCTAAAAAACTTTGAAAAGCCTTTAAGGGCTCATTGACTAAATCTAAAAATAATTTTTCTAAGGTTACTTCCACTCCAAAATTTTGGAAATTATACTCGATCACAGAGGGACTAGAAAAATAATCCGAGACTGCCTTTTTAGTTTCTTCACTTTGCCCTAACAGCCACATCACCAAAAAGAAGGCCATCATCGCCGTCATAAAATCAGCCAAGGCCACTTTCCATGACCCCCCATGGTGACCAGCACCGGCCACAATGATTTTTTTGATGACTATGATCTGACCTTTTTTTTCTGCCATTATGCAGCCTTTTTAATTTCTTTAGTGGCTTTGTCCATCTCTTCAAAAGTGGGTCTTTCTTCTGGCATGATTGTTCTGCGTGCATACTCTACACAAACCAATGGTGGAGCGCCTCTTTGCAATGCAATCATAGAAGCTTTGATACAACTTAAATAACGACCTTCAGCTTCGATATCATTGCCAATTTTTGTGGCCGTAGGACCAATCAAACCGTAGGCGCCAAAAACCCCTAACATTGTTCCCACCAGGGCGCCGGCAACCAAGGCTCCGATTTTTTCAACCCCTTCGGTCAAATGGGCCATGGTTTTTACGATCCCCAAAACCGCCGCGACGATCCCCAAACCTGGAAAACCATCAGCCACGGCTTGCACCGCATGCATGGCTAAATGCTCTTCAGCATGAATGGCTTTCATATCCCCATCCAATAAATCATCCACGTCATAAGGGCTTAACTCTGCCGATAAAGTGATTTTCATGGTGTCACATAAAAAATGGACCGCATGATGATTGTGCATAAAACTGGGATAGGCCTTAAAAATTTCACTTTTTTCTGGGGTCTCAATATGCTTTTCAATCCCTTGCGGGCCTTCTTTTCTAAACACTTGAAACAGCTGAAACATCATTTGCAATAACTCAACATAATCTTGTTTTTGCGGCCCCTTGCTGGTCATCGCTTTGATCGACAATTTAAATCCAGCTTTGATGACCTTCATGGGGTTGGCGATGATATAAGCTCCTAATGCAGAGCCACCTATAATCAGCATTTCTATTGGTGCGGCCTTCAAAATCACACCCATATGCCCACCAGCGATAATAAAACCACCAAAAACTGTGGCGAATACAACTATAATGCCGACAAAACCCATAAGTTATACCTCTTCAGATGATTCTTTCGGCAAAATATGTAACAATATTGAGAAAACAAACACCATGTACTGAACAACTGGACAAAGGGTTTGCAACTATGAAAAAAATTGTATTTTTATTTTGTATTTTTACAGCGTTTTATTGTCTGGCTCAAAGTCCAGCCGCAAGTTTAAATAATAGCGCCACTTCTAGTGAAACAGATCCTTTAGTTGTGCAAGGCCGACTAAACCCTTTGCAAATCATGCCTTCCCAAGGTGGTTACATTGAACTGCAACTTTTTTTACCTGAGGGTTTTCACGCCTACCAAGACCAATTTAGACTGGTTGTTTTAGAACCTGATGGTTTTCAAGTCGGTACTTTAAAAATAGAACCCATGATTCAATGGTATGATAAATTTTCTAAAAAAAATCGCATGGGAATCAAAGACAAAGCCGTATTGAGTGTGCATGTTGAAGCCCCTTCCAGTTTTAAAGAAAATCGCGATCAATTGAAGTTGTCTTTGACCTATCAAGCCTGCAGCACTACTTTTTGTCTTTTTCCCACTGAAAAAATTTTTACAATCCCGGCAAAAATAATTCAAACCCAGCCGGAGGGCTTGACGGTCCCGCCATTGAATACTCAAACTGAAAAAAATCCCGACACTGATGTTACTTTTTTTTCAAAAATTCAAAATATAGAAAACAGTCAATTTTCAGATTGGCAAAAAACTTATGGTTTATGGATGTTTCTAATTGTTTTTTTAGGAGGAGTTTTAACCAGCTTTACCCCCTGCATTTTTCCGATGATTCCTATCACCATTTCAATTTTAGGCCATGGCGCTGAAAAGCGCAGTCGTTTACAAAATTTTTTACTGAGTCTTATTTATGTTTTTGGCATTGCTTTCACCTATTCGGTGATGGGTGTTTTTGCGGCCTCCACCGGGGCTCTATTTGGATCCTTACTAGGCAATACCTATTTTCTTTCAGCGGTCTGCATCGTATTTTTGTTGATGGCTTTAAGCCAATTGGGCCTGTTTGATTTTGAAGTGCCCTACTTTATCCAACGATTATTACCACAACCCAGCAATAGCGGAGGCTATAAAAATGCCTTTTTTTCGGGTCTATTTGCAGGCCTAGTCGCCAGCCCCTGTGTCGGCCCAGTTTTAGTGGCCATATTGACATTTGTAGCAAATAGCAAAAGTTTGCTGCTGGGTTTTAGTTATTTGTTTGTTTATGCTTTAGGTTTAGGAATGATTTTTATAGTTTTGGGTTTATTTAATCAATGGATTAAATATCTTCCTAAATCTGGGTCTTGGATGGTCAGTTTTAAAAAGTTTTTGGGCCTAGTGATGTTTATACCTTTTTATTATTATTTAAAAATCTTAGTCCCAGAACGCGTATTTGATTTTTTACTTGGACTAGGTTTTATTTTAATCTCTAGTTATTTTGGTGCCTTTGAAAGATCAAATACAAAATCCAAGATCATACAAATATGTAAAGGCCTATTATGGAGTTTTTTAGTTGTTGGCAGTGCATATATTTTAGTGGCCATTTTTAACTTACGACCACTGATTTCAGCATCCACAACAAGTACTACAGCGGTGGCCAAAGAAAGTCAAAAATTGCCGTGGCAAAACTATTCGGCTGAAATTCTGCAAGAGGCAAAAATAAATAACAAGGCTGTATTGTTGGATTTTTGGGCAGAATGGTGTGCGGCCTGTTTAGAAATGGAAGAAAAAACTTTTTCCGATCCAGAAGTAAAAAAATCTTTACAAAATATTGTTTTATTGAAGTACGATGCCTCACAAGAGTCAGAGGTGCTAAAACAACTGCGGCAAAAGTACCAAATCGTAGGCCTTCCCACTTTGTTATTTATCAATTCTAAAGGTGAAGTTTTGACTGATTTAACCTTAACGCAGTTTGAAGAACCCAAAGATTTTATGACAAGGTTGCAACAGTTTTCAAAAATGAATAATCGCTAGGAGGCCCTATGTCTTTCGCCACATTTTCTGTTAAAAATGCTCAAGGTCAAAACGAATCTTTAGAAAAATATAAAGATAAAGTTGTCTTAGTGGTCAATGTTGCAAGCCAATGTGGATTCACTCCGCAGTATGATGGCCTTGAAGAATTGTACAAAAAATACCAATCTCAAGGGTTGGTTATTTTAGGTTTTCCCTGCAACCAATTTGGTGGTCAAGAACCCGGCAGTGATGAAGATATTCAATCTTTTTGTCGCCTGAACCATGGGGTGACTTTTCCGGTGATGGCTAAAATTGATGTTAATGGCAGCAATGCCGATCCCTTGTATCAGTGGTTGAAATCATCAGCCCCAGGCATTTTAGGATCTGAAATGATCAAATGGAATTTTACTAAATTTTTAATTGGTAAAGATGGGCTAGTTATAGAACGATTTGCCCCACAAACCAAGCCGCAAGACTTGGTTGAAGCCATTGAAACTGCTATGAAAAAATGATCTGTCAATTTTTAGAACACTGACCATAACTGTCACTTTGACAAAAGTTCGACAGCTGTTCTCAAAATGATTCAGCAGGCCGGCCGGCACAAAGCTTGTAAGAATAAACATTTGAAACTCAAATATGCACGTTTTCGGAGGTTCAAATGTTTGCTCAAAGGTTGGGGATTTTTGTTCTTTTATTTCTGACGGCGCTTTCTTCTATAAGTTTTGCGCGAGTGCAGAAACAGGCTTTTTGTTATTATTTGGATAAACAAGGGCAAATGGTTGATGGCGATAATGTTGAAAAAAAATTACCCATCGCCTCTGTTTCGAAAATAATTACTTCCCATTGGGTTACATACAATGCCATCAATGACCCTCGTTTTTGGACCAACAATGACCCTCGTTCGGGTTTGTACTACCGCTTTAAAACCTATATTTTTTTAAATAAAGTGGATAAAAATCAATATGATGTTCACATTCAAGGCGGCTACGATCCATTTTTTGGACGAGATTCTATTTACTTTTTGTATTCAGAGCTAAACAGACTGGGTGTGAAATCCGTTCGTAACTTCACTTTTGATGAACGTTTTAAGTTATTCTGGAACGTGGTGGAAAACCAAGAAAATAGCTTACAAAATATTTCAAAAGAAGGCATCAAA
>JBMOJS010000358.1:0-2186 GCA_049315665.1 Pseudobdellovibrionaceae bacterium | reverse complement strand
TAGACATAGGGTGGATAAACATGAAGCAAGAAAGCAAAAAAGAGAAACAGAAAAAGAACTTAAAACAGAATCATAATTGATCTGAATGGCAGGGCCTTGTGTACGGAATCCAAACTATTTTTTGTGTAAGCCACGTATTGCAGGCTGCAGAATTAAACCGTTTAAATCAATTAATGCGTGAATCGCCATAACTGCAAAAATATTTCTTGTTGTAAGGTATAGAAAAGTTAATCCTGCGCCCAATATAGCTGTAAACACTACACCAATTTTGCCTTGATACCAATGTACCAGACCAAAAATAAGTATAGGAAGAACTAACGCAATAACAGGGTTCTTAAATACAATGAAGAATAAAATCGGAAGTAGTAAACGAAAGAACATTTCTTCACTAAAACCTGCATTTATTGCTAATATAGCAGCCCAAAACCTTTCAGCATTGTTTCGCGGAAACATTGCCTGGATGTCGCCAATGACAGCAGCTTTCTTTTTGTTCTTTTTTGCGAAATTAGCTATTACTAATCCTGTCAGCAGGCCGCTCGTTAGCATACCTAAGATAAATGGTATTCTGCTACCCGTGTCATCAGCTTGTATAGTTGTGCTGCGCGGTACTAAATCAGTGAATTGGCTAAGTGGATGTGTAATATTCGAAAAGTGTCCTATCGCGGCAAGCAACAATACACTTCCTAGGCCGAAAAGCAAAAATGATTCTAAGACCCACTTTCGATATTTTTGTTGGCGCGATTTTGTGGATTTAATTTTCTTAAAATTTGCATATTCTGCTACATCTTGTTTGGTTCTTATGAACAGTAAATATAGATATACCGGCAGAACAACGTAGGCAATAAATTCCATAATTACAATAAGCATAACATTTTAGAATATGAAAATATACGCAAACGGGAGACAGTCTTCGAACTAATTTAACAGACAAGGAATTTACAAATGAAGAAAACATTACGAAACAAGCGAAATAATAGAATCACAAAAGACCCCATTAACAGGAGTCGGTTGCTCGACGACAAGCGTCTCTGTTCTGTTTGGCAGGGGTACGTGGAATCGAACCACGATCTAAGGTTTTGGAGACCTTTATACTAACCGTTGTACTATACCCCTTTGTCACCGTGTAATGGCGGGATAATCACACTGCCGACAAAGTAAATTTGCTCGGCACTGTTGATTATCCCACCAAGCAGGTTCCTCTTCAAATTCGAGAATCCTCTCTCGAATTTGGTAAGACAAATCACAGATAATCATACCTCATCTCTGTTAATTTGTCACATTATATCCCCGAACTATTTCATATTTTACAGAAGCTGGTATAAACTATCTTTATCTATGGTGAAAATAAAGCCAACACAGCCGGTACTGATACTCCTGTATGGCTTCCCGGGGGCAGGCAAGACGTATTTTGCGCGCCAATTTAACGAAGTGTTTGAGGCAGCTCATTTAGAGCAAGATCGCATCCGCCACCAATTATTTGAACATCCAAAATACACAAAACAAGAAAATTTTGCCCTTAACCGCATCATGGAATACATGACGAGCGAGTTCCTAAATGCCGGCATAAGTGTTATTTATGATATGAACGCTCTGAGGACTAGTCAAAGACGCGCACTACGCGAATTGGCCCGTACCCACAAAGCCGCTACTTTAATAGTGTGGTTTCAGGTTGACGCCGATACAGCCTTTGTACGCAACCACAAACGCGACCGCCGCAAACACGACGATCGCTATGCCGTGGGTTATGACGTCGAAGCCTTTAAACAACTTGCAAGCTACATGCAACACCCTGAACCAACTGAAGATTTTGTGGTCGTTAGCGGTAAGCATATCTTTGCCGGGCAACTAAGTTCTACTCTTAAAAAGCTAGCAGACATGCAAGTAGTTAAGACCTCACTTGTATCGGCAAGGTTGATTAAGCCAGATCTCGTAAATCTTGTACCTCAAGTTGTACAACCGAGTAATAAAACCCACCGCCGCAATATTGTGCTTCGCTAGAAAGTTTGTAAAGTTCGTAAAGTTTGTAAAGTTCGTAAAGTTAGAAAGTTTATAAAGTTTTTAAAGTTAGAAAGTTTTTAAAGTTCAAAGTTTGTAAAGTAATGGGATTTTAGGACTTTGCACAATTTTTGACTTAGACTATTTGTATGGCAAGTAAACACGTCACTATACCCAGCATCGGCGAAGTA
>JBMOJS010000357.1:0-2199 GCA_049315665.1 Pseudobdellovibrionaceae bacterium | reverse complement strand
GTTTTAGTTTACTATATTGATTATATCATATTATGTGGGAGACTATTAAGATTTATTCTTGATTATCTTGATCTAAATAATTTTCTATAGTATTCAAAATTGCCTCGTACCCATGCGGCTTGAGAACATTAATAAAGTTGTCATGACCATTATATTTAATATTTGTGCCAGGATCCAAAATTTTATATTTTTCTTTGAATTTTTCATATGGTAATCTTTGTCCATTTTCATAAGCGGCATCTCTGAAACTTTTGAAAGCTTCTTCCATATTTCCACCATTAGCAAGTATCCAGTTTTCCACCCCAACGCCACTGAACCCTCCATCTTCTTGTTTTTTGTAAGCATGTCCCTCTTTCAAAATTTGTTTAGTCAAAATAATATTTGCAATAGTTTGCTCGTAAGCATCCTTTCCGTGGTGATTTTTTATATAATTTAATTTGTCACGAATGGCATCATGCGATCCATACACGCTTAAATCAGACTTGTTAGCGAATCCAATATCAATATCCAATGCTTTTTCTAATTGTTTACCACCAATTGAAGTGACACCTTTCACTCTTAACTGATAATACCCGCCATTTTCTTGGTGAGAAATATCGTCTGTAAAAATCATCATGCTTTTAATTGCCTGTGCTAGCTCGGCAGCTTTTGGAAAATCTTTTGCGTCAAGTTTCAAACTGAAGTCAAAATCAAAATCGCCGGGCGTGTTAGTGTGTCTGCCGGTAGAACCCGTATCCAAAAGTTCAGCTCCTAAAATACTAGTATCAAACTCAGGGCGAAGTTTAACCCCCAAACCTCCCAAAGTCTGTTCAATTTCACTTCGTATACTTTGAGTTACTTGATCAATCCGTTCACTGTCTTCAGGTATAGATGTAGTAATTTCAGATACACGCTTGTAGGAATGCTCGCTTTCAGTTGTGGAATGAAAATCCAGTGGAGGTGCATCAAACTTTTCAAGCCCAGCGAATGACTTACGATATTCATCATACATTTCAGGTGTAAAAATAACTTTTCCAGAGATATCTGTAATTGGTACATAATAGCCATTCTGTGCAATCTCAAAATACATTTTTTGCAGATTTTTTGGGTTAGAAATAAAATTTTCTCTGGCTATCATAAAGTCAATTTCTGTTGTTGGGAAACCTGTTCTAATCCCATAATGACGTTCATCTAAAACACCAGTTTGAAATAATTCCAATTTGTCAGCTTCAGCATGTGCTGGCTCTCCAGCGACAGTTCGTTGATACTGTCCACGATCTTTCAAAACGAACAATAATTCTCCGTAATCGTTTGCAATAGATTTATTGATAGAATTTGCAAAACCTCCCTCTACATCTTCTGGTTTAACCAAACTAATATCTGTATCCAACGGTGTTGCATCTGAATCTGAACTAGCCCCAAGAAACTCTTTGGCTACAGAACCATTTTGTAAAATATTGCCTATATAGCTAACGTCTACTCCTTTCAAAAAATCACCGGATTTTATTTCCAGAAAAGCCTCTCCAGTCCCAGAGTTGGATGTTGAACTACTTACCATTTGCCTGCCTCGCTCATCAGCTGAAGTTTTTACTTTCTTCATTTTATCCAGCAACTCATCTAAACTTTTTAGTCCAGCTGGTCGTAAATACATATCTGAAACTCTTTCCAAAACAGTCTGTCCATCCGGAACTTTCAAACCTTCTCTTACATGACTTATACGTTCTGATAAATCAGAAATATCTACTACTTTAAATGCTTCTTCAGCAGTATCTAGAGTAGATTTTGCTTGTAAAGTTTCCAACTTACCCACAAAGTATCGTAGTTGATTTTGCTCACGAGAATTCAATGATTCTAATCCATCCTGTTCGTATTTTTCAATTAGTTTTCCGCCACCCTGCAAGACTTCAGCATATTCTTTCATTGAACGGTTGCCTGACTCAATGTGAATTTTGAGCATATCCTGGTATATTGTGTAGTATCGCTTTCGTGTACTTGCTTGTTGTAAAACAGGACTAGTACGTTGGCCAATTTTCCTTTCTAATCTTTTTGGGTCGTATAAAGTTTCAAAAACCCCATAAACCTTGCCCACAGTAGGAATATTGTTTTTTATGAAAATGGATTCAATCTTTTGATAATCTTCAATTGGATGTTCTGACTTAAGTAATTGTTCAAGCAAAGAATCCTTGAGTCGCTGAATTTCTTGCGACGGAGAATCATCAA
>JBMOJS010000356.1:0-2202 GCA_049315665.1 Pseudobdellovibrionaceae bacterium | reverse complement strand
CAAAAGATATTATTTGCTTAAATAAAACTAAAACCTTATTTGTCGTTCGATTGGATAATCCAGCGCTTTGAACTTTTTTAATCAGATCGTCGCCATGACCTCTTTCAATATTTCGTACCTTAATAGATCCAAAGATTGGAATTAAATGCTGTCTCAAAATGCTTGAGTAATCTGCAACAGTTTTTGGGCTTTTATTGGTCGAGATTTTTTTCCTAAACCATATTTCTGACAATTCCAAAAAAGTGATATTTTCTTTCAGGCTTGGAATACCCAATAATTGACACTTTAATTTGTCACTTTCCATTTGGCGTTTCCAAGCAAGAGCATCTGTTTTTCTTTTAAAAGTCTTTGTTTTGGTTTCACCATTGTTCAGATAAACTTTTTCTTTAAATGAAATTTGACCATTTTTATTTTTTCTTATTTCCATAGAACCTCCGATAAAAGAAGGCTCTGACTTTTTGCTACCAGCTATTTTCATTTCAAAGATCACACCAGCCCATTATAAGCTGATGTGAATGCTTTATAATTATTGTAAATAAAAGTCGAGAGCCTATATAAAAAATTTAAAAAACGTCGTCACAGCTGTCACCATCGTCACCAAGGTTGTCCTAAGTTATTAAAATGACTACAGTGACGTATGTGACGGTGTTTTTGATAACATAATCAGCCTTTGATGATTTGAACGTCGACGATCAACTTGTATGCCCAAAGACTTCAGGCCAGAATCCATCCTACCCAATGTTTGTGAAAGACAATGCGACGTTCGCATCCAAGGTGGTAATTCAATATTGGGCCACTGGCCTTCAAGCTCTTTTAAAAGCTCGCTAGCTGTGCCTTCCCAACGATCCTTGCCATCCATGAAAGCCACAATCGCCTTACCAAAGGGGTTTTCAAGAACAGAGTCCGAGAGTGTTTCATGTCTGTTTTTTAATAAAACGCTGATCACATAATTTGGGTCGTAACCATATGCCTTTAACCCAGCACAAGCGACATAGCAAAATTCAGTCATTCGAGTGGTCGCATCGAGCTTTATATTTGCTATTTCGCCGAGGGCACAAGATAGGCCATCAAACAAAGCACCCTGTATCAGAGGCTTTGTCTCTTCAAACTCTTTAAATAGCTCGGTAGACGAGCGTCGACTTTCACCCGCTAATTTGGGGAAATTAAGTACCACGGCCCTATCAGCCAGATCTTGTCGATCAGTTAAGTTATCAATCCCATTGATAATCATTGGACGACTGACTTCAATAAAATACTCATCGGCATTTGTATAAAGCTTTCTGCCAGAAATCCCACATCCTGTTGCTATTTTGCATAAAGCATCGCTTAACGCTGGCTTGATACCTGATAAATTATCGTAGCAAACCAAATGCGTTTTACTGCAAGCAATGAAGATGTCTTGTTCTTTATACGGAAGGCTTCTTAATGACGGTGTGGCTGGATCTAGGAGTGATTTAATGATTTCGGTAGCAGTACTTTTTGCAGATCCTTGAGGGCCTTGAAAAATAGCAAGGGGATACTGCTTACTAGGCCATAACGTCCCTAAAAGGTAACAGATCAGAATTATAAATGACTCCTCAGATTCAATATTTAAAAATTGCTTTAAAAGTTGAATATTGCCACCCATTTGTGGGGTGCAATTGGCTTTCATTGTCCCAGCTCTAACAAATCGAATGGGGCTTTGATTTACCAGAAACCAACCATCCTTAGTTATTTTTACAAATTGATCGTTCCCAAGATCATAGTAAATTTCATTTTCATATTTCCCAATACGGATATGAATTTTTTCCCTTGGATTTTTCGAACCTTGATACGAAATATACTGAATAAATTTATCCAGACACTTATCATCGGGCAGACTTTTAGTGTAAGCGTAATATCGATCTAGTATAGCTTTTCTGAAGGTTTGTTCTTCTGTTGATAAATTTAGCTTTATATTATCTTGGGTTATTTCACAAAAAGAAACACCTTCTTCCGATTGAAACGGATAAAAATCCTTCGTGTGATCAAGTAAAATTTCAAACTGACTTTTTTTAAGTTCATTTGGGTTCATAATTGGGTCCTTTTTAAATTAAAAAAAATGTCTTAATAGCATCATTAAGACGAAGTTATCCCTTAGCGAGAGGCTTCGCTGATTTAAAGGTCATGAATAAACAATTGGTTGGTAAAAATATTATTTTGATTTATATATTAACTGATTAT
>JBMOJS010000099.1:0-9803 GCA_049315665.1 Pseudobdellovibrionaceae bacterium | reverse complement strand
CAACTGTGGAAAGGAAGAGTAAAACTAGTTAAACAAGGCCGGATGTACATGAGTCAAAAAATGTTCTCTGAAGCCGCTATTTCTTATGAAAAGTACATCAAAGTTTTAGAACTGGTTTTTGATATTAAAAAAGGCAACCTTCTTACGCCCGAGATTTTTAAAGAAAGCGCAAGAACTTCAGAACTTACCGTTGTGGCCTCGACATACTGGGATCTTTTAAGAATTTACGACACGTCATCCAAATATCGGGAGCGCCAAGCTGCTGCTGCAAAACAACTAGCCATTTTTTTAAGATTCACCCCTATCTTTCCAGATATCTTGAATCGTGCTCAGTCTTTTGCTAAACAAGCTAAGAACCCTGATATCATTAAACAGTTCTTAAAAATGTCAGCAGCAGAAAGGCCACGCTGCTTTATTGCTACTTCGGCTTATCTTTCAGCCGAGGCCTATGAAGTGCAGATTTTGCGACATTTTCGCGATCATTTTCTGCGACACTATTCTGTGGGTCGATGGCTGATTTATTATTATTATCAATACTCGCCGCGCATTGCATGTTACTTGGACAAAAAACCCATTCTAAAAAAACCAGTGCGCGCTGTTTTGAATATTTTTATTAAATTATTCTTTTGGATGCGATAACGCCGCATTTTGGGCTTGCCAATTTTTCCAAATATAAGGGATCTTGAAGGATATGGCACAGTTGATTTATGACTATATTATTGTTGGATCTGGTTTAAGCGGTTTGATTGTTGCTTCTGAGTTAAGTAAAAAAACATCAGCAAAAATTGCTGTGTTAGAGGCTCAGGATCATTTTGGCGGAATTCATCACAATAAAACCAATGAGCCCTTGGGTTTGAGATTTTTTCCCAATAGCAATGAAGGACAACAGGCTATGGCTTTTTTGCAAGAAGCCACAGAACTGTCTTTGCTAGAAAGCCCTGCCCACCTTCCACCGGTGACTTTTATAAATGGTGAGATCAGACCCTTTTTAGGTTTTGGCGAATCTTCGCCTGAGTTTTATGAGCAGATTCAATATTTTTTACAACCCGAACAGCTTCTGCTAAAGACCTCTATCTACAAATGCTGCGAATTGCTTTTTCAAAATTTACGCTCTGATTTTTTTGCCAAAAGCTACGTCACAAAATTCCACCATATTGATTCTAAGGTGACCCACGTTACGGTGAACGGCTCGAAAACCCTTTATTCAGAAAACTTTATCTTCACTGGAAATATACGTGATTTGGGACTTTTATTGCCCGAAGATAAAATCAGTTTAAGACAAAAAAATAAACTTTTAAAAGGTCCCTATTGGAGCGCTGTACAGTTGGATTTGACTCACTCGGTGAGTTTTTCTGATGACACCACCAAAGCCATTCATTTACTCAACGGAACCACCGAAGATGATTTAGGTCCTTGCGTTGGGCGCATTGCATCAGAAAAATCCTCCCAGTGGTTGAGTTTTGTTGACCAAGAAAGCAGCGAAGACCCTGAAGTTATTGGGGCTGTATTAAAGAAAATCAAACGACAGATCAAAAGAGCTTACCCTGTGACCATGGACCATCTTGTCGCTGAAAAAATCTCTATATACCCCCACTACGCCGGAGATTTAGATGGAAAGCTAATTTCAGAATCAGGATTGATTTCTGGATTGGACAATCTGTGGGTGGTCAGTCCCTTACTTAAAAAACCTCACAATATTCCCGGTACTCTATTGCAAGCCCAAGTGGTTTTAGAAAATTTCTTGCCCCGCTCCCAAGCCTATGATACTTCGATCGCACTATAACACACTTCAGAATACCAACTGGTCCCGATATTTTGTCGGGGAACACTGTTCTCGGAAGAATTAAGTCTTAGGACCTAACACTTTCGCTCTGTTCTGAAGGCGGGAGCCTTAGGGCTCAACAACCAGAAAGAAGGACACCATGGCACAAGTGACCATGAAAGAAATGTTAGACGCCGGAGTTCATTTCGGCCACCAAACTCAACGCTGGAATCCAAAAATGAAACCCTATGTGTACTCTGCACGTGGTGGGATCCATATCATCGATTTGCAAAAAACAGTCATTCGCGCCAATAAGGCTGCAGACTTTGTACGCAAAGTGGCTGCTGAAGGTGGCCGTATGATTTTGGTTGGAACCAAAAAACAAGCCATTGAGCCCATTCAAGAAGCTGCACAAAAATGTGGTCAGTTTTATGTCACTAAACGCTGGCTGGGTGGAATGCTGACTAACTTTGAAACAATCAAATCTTCTATTGATCGTCTTCGTCGCATTGATCAAATGAAAGAAAAGGGCGAGTTCAATTATTTCTCTAAAAAAGAAAGAGCGCGCATTGAAAAAGAATACAATCGTTTGGGAGAATTTTTAAACGGTATTCGCGAGATGAAAGAGTCTCCGTCAGTGATGTTTGTCGTTGATTTGCCTAAAGAGCACATTGCGGTTGCCGAAGCCAAACGTCTTGGCATTCCAGTGGTTGGTATTGCTGATAGCAATGCAGATCCAGAACAGATTGAATATCCAATCCCAGGTAATGATGATGCCATTCGCTCTATCAAACTTTTTTCTAATCTAGTTGCTGAGGCCTTTATCGAAGGTTCTAAAGAGTGGGAACAAAAACTAAGAACTAAATCAGATAAACAATCAGATGTTGAAAAAGAAGCTGCTCCAAAAGAAGATGCTTCACAACGCAAACGTCCTGCCCGTGGCTCTACAGCTCCTAAAGTAGCGGCCTCTGATGCAGTGAAAGCAGGCGCAGGTCCTACCGTGATTAAAGCCACTAAGGCCAGAAAGCTTGTGGCTGCTGGATTGGCCGAAGATGTTGAGATTCAAGCTGAGCTTGAAAATCCTGATACAGCCAACGAACCTGCCGAATAATTTCATTTTTAAATTTGAAATAGCAGCCCTTGACTGAGCTGCTATTTTTTTGTCATCTAAAATAACAAACTAAGAGGTATATAATGTCTATATCTGAATCACTTGTAAAAGAACTTCGCGAAAAAACCAATGCTGGCATGATGGATTGCAAAAAAGCTTTAGAAGAATCCCAAGGAAATTTTGATGCCGCCGTTGAATGGTTACGTATCAAAGGGCTTTCTTCAGCTGCTAAAAAAGCAGGTCGAGTGGCCGCTGAAGGTTTAGTTTATGCGGAAGTTGAAAACAACACTGGCGTCTTGGTAGAAGTGAATTCAGAAACCGACTTTGTTTCAAGAAATGATAATTTTAAATCTTTCGTAAAAGATATTGCTGACCATCTGTTAAAATCCAATGCTTCTGGCGATTTGTTAGAACAAGCCTATGTTAAAAATCCCAGTCAAAAAATTGGTGAGTTTTTAAAAGAAACTGTGGCTAAAATTGGTGAAAATATTGTGGCTCGACGATTTGAAAAATACACCTTGAATGGCAACGGAATAGTGCACTCTTACATCCACGGTGAAGGTAAAATCGGAGTTCTGATTGAAGCTCATGTCAGTCAGGCTGCAGCTCAAACAGCTACCGAATTTAAAAACTTTGTACAAGACGTGGCTTTACACATAGCTGCAATGAATCCAATGGCTATTTCTTCAGAGCAAATTCCTAGCGAAGTGGTATCGAAAGAAAAAGAAATTTTAAAAGCAAAAAATCTAGAGTCTGGTAAAAAACCAGAAATGGTCGATAAAATTGTTGAAGGTCAAATTCGCAAATTTTTAGCTGAAAACTGTTTATTGGATCAAGCTTTTGTGAAAAACCCAGACATAAAAATTTCCGATTACTTAAAAGATGTCAGTAAAAAAATCGGCGCTGATATAACTATTAAAAAGTTTGCCCGTTTTGAATTGGGACAAGGTATTGAAAAGAAACAGGTGGATTTTGCTGCAGAAGTTGCTGCGCAAGTGAAGGGCCACTAAAAGTGAGCGTCGCTTATAAGCGAATTTTACTTAAACTTAGTGGTGAAGCTTTAGCAGGAAAGCAAGGAACGGGAATAAACACTTCCGTGATTAAGCAGATTGCTCAGGATATTGCATCCACTCACAGAACTGGAATTGAAATAGGCTTAGTTATCGGTGGCGGCAATATCTTTCGTGGAGTTGCCGCTTCAGCCGAAGGCATGGACAGGGCTAGCTCTGATTACATGGGCATGTTAGCTACAGTAATTAATGCCCTGGCTTTGCAGGACGCTTTAGAAAAAGAAAATGTGCCAACTAGGGTTCAAACGGCTATTGAAATGGCAGAAATTGCTGAGCCCTATATTCGCAGAAAAGCCATTCGTCATTTAGAAAAAGGACGTCTGGTGATTTTTGGCGCCGGGACTGGAAATCCTTTCTTTACAACGGATACCGCGGCCTCTTTAAGAGCCATGGAAATCAATGCTGAAGTGATCATGAAAGCCACCAAAGTGGATGGTATCTACGACAAAGACCCTGTAAAGAACCCAGATGCAAAGAAATTTGATAAAATCTCTTATATTGATGTTTTGAATCGTGGCCTGCAGGTGATGGATTCTACCGCTATAAGTTTGTGCATGGATAACAAATTGCCTATTATTACTTTTGACTTAATGACTCCAGGTAATATTCTAAAGGCAGCTCAGGGTGAAAGTATTGGAACCATTGTTCAATAAGAAGGAGTGAATTTTATGTTAAATAATTTGAAACAAAGCACTCAAGAAAAAATGAATAAAACCTTGTCAGCACTGACTGAGGAACTAAAAAAAATTCGTACTGGCAAAGCTCAGGTTTCTATGCTGGATGGAATTCGCATTAACTACTACGGTACATTATCGCCCTTGTCTCAGGTTGCTTCTATTTCTTGTCCTGATGCTAAATCTTTTTTAATAGCCCCATGGGAAGCCTCTATTTTGAAAGAAATTGAGTATGCCATTGTTAAATCAGAATTAGGTATGGCCCCTATTAATGATGGCAAGGTGATTCGTTTAAAAGTACCGGATTTAACAGAAGAGCGACGCAAAGATCTTGTTAAGCAAACTAAAAAAATTATTGAAGATGCCAGAGTTGCCGTGCGTATGGCCCGTCGTGATGCCAACGATGAAGTTAAAAAAGCACAAAAAGATAAAACTACAAGTGAAGATGATGCAAAAAAACTAGAGACTGAAATTCAAAAAATGACTGATGATTTTATCAAAAAAGTTGATCAAATCGCAGAAGAAAAAGAAAAATCAATCTTGACGATTTAAATCTTTCCGGAGAGCCCGATGTCTATTCCTAAACATTTAGCAATAATAATGGACGGAAATGGTCGCTGGGCTAAAGCACGTCAACGGGCTCGGATATATGGTCACATCAAAGGAACCCGCGTAGCCAAAAAAATCATTACTCGCTGTTCAGATTTAGGCATAAAGAACTTAACTTTGTATGCTTTTAGCACCGAAAATTGGTTTCGCCCACAAAGTGAAGTCCAATTTTTAATGACGCTGCTTGAACGCTATCTTAAAAAAGAGACCGACAATCTGGTTCGACAAAATATCCGCTTTTCAACCATAGGTGAAATCAGCCGGCTTCCTAAAAATTTAATCCGAATGATCGAAGAAGCCATTGAAAAGACATCTTCGTGCTCAGGGTTAAACTTAGTTTTTGCTTTAAGTTATGGTTCGAGAGCTGAAATAGCCAATACCGTGCAAAACTTGTGTCATAAAGTATCGCTTGGAGAATTAAGACCTGAAGATATTGATGAGTCTATGATCAATAGCCACCTATCTACATATCCTATTCCTGATCCAGATCTTATTATACGCACAAGTGGCGAACAACGCCTTTCTAATTTTTTAATGTGGCAGTCGGCGTACAGTGAATTGTATTTCACTACAACTTTATGGCCGGATTTTTCGCCCTTGGATTTGCAAAAAGCTTTTGATGATTTTGAACGCAGACAACGCCGTTTCGGCAAAGTGGATGGGGTTGATGAAAAGCTTCATCACTAGGGTTATCACTGCATTGATTGCGATTACAGCAGTTGTTGTTTTGTATTACTATACAGGCTCAGTCGGCCTAAAAGCTTTGGGTTGGTTGACCGTGGTTTTAGGCGGACAAGAATTAGCTCGAATATTATTCCCGACAGCGGAATTAAATCCATTAAAAATTATTTTTTACGTCATTCTGGTTAGCTTATTTGCACTCAGCTTTACATGGCCTAAGTGGAGTGAGCTTTTTTTTAGTTTTTCAATGATTTCATTTGTCATCGTCAGCCTGTCTTTTTTTAAACATTTTGATATTTATAAATTAACTCATATCAATGCAAAAGCCTGTTTGGGTTTTTTTTATTTAGGCCTACTACCTGGCTTTGGCTTGCAAATTTTAGAAATTAAGAATGGTACGGCGTGGTTCAGTGCTTTTTTAATCGTTGTTTTTAGTGGTGATATTGGCGCTTATTTGGCGGGATCATTATTTGGCAAAGATAAAATCTTTCCGCATATTTCACCTAAAAAATCCTATCAGGGCGCATTAGGTGGACTTATGTTTGCTTTGATAGCTGCTACTTTTTGTCAAAGATTTATTTTGCATGGTACAGCCTTAGGGCCTTGGTTGGTGCTTGCAGGATTCACAACTATAATTGCTCAGTTTGGTGATTTTTTTGAATCTTTGCTTAAACGCGTAGCCCATATTAAAGACTCTGGTACAGTTATGCCAGGTCATGGTGGAGTTTTAGACAGGCTTGATGGAGTCCTATTCGCAAGTCCTGTGATGTTATTTGGCATTCAATGTATTCATTTGCTCACCATATCAAAATATTAAATAATTATAGCTCGATCGAATGAGCATCAGTAGAATAAAGACTTACCAAGGAGCGGGCTCGGATGGATACGATTCTTTCTTACTTTCACCAAGGTATTAATGCAGTTATTCCTTTTATTATCCTACTAGGAATACTCATTTTTGTGCATGAACTAGGACACTTCTTAGTGGCCCGCTGGTGTGGCATCCGAGTTGAGGTATTTAGCCTTGGCTTTGGCAAAAAGATTTTTAAATATAAAAAGGGCGATACGACCTATGCCTTATCTTTGATACCCTTAGGTGGTTATGTCAAAATGTTTGGCGAACAACCCGGTGAAACTATTTCTGAAGAAGATAAGAAAGTATCTTTCACTCACAAAACAGTTTGGCAAAGAATTGCAGTGGTTGCCGCTGGCCCCTTAATGAATTTCTTTTTTGCGATTTTTATTTTTTCTATTATCGCCTTGATTGGCGAAGACGCCAGAAAGCCACAGATTGGTGATGTTTTATCTGGCAGCACTGCCGCTGAGGTTGGATTTGTATCTGGAGATATTATCTTATCTGTGAATCAAACCCCGGTAGAAACTTGGGAAGATTTTCAACGCCATTTGAATTTAGATAGCGTCAAAGATATCCCATTGAATATCACAGTACAAAGAGAAGCGACTTCAGAGAAAAAAGACATCCAGGTTAAGGCCCAAGCAATTCCTAACCCCAATGTGCTAAGCAGCTATGCTTTTATCGGCGAAGTGGATGGCATTTTACCTTATTCCGCTGGCACAACTTTAGGCATTAGTAGCCAATCCCCTTTATACGCCTTAGGTGTTCGTACCGGAGACATTATAACTAGTGTGAATGCAAAACCAGTGAAATACTGGCGACAGCTTGAAGCTGCACTACTGGCCGCAAATCCCAAAGAAAGTCTAGTTCTTGAGATTGAAAGCCCCGGCGAAAAAAATAATGATAAAAAAACATTAACCTTAGCAGGACAAAACAATTGGTCTAAATATAGCTTAGATACCTTACAAATAGAAAACTCAGAACTTTATTTAAACAAAGTTGTTGATAATTCTCCTGCAGCTAAAATTGGTTTAAAATCTGGAGATCGAATAGTTAAAATCGATCAAGTGCAAATTCAAAGATGGGATCAGATTTTAAATAAAATCAAATCTTACAGTGGTTCTGGATCAATTCAGTTGGAAGTTCTTCGTGATGGTCAGAATCTTCGGTTTGATATAAATCCCGAGATAACCAAACAAATGAATGGCCAAGGCGGTGAAGAGAAACGGTTCACTATAGGCATTATACCTTTCATTAATATTGCGAACTTTGAATATATGAAGGTGTATTATTCCAATCCCCTCAAGGTTTTGTCTCGAGGTGTTGAAAAAACATGGAATATCACCGTGATGACTTTAATAAGTTTTGTACGTCTATTTGAAAATAAAATTTCACCTAAAAATATAGGTGGGGTGATTTCGATTGGTCAGGCGGCTAGTGAAACATTTAAAGTGGGCTTGTCACAATTTCTACAAATGATGGCCATCATATCTGTGAATTTATTTATTTTAAACTTACTGCCTATTCCTGTTTTAGACGGAGGACATTTACTATTTTATATCATTGAAGCTATCAAGGGAACTCCCGTCAGTTTACGAAAAATGGAATTTGCACAACAGATTGGCCTGGCTTTACTTATGGGTCTAATGGTTTTTGCATTATTCAATGATTTTAATCGCTTATTGAACCCTTAATGAAACTTCTGGCCATTGATTCAAGCACCAAGTGGGCTAGCGTGGCCATCTTTAAAGATGGTCATTGTTTAATCGAAAAAAAGTCTGATCTGCAAAAATCTCACAGTGAATTACTAAACTCTCTGGTTCACTCATGCTTAGAAGAACTGCGCTGGTCATTGAATGACTTGGATGCTTACGCAGTCACATCTGGGCCAGGTAGTTTTACTGGCCTACGAATTGCTGGAAACATTGTTAAAACTTGGTCTTATATTTATAAAAAACCTATTTTTGCAGTAGATAGTTTAAGTGTATTGGCATTTTCGGTAGCTGATCAAAAAAACAAAGATCAAATAATTCTTCCCGTAATCAATGCCTATAAAAATATGGTCTATACTAAATTTTTTGATTCACTATTGAATGTGCTAAAGCCTGTTCATGCTTTATTTGTCAAAGACCTACAGCCTTGGGAAATTACAAAACAACACATATTGGTTGGCGATGGTTATGCTCAATATAAAGATTATATTTTTAGTCAAAATAAAGATTTAATTTTTCGCTCTGACAACAATCCAGACTATCCGCTAGCTTCCGCTTTAGGCCATCTAATTTTGTCTTGGAAAAAAAATACTCTTTCTTTATCCATGATGCAAGATATCCAGACTTTAGACTGGAATTCATTCCAACCCCTTTATGTTCGCGCCTCAGAAGCCGAAGAGAATCAGCAAGGTATAACATATAGACCGCTTTAAAAATTTTAGAGGACAGCATGGATAGCGTTCTGCCTTTCAAGACAAAAAAAAATCAACTGAACAGCCAACCTGAAGTTTGGACCATTGGCTCAGGAAAAGGTGGGGTGGGCAAATCATTCATCACCTCTAGTTTGGCTTTAACTCTGACCAAATTGGACTACAAAGTCATAGTTGTAGATTTTGATTTGAGTGGGGCTAATATTCATACTACTTTTGGTATGCAGCCATCTCATTTAAATATAAGAAACTATTTTGAAGGACAAAAAACACTAAGTGAACTTGTAATTCCTACGCCCTATCCGAAGCTATCCTATATACAAGGTATTTGGGACTCTTGGATGCCGGTGAATTATAATATCGACCTTATTAAAAAATTTTTTACTGATTTAAAAAATCTAAAGTGTGATTATATTCTTATCGACTTGGGCGCCGGAGCATTGGCCTCTCATTTGGAACTTTTTAAAGTTGCAGATGAAAAAATTTTGGTATCAACTCCAGAACCCACTAGCGTAGAAAAAACCTATAGATTTATAGAATCTTTGCTTTGCTACAGCTTTAAAGAACAGAGCTCTGAGGCTTCGTTTGAAGATCTTTTAAAAACAGTACGTCAGCATC
>JBMOJS010000355.1:0-2218 GCA_049315665.1 Pseudobdellovibrionaceae bacterium | reverse complement strand
CGAAGGTGTTTCAATCGGAGGATATTGTAATCATGGTTGGTTTCATGAATCATTGGTGCGACTTTTGCGAAATCATGGAGTGAATGCTTATGCTCAAGAATTCAGAAGTGTTGATGTTTCACCAGAAAATAAAACTTTTGAAATTAATTCTCTTGAGGAAAAAATGATCGATGAAGGCTTGGCTAAAATTATTTGCGAAATTGATGCAAACCGGCCAGTAATGTTATCTGTCAGTCCAGGCTTTAACACCAACAAAGAAAACCATCTAGTGTTGATTATTGGTTACGATTTCTCTGATAAAAATGAGAAATTTATCATCCATGACCCAGACGCAGCCACCGAAAAGATGGCTCACAGCGAAATGTCTGTGGATATTGCCAAAATACGTAAATTCTGGCGTAAATTCGCCATATTTTCGTACCTTTAACCACCTAGCACCCCTTGTTTTAGGGGTGCTTTTTGATATAATTATTAGAAATTATGGCAGATAAAAACAAAGAAAAAGACTTAAAAAAACCGGCGAAAACAACGCCGGCTAAAAGTTCCTACGGAGCTGATCAAATTACCGTTTTAGAGGGTCTAGAGCCTGTTAGAAAGCGACCTGGTATGTATATTGGGACAACTGGACCAGATGGTTTGCACCACTTGATAACTGAAATTTTCGATAACTCTCGCGATGAAGCCATGGGTGGTTTCGCCAATAGAATCGAAGTCGCTCTTTTGCCAGATGGCTATGTTCGAGTAGTCGACAACGGTCGAGGTATCCCTGTCGATAAACACAAATTGACAAAGGTTTCTGCTTTGGAAACTATTATGACTACCTTACACGCCGGAGGTAAATTCGGTGGTGATGGTAGCGGTTACAAAGTTTCCGGTGGTCTACACGGAGTAGGTGCTTCTGTAGTAAACGCCTTGTCTGTTCATACTATTGCTGAAGTTCACAAAGAAGGTGAAAAATATCGCCAAGAATATCAAATCGGTAAGAAAAAATACGACGTCAAAAAAGTAGGCAAAACTGATCATAATGGAACGGTAATTACTTTCAAACCAGACGACACTATTTTTGAAAGTGTGGAATTCGAATTCAAGAGGGTAGTTTCTCATATGCGTCAACAAGCCTATTTGGTTAAGGGTCTAGAAATTATTGCTATTGATGCCAGGGAAGTTAAAGAAAAAATAGATTTCGATGATATTTCATACTTAGCAGATTCAGGAATTGATGCTCCATCATTTACTTTTTATTTTGATGGAGGTTTGGCTTCTTTGGTTAAATTTTATAATAAACTTCAAAAACCTCTTCACAACAATGTTTTTTATATTGAAAAAGAAGTTGAAAATGTTTTTGTAGAAGTAGCCTTACAGTATATCGACGATATCTCTCCTCGTATTACTGCTTTTGCTAACAATATTTATAACAGTGAAGGCGGAACTCACATTACAGGTTTTAAAACTGCTTTAACTAGAACCATTAATACTTATGGTAAGAAAAATAATTTGATTAAAGAAGCCGACGGAGTTTTTACTGGTGACGATGTTTTGGAAGGTTTGACGGCGGTTGTTTCAATTAAAATGCCCGAAATTCAATTTGAAGGTCAAACCAAATCTAAGCTTGGTTCGACTGAAGCTCGCGGAGCCGTGGAAAATGTTTTCGGTGAAGCCTTCAATGAATTTTTAGAAGAAAATCCTGATGATGCTAAATCTATTATTAACAAAGTGACTTTAGCTATGCGCGCTCGTAAAGCCGCCAAAGCCGCCAAGGATTCTGTTTTACGAAAGGGTGCATTAGAAGGTATGACTTTGCCTGGAAAATTAGCCGACTGTCAGACTCGAAATGCTTCTGAATCAGAAGTGTTCGTGGTAGAGGGAGATTCTGCTGGAGGTACTGCTAAAACTGGTCGTGATCGTCGAACTCAAGCTGTCTTGCCACTTCGAGGAAAAATTCTAAACGTGGAAAGGGCTCGACTTGATAAAATGTTGGCCTCAGAGCAAATTAAAAATTTGGTCATTGCTATGGGAACTTCTATTGGAGACACTTTTGATATTTCAAAATTACGATATCATAAAATTATTATCGCAACCGATGCTGATGTGGACGGTGCTCACATTAGAACTTTGATTTTGACTTTATTTTATAGATATTTTAGACCAGTCATTGATGGAGGATTTTTATACATTGCTCAATCTCCACTTTATAAATTAATGAAAGGAAAAGAGGTTC
>JBMOJS010000098.1:0-9889 GCA_049315665.1 Pseudobdellovibrionaceae bacterium | reverse complement strand
GGTGTGTTTGTTTAAAAAAATTATTTTTTTATTTTTTACACTATTCGGAGTGCAAACAGTTTTTGCTTATCCCGATTTTATTGGCTATGGATATACATCATGTATGACTTGTCATTTCAATGGGGCTGGTGGTGGGGCCTTGAATGATTATGGTCGTGGATTATTTGCCGCTGAAATTGCAGCTAAGCCCCCCTGGCAAAGAAGAACTTCCGACGAAAAACTAGCTTTCCAATCTGGTTTTCTGGGGTCTAAAACTTTACCCTGGTGGGTACGCCCTGGTATTAAATACCGAGGGCTTTATTTTCGCACGGACCCAGGCAGCCGATCTTCAATTTCACGCTTTGTGCAAATGCAGTTGGATGTGAACTCGGCTATATTTTTTGATAAAGATCAAAAATGGACCCTGTATGGATCTGGGGGCTATGTGCCTAAACCTCAGGGTAGCAATGGTTCAAAAGAACAAGAAAGAAATTTTATTTCTAGGGAATATTATATCAAGTGGCAAAAAAATGAAAATTTCTGGGTGTATTTAGGTTTCTTGGACAAAGTTTATGGAATCCGTACACCTGATCATACGGCCTTCAGTCGTAAACAAGTGGGTGTTGCACAGAACGACCAGGCTCACTCTATTTTATTTCAATACAGCAATGAAAAAAATGATTTTTTTATTCAGCCATTTTTGGGTAATTTAAATCAAGAAAAGGATCTGCGGCAAGTGGGTGCTAGCTTAATGTACGAGTATCAACCCATAGAAAAACTTCGTGTAGGTGGATCTTTTCTATCTTCAAAAAATGATTACGCACGACTGGATCGTGGCGCTTTGCATTTGCGTTTTGGTATTGATAAGGGCCATAGTGTTTTAACAGAAACAGGTTTGATTCAAGACACCCCTGCCAGCAGCGGAAAAAGCAGTTTAGGTGCCTATGGCTTGTTTCAAAGCACCTTGCGTTTACAAAGAGGCTTGAATTTTATTTCCATAGGCCAGTACTATAAAAAGAAATTGGATTCGGTCACTGATGACCAGACCAAATGGGGACTGGGGATTCTTTACTTTCCAATGCAAAGATTTGAATTGCGCGTTGAGGCCCTGAATACAAAAACCATTGCTGCAGACGAAGTGCCAGACCCTGGATGGAGTCTGCAGACTCAACTGCATTTATCTTTGTAGGGATTTGAAAATATATGAAAATATCGATTGGTTTTATATTGGCTTTTTTATTGCAAATCGGTGTTTACGCACAAAATGTTTCTGTTACAAAAAATAAAATACGTAAAGTGAATCAAGCAGGATTTGGTTTGGGCTTTGCTTTGTGGAATGAAAATTTAAAACTTTTGGGAGTTGATCAATCCTACAAAATGAAAGCCATTGCCTATGGTGGAGTTTTAAATTATCGAAAAAATTATTATACGATATCCGATCTTAAATCTTGGGGCTGGCGCTATGAGCTGATGGGTCTGGCCGGACAAATCAATGTGTCGCAGGATTCCGCTGATTTAACTTACTTCAAACGTGGATCACCTTTTTTAGGTGCGGGAGCAAGCCTTGGCTTGTTTTGGATGCCGCCGGGAAAAAGATCAGCCACCTTTGGTTTAAATTTTCCACTGATTTATAGATACACAAAGTTTTCAAACCCAGATTCATCCACGGCTTTTGAAACATCTTACAATATCATTGCGGGTGTTGGCTTAGACATGAGCTGGAATTTATTTGGTCGCTGGTGGCTGCAGCAAAGCATCAATACTGGCTATGGTTTGCGCGACACTTTGTGGCTGGTTTCATTGCAATGGAATCGTTTATAATTTTTTAGGACAATACCCTAAAGTCCTTCGATCCATGTTTTGATGATATCTAGTTCTTCAGTTGTAACATCACCGGTAGAGGTCCCGGATGGCGGCATGTTTTCTGCTCCGCCAACATTTGAACCACGAATTCTTTGATAAATTAAAGAAGAAGTGGGATCGCCTTTAACAATCAGACCAGCACTGACCAATTGATCTGTGGTTTGACTGCCATAGGAATGACATTGGGAACATTTATTTTGAAAGATGGCCGTGGCCCCATCAGAAAATTTCACAACATCGCCGCTGGAAGAATTGTAGACTTGGCAACCGCCTAGGGTCCATAAAACTGTCAGTAAAATTAAAAACGTCCATTTTTTCATCAATTGTACTTACTTCACTGGAACAGTGACCTCAATTTTTATCTCGTCATTGACACCTACACCCAGATATTTAATTCCGGATATTTTATAGTCACTGAGTTTTAAAGAAAATTGGGCCGTCAATTCTTTATTGTCCACTTTGTAGGTACCACTGACAATTTTTTTAATGCCTTTGATTTCTAACAGAGCTTTACCTTTACCAGCAGAGCCTTTGGCTTTGATTAATTTGACTTCTGGAAATTTTTTTATGTCTAGATACTTGTTTTTCATATGCTCATCACGCAGATCAATACCAGTACTTAAACTTTTTACGGGAACAATAATATTTTCTGCATAGACCTCACTTCCTTTTTCAAAAGCAAGGCCTTGAACATCTTTGCTTTTGGCTGTGAAGTCACCAACCGGTGATAATTTAAATTTTAAACTGACGCCCGTTTCGGCAAATGAAATTGGACATAAAAATAAAGCCATTACAAATATCAATGCTGTTTTCATAAAATACTCCGATGTAAATTTCTGACTTTATTTTCGAATTAAAAAAACAAACTGTCTAGTTTTGCTAAGGACATTTACAAACACTGAACTAAGGTTGGGCTCCTTGTTGAATCCAATTTTGAATCAAAGCCACTTCACTGGCAGATAATGGTGTTACAACCGACGAACCGGTTGTTTTTGGCATTTTTGCAGCTCCACCAACCAAACCATAACCAGAAATAGTTTGATACAAACGACTGCCATTGGGATTGCTGGCAATAACAACCTTTTGTGACGAGGCATTGTATTCGGCCATAACATTGGCATAAGTTGTTAAGTCGACACCGCCTAAGGTGCCTCCTGTAGCCGAATGGCAACCAATGCATTTGGGAGCTAATACTCCGTAGTACACATCAGCGAAGACCACGGAGCCAGAGCCGCCACCACCACCACCACCGCCGCCACCACCACCACCTGTTGCTTCAGAAGGAAGTGGTGCTGTGAGTTCGTCTTTACGCATTCCCTCATTGATCCATTGGGCGATTTGGTTTCTTTGAGCATCGCTTAAATAGCCTCCGTAAGAAGAAGCCAATTGCGGCATTGTCGGCACAGCACCAGTGACTGTCACATAAAGACGACTGGTTAAGGAAACCCCAGGAATAGCAATGCGTTCAGTGGATGCATTCACTGCCGTTCGTAATGCATCGTAGGTGGATAGATCAACTCCTCCGCGTATGGTTGGTGGAGCATGGCAAGCAATACAGCCTTTGGGGACCAAAATATCACGACGAATTTTATCGTAGGTTAAAACCACTGTGCCATTGTCTATAGAGTCATTGATGATTTCTGGACTGATACTGCTACTGATCGGTATGCCCCATTTTTTACCCATATATTTCGCAACAGAATAAACATCTCGTGGTGAAAGTTCACGACTATAAACAGCCATTTCACCTAATGTAAAACTAGCATGGGCATTGGAAGTTCCTAAAAGTAAATTTCGAATTGTATACGTCAATGTTGAAGGGGACCCTACAAGGTCTCCGGTAACAGAGGTCTGCCTAAAGCCATCGACATAAATATGCATATTTTTCCATTCAGAACCCACGGCATAAGTCACAACCACAACATGAGGTGAAGAAAAATTTAAATTGGTTTTTTGTAAACTGTGATCAGACGAAGTCGTTGTATGCCGACTGATCAGCTCACCAGTAGAACTATACGAAAGACCTACAGAATCAGATGTGGAAGAATTGGATGGCGCCAATTGAAAAAAGTCACCGGAAGTGACATCTTTTAAAACCAAAAGTACCGAATATGTTTCAGTTAAATTCGCCGTAGTCCCAGCAACTGTCAATGCCGATGAATTGGCCGCTGAAAACTGCAATGCATTCAAAGACCCCGACCAAGTGGTCACCAGTGGTGCATTTTTACCGGCAGGGATAGTTAATGAAGATCCATAGCTACTTTGGGATTGCCAAGAAGAAATAGGTTGCCCAACTGCTAGGGTTAACGAAGTCAAAGCTGAAGCATCATACCAGTAATTCAATTTAGAAATCTGTGAAGGGCTTGATGCCGCGACGGTGGGTGCAGAAGAAGATGAATTCAATAGCTTCAATGGGGTTTCAGTGGCTCCGCCACAACCATTGATCACAAATAAAATAAATAGAACCGTAAAAGTTCTTGTTATAAAGCTTGCCATTCTGGTGTCCTACATAACGTGAATAAAAGTGTACGCCACTGGTTGGTTTTGGTCTCTGAAGCGGATTTTTGAGCATTATTTAAATTCACTAAAGCTGTTTGGGTGGCTGAATCTAAAGTCACACCGGGGTAAAATAGATCAAACAAAGAGGCAATACCAGATGGGGTAACGTCCGAGGCTGTAGTTAAACTGACTTTAGCTAGGCCAGCAGATACATGAATATCAAAATCTGTTATTTCTGCACAGATTTTCATGCGCACGGCTTCCCTAGAAGCTGTGGCTGCAGTATTGGTATTCAAATACAAGTTGGACAAATTGTTAGCACAAGCTTTGGTATAGCCAGCCTCAGAATAAATATGGCAGGCTCCGCCAAAAAATATCATGTTTTCAAAATTAGCCAATGTACTAACCCCATCTTCTGTGTCAGCACCAAGATATTTATCTAAAATTTTATTTAATTCGGTATTGTTTGCAGAAGTAAAAATTTCATTTAAAAAAGATCGAATATATGTGCGTGATCCTAATATGTCCAACTGCGGAGTCAGTGCAGTTTTGCTTGCAGTATCCGTCGTCGGTGGATGATTGATGGGCAAAGTTGTGCCTGAACTTGAGCTTGAATCTGCCGAAGAAGAAGTCGTTGGTGCTTCTGTTTTTTCTAAACATCCAACAAGCCATAGGGTTGAAGCGAATATGGCAAGGCTTACACAAGATTTTAAATAATATGAGATAGTACTTGTTCTCATAATTCCTCTTTATCTTTCTGTCGCTTTGATATTCACTGGTGTCACACCAACTAAATTACTTCCGGACAAAGACCAAACACGATTGTTGAATGGCCATGGATTTGGATCTAAGCGAAGCAGATGCGCGACCGAAGCTGTCATATGTTTTAATCCCAGATATTCGCGTTCAGAGCCAAATTGCACTTTGGCAGTAGCTCCCCAAGTGCCCATATAGTTGTAAGTAGGGCTTTGATTGAAGTTAGGGCCAATATCTTGCACCTGTATATTACCAGTCACCACAGGACCATTATTGAAAGCTCCAGAAATCACAGCTGTGTTGTGGCCCCAAAAGCCATGATCAGAGCCAAATCCTGTTTTTATTGGTGAGCGGCCAAAATCCCCGGTCAAGTGAATCACAGTTTCCGAAAATAAATTTTTCCCATTCACAGTTGTGCGTTTTAAAGTTTCAGTAAATTCCAACAGACCCGCTGCAATACCGCGGTAAAAACAACTGAAGGCCAACAGCGAAGCATAGGATCCCGACAAGTGCTCATCATTGCTGGCCGAAGCTTTACCCAAGTATACACTCTCTGAGCCATTCAAAGCGGTGTTGCCTTGGGCGACCACTGTGTTGGCAATTTTGTAATTCAAGTTTGTCAAGGATTCAAAGGGCAACACAGTCGCTAATGAATTGGACATGCCTTTGCTTAAAATATATTCGGCCAAAGTTAGAGTTTGCGCAAATGTAGCTATAGTTTGTTTAGTTGAAGCATTTATTGCTTCTGTGAAAGGTCGTCTTAAATCTGTGCCTGCTGGTAAAATTAAATTTCCTGGCCGCGTGCCGCCGGCGTCGGGTATCAGTCGTCCCTCCAACCGATAAACAGTGGGGTTGGCCATCGCTGGACAGGTCACTGGTAAATCAGTGATGCCTGGAATGCCAGATGGATATAAAATAGCAGGATTGACAGAGTTATCAATGGCGGTGGAGTACTTTTGCATGCCTGCATTCCAAATAGCGGTTAAGTCTTCAGCCGCTGCTTTAATAATGGTGTCGGCATTACCCAAATTCTTTTTTAATACATCTGCCTTATCTCCAGACCCTCGAATCAAGTATTTAAGTGCATCAGTGGCTCTGGTGATTAAAGTTTCGTACTGATCTTTTTTCTGTAAGCTAGTGCTAGTGGCTTTGATGGACGTATAATCAAAAGCTTTACGTAATAGTGAAATCGAGTTCACTCCAGAGGCTATATTCACGCTCATGGCGCTGGCCCCTGAAGCGGATTTGAACCAATTCATACTAGGAGCAACCACCGCCGGCATCGGGTAAATGGATTTATCTGCAACAGCACCAATGATGCTGACTCCAGAGGGTTCGGGATAAGTTTGTTTGGGTTGATTGATTTCATGACCATCGACCAAAGAAGTATAGCCTCTGATTACTGCCATATTATCCAGCAAGTCTGACATGGGTCTTACACTGCCATTGCTGGTGGCTACATTGTACTTCCACAACCACGGAGTTTCGATACCATTGTAATTGTATGTTTTATAATCAAGACCAGTGATATTGTTTGATCCATCACGAAGAAAAACATTTCCTACTGCGGGATTTGCTACATAGCGATCAGTTCTATCTGAAGCTTTTGTTATTAAAAAACTATCAAAAACCCATCTTGGCGGAGCACCAGACATATGAAGTTGTATGTAGTTGCGTGGTAAAACGCCGCTGACTTCGGCGTAAGCTTTACTGTACAATCCCTGCACGACCATCATCATCATTTGCTCTAAGGCACCCACTGAAAGCATAGTTCCAGGAATAGCCCCCGCACTTTTTTGCAGAAACGATCTGCGATTCAGTTTAGAGCTCATCTTAGTTTCCTCCCTGGTCACGGGCTACTTTTTTCTGTGTGAAGTACTTGGATTTCAAAATATCTTTGATAGTGCGGGCCATTTTTTGATGCGACTTTAAGTCTATACCTAATGCGATTACAAAATCCCTAGCAGCCCAATCATCATCATTCATGGCCTTATTTAAAGAGGCATTGGCAGGGTCACCAATATCGTGCAAAGATACATCAATGCCAGTAAATTGTTGAAAGTATTGTTTGGCAGCGCAAACATAAACATCATCTGTTTGTGAAATTTTTTGCGCCAAATCTGCAGCGCCATTGACAGACTGATCAATCAGCCGTCCATCATAAGATCTATAATACAATCTTCCCATGGGGGCTCTTAAATGAAATTTTGTATCACTTCCGCTGACAGGTAAATCACGCCAGACACTGTTCGTGCCAACAGGTGAAGAGGCTAAAGGATAACGTACTAAGCGCACGGTTGAACCAGGTGTGGATCCAATGCTGAATTGGTTGGCGTGCCAGGTGACATTACGTAAAGTCGAAGCCATTTGATCCATAGTTCCGTGGCAGGAGGCACAGTTAGAGGCCAGACGAAATGGTCCCACTTTTGAAATTTGTGCATCAGTCATACCGGCCGTATTGACTATTAAATTTTTACCATCAGAATCGCGAAGAACTGGTAAATTTCTGCAGAAGAAATTTTTAAATACATTTTGTGTCCAGCGACGGGGCATTTGTAAAACTCCATCGGCTTTGAATGTTGCAGTCCAACCAAAATTCAGCATTAAATATTCTTGCGTAGCAATGACGCCACCACCACTTCCTTCAGAATCGGCAGCGTTTTTATCAATGGTTCTGCGTAAATCCATGGCTGGCAAAGTAGTAACTATATTGGGGTTTACATAAATATCATTGATTAAAAAATAAGGATCTTTGTCGGTGCTGGATGGAAAACGCAGTTTATAATTTGTATCGTATACAATACCTTTAAGACTGCCAATTTGTATGCGCGAAGTAGTGGGAACATAAGTGCTAGGAAAATCCAAGTTGTTGTCAACACCCAAGGCCGTGGGTGCTACAGCAGAATTCACAATGTTGTATTTTAAAGCCACGGTATTTACTAAAACATCCGGAAAAATGATTTCGTCTAAAAATCCAGCTGTTTTACGATTGGCATTGTTGATATAAAAATCTCGGTTCAAGCTGGCTGAATATTGCACAAATTTATTGCCAGTTAAAGTTCTTGCCGCATAAGGGATGCGGCCTAAAGTAAATACATCAGAAAAATTTCTAGAGGGATTGAAAACAGGTTCTGTCATTATGATAGATGGGATCGAGCTATCAAACACATCCATCTGCCCCTTGCAGACCTCGGTGGCATCAGGAAGCGTGGTGCAAAAATCCAAAGCCCCAAAGCGCGAGCGATTGATTCCAGCAATATGATTCAACCCAGCTTCAGCATCTTTTTGCGATTCAGCACTAGCAGAAGTATTGATCATGCCGCTGCTATTGAAAGTCATTCGATCCATCAATTGGCTACAGGCTTGTTCGCCACTTAGGGTGCCGGCTTTTACGCTAGCCAATAAGCTGTGATTCAGTGGGATTCTTATTCCAGTGATATTGGCGTAACATTTGTGCAATAGGCTTACTGCAGATAAATTCTCAGTGGTCGTGGTAGTTGCAATTGAATAAGCACTTTGAAATGTCATCAAGACACCCAAAACGATACTCATTCGCATATATACCCCCAAATTGTTAAAAAAACCGCCTGCATACTTCAGCTAAGCCGAATTACCACGGATTGATTTTAATCGAACCGTGATGACAGGCAGAACAATGTCTACAAGCTACTTATCGGTCCTGTGGTCGAAGGTCTTAAACCTTTGGTCGTGAATTCTGTAAAGATTCTTTGAAGAGGCTTTTAGTTGCGAATAGAGCCTTTTTTCAAAGCGTTTTATTTTGAGACTGTATGCAATTGGGATTTTTTTATTCAACAGCTGTCTAGCCAAAAACGTCATCGATGAAGTGTAAATTAAAATAGATCCATCTGGCATGGCATTGGACTTGCTGTCTTTATAAATGATGCAAAATATTTGTAAATGCAAAGGTGATTGAATGTCTGGCGAAAACAATTTATCTATTTTAGATTTTCAGTGCTATCGTACTTTTTTAAAGTATCAGCTGAATCATAGAATTTCTAAAAATAGGAATTATTCTTTAAGATCCTTTGCAAAAAGCTTAGACATGAAGCCCTCATTTTTATCAGAAGTATTAAATTTTAAAAAACATATCAGTTTAGAAAGAGCCTATGTTTTAAGTAAAATTCTATTTAAATCTTCTCAAGAATCCAGTCAGTTTGTAAAATTGGTTGAGCTTGATCAAATTCAAGATGAGGATTTGAAAAATGAATTGAAAATAAATTATCAAAAGCAAAATAAATCTTTGGTAAGATCCAATCTACAAAAGAACAGCTTCGAACAAACCAGTCAGTGGTTTCATTTTGCAATATTAGAAATGTTAAGTGCAACGTTTTACCAAACACACATCAATCAAATACAGAAAATTCTAGGTTTAGAATCCAAGGTTTTTTTAAGTGCAATTGAAGATTTAATTCATTCTGGATTAGTGATCAAAAGTGAAAATACATATAAAAAAGCAGATCAAAATTTAATTTTTAAATGCGAAGAAGATTACTTTGCACTAAAACGCTTGCATCAGCAGATGCTATTAAAAGCTCAAACTGCAGTTTTTAGACAAAGCGTGAATGATCGCTGGTCGATGATGGAGTTCATATTGCTGGATAAAAATCAGTTTAAAAAAGCCCAAAAGATTATGGAAGATGCCTTGGATCAAGTTATTAAGGTCTTACAAAATAATGAAACGCCGTTGTCCCATTCACCTATAGATTCGCTATCCCTGTACCATCTTAATTTACAATTATTTTCTTTAGAAAAAGGAGCCCCCGATGAAGCT
>JBMOJS010000097.1:0-9960 GCA_049315665.1 Pseudobdellovibrionaceae bacterium | reverse complement strand
AAAGTAAACTGCAGGAGGCTGTAGAAAATCACCCTCTTGTACAAAAAGCAAACAGCGTTTTTAATGGAGAAATCAAAAGTATTAAAAAACTTTCTGATTAGTATTAATAACTGAAAAGGTGGATTTTATGAAGGGTATGCCTGGTGGAATTTCTGGCTTGATGAAGCAAGCCAATCAAATGCAAATGCGCATGAAAAAAACTCAAGAAGAACTGGCTAAAAAGGAGTACGAGACCTCTGCAGGTGGCGGAGCCGTTAAAATTAAAATCAATGGCGATCATCAGATTTTATCTTTGGTCATTGATCCTGAAGTTATAAAAAGCGGCGATGTTGAAATGCTGCAAGACCTAGTGATCACGGCTTGTAATGACGTTATCAAAACAGCCAAAACCGAATCCAACCGCGAGATGGAAAAATTAAGTGGTGGGTTGCAAATCCCAGGATTGTTTTAATGTTATTCATTGGGGCCTTAGAACAGTTGGCCCATGAATTGGGTAAGCTTCCAGGCGTAGGGCCAAAGACAGCCCAACGCTTAGCCTATCATGTGCTTAAAACCAACAATGATTATGCCCAACTACTGAGTGAATCTTTATTGCGGGTCAAAGCCGAGGTGCACACCTGCCCTCAATGCTTCAACTACACAGATGCCGATTTGTGCCGTTATTGCGAAGACTCGCAACGCCCCAATGATGTTTTGTGTGTGGTTGAAGAGGCACTGCATATTTCACGCATTGAATCTTCAGGGGGATTTAGCGGCAGGTACCATGTACTGCAAGGCGCAATTTCTCCGCTGGAAGGGGTGGGCTCCCGAGATTTGAAGATTCAAGAGCTGGTTCAGCGAGTGGATTCCGGCCTGGCCGGAGAAACCACCCAGATCAAAGAAATTATTTTAGCCTTAGATGCTGATTTAGAAGGTGACACCACCGTACTTTATATTGCTAAACTCTTACAAGGTAAGGGTGTTCGTTTGACTCGTATTGCTCACGGAGTTCCTATTGGGGGCGATTTAGACTATATCGACGACCGTACCATGGGACGAGCTTTAGAAAACAGGGTGGATTTGTAATGTCATTTATCAACTACAACGCAAAAGAAATTCATTGCAAAGTAGTTTACTATGGCCCTTCACTAGGGGGCAAAACCACCAATATTCAATGGGTGTATCAAAAAACTGCCGATGATCAAAAATCCAAATTGGTGGCTTTGAACACCGATATTGAGCGCACCTTGTTCTTTGATTTTTTACCCTTAAATATTGGCGATATTCGCGGCTTCAACACCCGCTTCCATCTGTACACAGTGCCCGGCCAAGTGGTTTATGATGCTTCAAGAAAATTGATTCTTAAAGGCCTGGATGGCGTGGTATTTGTTGCTGATTCACAAATTGAACGCATGGATGAAAACCTAGAGTCTTTAAGAAATTTAGAGCGCAATCTTGAACAACAGGGTTACGACATCCGCGAAATTCCCTTAGTGATTCAATACAATAAAAGAGATCTGCCCAATGTGGCTTCTTTAACAGAACTGCGTTCGGCATTGAATCTTTACAACTCCCCCGAGTTTGAAAGTTGCGCTTCAGAAGGCAAAGGGGTTTTTGAGTCTTTAAAAACAGTTTCTAAGTCGATCATTAATGTGCTAAAGGGTGGGGCTTCTTTGTGAAAGCAGGTCAGCTATGCCCTACGATATTAAAGCCGAAATTCTTCAGTTAAAAAAAGATAAAAATGCCATCTTAATGGCCCACTACTACGAAGATGGCGATATTCAAGATATCGCAGATGAAGTGGGCGATAGTTATTATTTAGCCAAAGCTGGGCAAAAAGCCTCTGCCGATGTGATTCTTTTGGCTGGCGTAGTCTTTATGGCCGAAAGTGTGAAAATACTGAATCCAAACAAAACCGTGTTGGTCCCTGATCTGGCGGCTGGTTGTTCTTTGGTGGACAGCTCCCCCTACGATAAATATTTAAAATGGCGCAATGAATATCCTGATGCCGTCATGGTTACCTATATTAATTCCAGCGCAGAAGTAAAAGCTTTGTCAGATATTATTATAACTTCATCGAATGCCGAAAAAATCATTCAAACCATTCCCAAAGAAAAAACAATTTTATTTGGTCCTGATCAACATCTGGGAAGATGGTTATCTAAAAAATTAAATCGGCCCATGCTATTTTGGTCGGGATCTTGCGAAGTGCATGTGCTGTTCAATGCTAAAAAGCTGCAGCAGTTGATTCTGCAGCATCCAGATGCTGTGGTCATTGCCCACCCCGAATGTGATGAATCCGTTTTGCAATTTGCCCAGATGATTGGATCCACATCCGACTTGCTGAAAGAAGTAGAAACAAATCCCGCCAAAAAATTCATTGTAGCGACAGAGGCCGGGATATTTCATCAAATGCAAAAAAAACGCCCTGATGTGGAGTTGATTCAAGCCCCAGTATTAGACGACGGCTGCAACTGCAACAATTGTCCTTACATGAAACTGAATAATCTAGAAAAAATCCGCAATGCTTTAAAAACTTTATCCCCTGAAGTAAAGTTGAATGCAGACTTGATGGCAAAAGCACGCATTCCATTGGAAAGAATGGTTGCTGGGCACTTGTAGCTAGCAATTGAAACTCTTCCCATTCTGAGTCACCCCAAAGAATTCTCTAAGGGTGCCTAAGCTATTTTATTCCCCACCTATCCGTATTTTTCTTTCTGCTCAACTTTGGTCTAGGTCTACCGAAAAGCTTAAAAGCAGTCTGAACTAGAATACTAATACGGAGGCTGCAGAAAGCTGGTAAAATCATATGGGACTTAAAAACAGTAAAAATCGTAGAAATGCGTATCGAAAAGAGATCACACCTTTACAAGTATCTTCTATATCATCCTTAGAAAACTTAGCCAAAATTGCCAGAAATGCAGAGGTGATTGAAGCTTCATCATCCGGTTTATTGTTGATTGTGAAAAGAGAAAGCTTAATACCAGTCGCCTTAAGAAAAAATTTAAACATAGATAGCTTAGTGGGTAATAAAGTGAGTATTCATCTATCAGACATGAATCTAGAAATTGCTGGAACTATTACTCGCACGCAGTTATTGGGAAAAAAAGGCTATCATGTGGCTGTTGATTATACCGAGGACTCACCGGCCTACTGGCGCGAATGTTTGATGGATCTTTTGCCAGCGCCAGGAGAAATAGATTCAGAGTTTGAACACTAAGAACTGAATTACAAATCCACAAAGCCGGGCAAGTCTTTTTCTTGCAGAAGAACCATGGGATAATGCGCTGGTAAAAACCAGCTGACGGCTTCGGCAATGCCAAGATGTTCTTTTTGTGGCGGATTACCTAAAGACTCAATAGACAGCGCCAGTTCAAAATGAATATTGTCATTGCTGACCATTAAAAGGCGTGGACGCAAAATGCCTTGATCCAAAAAAAAGTTTTTAATAATCGTACGAACATGTTGTGGCAAATAATCTTCTGACGGAGCGCCAGAATATAACTTCTGGCCTTTAAAAAATTCAATGGGCCCTGTTGTTACTGGCCTTTCAATTCTTTGATAGAAAAATCCTGTTTTACGAAAAAACCAAATCATTCCGTAATTAAATACAAAATCTGGATAATCTTTGTGAGGATTGACCACTAAACCAATTCCACGCAAAGACAACCAGTGCAATATTTTTTGCGCAGACTCTGTAGAAGAGGGATCTATTTCAGTCAGCAAATAGGGCCAGCCATCAGGACCCACTTGTGGAGTTTCATCCAAGACTTTTAGATTTGTTTGAGTCAATGAAACAAAAAAGCGATCTTCCCAAAGTTGATCGCGTTTTAAGTCTGGAGTATTTAATAGATCTTGCAATTCAGTTCGCATTTACAATTCTACCTTAATCTTGGATGTCTTGAACAATAATCAAAGCACTATAGGCCCCTATTTTTTGTCCATTTAAAAAACCATAATTTCTATAAACAACTTTTCCATTTGAATCTAATTCAGGTTTGCCATCCCGACCAATCACTGGAACAGCAGAACCACGGGTTTTTTCAATACGTTCAAATAAATTTTGTGCAGTTTCGGGGTGCAAACGTATACAGCCACCAGAACGACGGGTTCCTAAGCCTAAAAAACCTTTTGGCGGAACCTCATGCATTGCTATACCATTTTTTGTATCAAAAAATACTGCATAAGGCATATCCGTGTCCCATGAACTGGAACGGTGATCTTTATTCAACCATTCGGGAGTATAATAACCTGTTGGGGTTATGGACCAGTATGAACCATTGTCTGGACCATGATTCCAAATCCATGCGCTTTCCATTTCAAAAGTTTCACGGCCTGTAGAAACTTTACTTGCATCATTTCCCTGACTGTCTTTGCCTAAATTCAATGCATACCCATTTTCATAGACACGGATTCTTTGTGCAGTTTTTCCTTTTTGCGCTTTATTGATCACAATCACGTATCGAAAGTCTTTCATCCAAGGTTTATCTGTAAAATCAGACTCTTTAAAAGCCTCTACTGGGTAAGAAACTGGTTTTGGTGTTTTTGCTTTTGCTTTTTCAACTTCTTCTTTTGTGTGTCCGCTGCCTTCAGAATCAAAAACACGGCCCAGCCAAGAAGCTTGCGACACACTTGCGGTCATCAAACTGATTGCCAATAACGAACTTGTGATTTTATGATACCCCGCCCCTATTTTCATAAACACTTCCCCCAATGTTTGTCTTTAACTATTATTCATATTTTCAAAGTTTTGAAGACCTGTTCCCCATTCCCCGAATGTCTGCAATATAAATACCTTTTTAAAAAATTTCAGAATTATTTTGCACCCTATGAATATATTCATTGAATTGCACTTGTTACCTGTACAATCTTTTTACGGTGCAAGCTTACTGAAAGTCCATGCTGGCGTCAAAGCTGTTTCGTTCAAATAGTTGAATTTAGATATAAAACTGTCTTCTCGACGCAAGTGGTGAGGGGCAAAAGTACCCCCGCGACAGGCAAAGACAACAGCAAGAAGAAGCAGCAGGTTATTCAGAATAAAATATGTTCGCGGACGATCTATAACATGATTAATAAATGTCTTTTGTGTTTTATTTTTCGCAAATATCAACAAAGAAAAGTAGATAAATATCGCTAATAAAATAAAAATAGCGATCATATTGGGCAACAAATAATCTTTGGGTACGATAGACAAGTTCACTGAAAAACTATCTAAATCCAATTCATTTCTGAATATTCTTTGTCCATGCAGTAAGAAATGAGGAAGATCTAAAGCCAGAATAAAAAACCATAGATGCCCGACTACTAACAAATAAATTTTAAAAATTTTTTGAAAAATAATATTTTGACTGGATGGTTCAATCGTAAAAAATCGCGCAATCACAAATGGCAATAATAAAAATCCCCACACCATCAAATCAAAACGAAAACCCACCCAAAGACAGTTTGTAAGTAGATTCCAGTCTTGAATCTGCAACTGCTTCTTAACCACAGTTATTAAAAAAAAACCTCTTTGTATAAACAATAAAAATAAAATCACTATAGTGACATGGAATGTAATTTTAATATCTTGGCTAAGTTTTATCTTCATGATGAAGTCTATACTGATGAATGAATTTGTATTGTACAATTATTTTCGCAGTTCGACTTCTTATCGGACTCGAATTGCTTTAAATCTTAAAAATGCAGTCTATATTTATCGCGGTGTCCATTTGATAAACCAGGGCGGAGAACAATTCACAGAAGATTATAAACGTCTAAATCCTTTATCCGAAGTCCCCACCCTTATTCATAATGGAAGGTCTATAGCTCAATCTATGGCTATTATTGAATATCTAGAAGATTTGATACCTACACCAGCGCTGTTTCCAAAAGATATTTTTTTAAAAGCACAAGTACGGCAATTTTGCGAAAATATAAATTCTTTTATGCACCCTTTATCCAATTTAAAAGTGTTGGAGTATTTAGAACAGAAATTTCAAATTACAACTGTTGCCAAAGAAGCTTGGGTGCATGAATGGTTTCACCGCGGTTTTACAGCCACTGAAAATTTATTGCAAAAAACCAGCGGACTTTATTGTTTTGCAGACACAGTCACTGCAGCTGATGTTTTTTTAATACCCCAGGTGTTTTCTGCCCAACGCTACAATTTTGATTTTAAAAAGTATCCATTGGTAGAAAAAATCAATCAGGCGGCCATAAAGTTGCCTGAATTTATGGCCGCTCATCCTTACAAACAACCAGACACTCCTGCAGAATTTATTTAAGCAATTGACCCTAATTGGAATTAAAAAATAAAAAATTCCATTTGTCGATGACGGGAACCAGTAAAAATACAAGCATGCTGACATTGGTCCACATAAAAAAGGCAAACCACTTTTCACCCTTGCACTTATAGAATTTTATAAATTCCGAAAAGACTTTATAGACAAAAGGAATCACTATCAAAATATACATCCAGCTGGCATGAACAAACCATGGCGCCGCTAAAGCAAAACCCAAATATACAAATGTATATAGGCCAATTTGAAATAAAGTTTTTTCGACCCCTAATGACACCGGTAAAGTAGGAACTCCGCCAGACCTATAATCTTCTTTAAATTTTAAAGCTAGGGCCCAAAAATGGGGCATTTGCCACAAAAACAAAATCATGAACAGATAGATGGATTCGGAATTAAAAATATCTGAGTTGGTTGCCGCATAACCTACAGTGATGGGCAATGCTCCAGGGATAGCTCCAGGCACAGCGGCGTAAGCCCACTTAGGCTTCCAGTAAAGAGTGTAGGCCCCATTGTACAAAACGACGGTCAATAAGCCTAACCATCCCGATGTTTCAGAAATTTTATAAAGTAAATTTAAACCTGCAAAAATAAATCCCAAGGCTAAAATAGCAGCTGCAGCAGGCTTTATTTTGCCCGAGGCAACCGGACGGTTTTTTGTACGGTTCATTTTTTGATCTAATTTGTATTCCTGCGCTTGGTTCAATGCCAAGCTGCCAGCACTCAATAGGTATAGGCCAAATATTGTTTGCATTAAGTGGGTTAAACTAAATGGAACTTCAATCTGATAGCCTGAAGCATATCCTGCTAAACCTGTTAGCAGAACAAATATAACTATACCCATTTTTGTTAGATCAAAATAAAGCTTCAACATTGACCGGTGTTGTATTTTTAATCACCCCAATGGTCAATGCGATTCTAGAATCAGAATATCTTATTTAAACCTCAAGCGTATTGAAAAGCTTAAAGAGAATTCTTTTCAAAAACTCGGGTCAAGATATCAATCGCAGGAAATAAAAAAAGTAAAAATAAGAAAAAGAAACCTGAAGCAAAAACAATTTTATTCACTAAGGTGTCATGTTTCATATGCATAAACCAAACAATGACTAAGCCCGCTTTAATGGCTGCTATTAAAAAAGCCACGGGTGCAGCAAAAGCCCCCAAATGCAATTGGTGCGCAATTACAGTTAAAAAAGTTAAAATAAAAAGAGCTCCTGCAACCTTCACATAGGTTTTAACTGGAGTTATATGATGTTCGCTGTGCTCTGACATAATCTGCCCTCTCTCTTTTATTTTAAATCTATGGATTCGCTAGCCCACTAAATACAGAAGTGGGAACAAAAAGATCCAAATCAAATCGATAATGTGCCAAAAAAGACCAACACCTTCCACAGGAATATAGTAATCACTACTAAACTCGCCTTTTAAGGTGCGTACCAACATCCATGCAATCAGCCCCATGCCGATCAAAACATGCAGGCCATGTAGACCGGTCATGCAATAGTAAAAACCAAAATAGAGACCTAGATTGGCGTGCTCAGCACCCACCTTAGCAACATCTAAAAATGTACCTGGAAGTAATCCCAAGTGAAACTTATGGGTGTATTCAAAATATTTCACCACCATAAAAATGGCGCCACATAAAATAGTTGCGGCCAAAGATAAAGCTGCTTTTTTTCTTTGATTGGTTTGACAGTATAAAATCCCTAAAGCCATGGTAAATGAAGAAAATATCAAAACTAATGTATTAAAAAAACCCATCTTCCAATCTAAAGAACTGGCACCTTCAGAAAACATTTCGGGATATAAAGAGTGATAAATCGCATAAGCAACAAAAAGGCCGCCAAACATCAAAATCTCGGTAACCATAAAAAGCCAAATACCCTCTTTACCACTTAAATACTGATGTTCAGCATTTTTAAAGTGATGTGCTACGTGGCCCTGATGTTCTGCTGTTGAGTGATTACCTGTACTCATATGGCCCCCCAGTTACAACTGGTTCTACTTCAAAGTTATGAAAAGTAGGCGGCGATTGTACCGTCCACTCTAAAGTTTTTGCTCCCCAAGGGTTATTTGGTGCTTTAGCGCCTTTTCTTAAGCCTTGAATAATAATATACAATGAAAGAAAAAAGCCCGCAGCTATCAACGTAGACCCCAAACTAGAAATTTTATTCAAGGGTTCGTAAGCAGGGATATAGTCAAAATAACGCCGAGGCATTCCCATGGCACCTAAAATAAACTGTGGGAAAAATGTAACGTTGAAACCAATAAATATCAGCACGAAAGACAATCTAGCCAAAGTTTCATTGTACATTTTGCCAAACATTTTAGGAAACCAATAATAAATTCCACCCATTAAAGCCATCAATGTTCCACCCACCATCACATAGTGAAAGTGCGCCACCACAAAATATGTGTCATGAAAGTGAACATCCACAGGCAGCGTTGCTAACATAATCCCAGTCACACCACCAATTGCAAACAAGAATAAAAATCCTAAAGCATATAACATAGGAGATTGAAATGAAATTGACCCTTTGTACAAAGTCGCTAGCCAGTTAAACATTTTAATCGCTGTTGGTACACCCACCAACATGGTTAAAAATGAAAAAATAATCCCGGCAGTTGCAGATTGTCCAGAGACAAACATATGGTGTCCCCAGACAAAAAACGAAACAGCTGCGATACCCAAAGATGAATAAGCAATAGCTGTATAGCCAAAAATCACTTTTCTTGAAAAGGCAGAAATCAATTCAGAAATGATTCCCATAGCTGGTAAAATCATAATGTACACTGCAGGATGCGAGTAAAACCAAAAGAAGTGTTGAAAAAGAACTGGATCACCACCCAGTTTAGGATCAAAAACTCCAATTCCCAAAACTCTTTCAGCCACCAACAACAATAAAGTGATCGCCAGCACTGGAGTTGCTAAAACCTGAATGATTGCCGTTGAATACAAAGACCATACAAAAAGCGGTATGCGATACATGCTCATACCCGGAGCGCGCAATTTATGTACTGTGACTATAAAATTTAGGCCCGTCAGTACAGAAGACATTCCCATAATAAATACAGCCACAACCATAGTCACAACAGCTGTCCCTGTACGAATCGAATAAGGCGTATAAAAAGTCCAACCCGTATCAATTTTAGTTGTTAAGAAAGTGGTGCAAGCCAGTATTGCCCCAAGCATGAACAAGTACCAGCTGGTCAAATTCAAGCGGGGAAAAGCCACATCTTTAGCACCAATATGAATGGGCAAAAAGAAGTTACCAAATATGGCTGGAATACCTGGAACGATAACCATAAATACCATAATCGCGCCATGGTAAGTTAAAACCTGATTATAAATATCGCCATTTTTAAGAACATCCCCCGTGCCCTGAACCACATTGTAAGAAAAAAGTTCTAAGCGCAGAAGCAAGGCCATGATTCCGCCCACCAAGAAAAAGAATAGAACTGAAATCATGTAAAGGATGCCAATACGTTTATGATCTAAGGAAGAAAGCCAGGACCACAGACCTTTTTCATAATTGATATAATTGTCACCATGAACTGTTGTATCTGACATAAATTCTCCTACTGCAAACTTTTGACGTATTCAATCAGGGCATTAAGCTCGGACTCGCTCAATTGACCTTGAAAGGACGGCATGACATTTTTTTGAAATCCCTTAACTATTTTAGCATTGGGAAGTAAAATG
>JBMOJS010000096.1:0-10000 GCA_049315665.1 Pseudobdellovibrionaceae bacterium | reverse complement strand
TTTCTTCTGCATACATTTGACGAGTCTGCAAATGACCTTGATCTGTTATGTCCACCACTTCAATCCATTCAACAATTTCGCCGAATTCTTTTGGAGTAAAGTTTTCTGAAACGCCGGCATTCATCACAACACCACCACCCACATCGCCAGGCAGTCCTGCTAAAAAAAGAGCTGGTGCTAATTTATATTTTAAAAATTGTTTTAGAACTTCTGATTTTCCAGTGCCCGCCAAACAAGTCATTTTTAGTTTGTAAGGGTCTTCAATAACTTCAATTCCCGAAAATTTGCGATTATTAATGACCAAACCCCGCACTCCGGCATCATGAATCAAGACATTGCTGCCGCCACCCAAAATGGTGATGGGCTGTTTTTGTTGATGAGCCCACAGCAAAGCTGCATTAAAGTCTTCTGTATTTTTTGGCTGGCAAAAAAAATCAGCCTGACCACCCACCAACCAAGACGTGAAATTTAATAAAGAAATTGAAGTTTGAATTTCCATTTTAAAGTTGATTCAAAATTTCCATGCCCAACTTCCACCCATCCCCAGCACCTAAAGTCACAAATACATCTTCGGGTTTTAATTCAGACATAATCATGGATAAGGCTTTGTCTTTATTGGCATGCAAGGCTTTTGGATGTTGAAGATCATGGGCCAATTTGGCCGAATCAATACCAGGCAGTGGGGCTTCCCCCGCCGCATAAATATCCCCGATATAAACTAAATCCGCTTGAATAAAAGCTTTGGTAAAGTCATGCCAACAGTGCTGAGTCCTAGAATAACGATGCGGTTGAAAATAAACCACCACCCTTTGCTGCGGAAACTTTTCACGAAAGGCCTGCAGAACAGCGCGCACCTCTGTGGGGTGATGACCATAATCATCATAAATTTTAATATTTTTCTTTTCGCCTTTAAAATGAAAACGACGATCCACACCCACAAACTTGGCAATGCCTTGGGCGCAGGTTGCAAAATCAAGCCCGGTGGACATAGCCGCAGCCATAGCAGCCACGGCATTCAAAGCATTGTGCTGTCCGGGGACATTCATTACAAAATCACCTATTTTTTGTTTACTTCTTAGCAACTTGTCATTGCGATACAAAGAGTACTTGCCGTTAGCGCCTTGCAAAATCAGATCATTGTGTTCTTGAAAACCATAATAAATGATTCTTTTTGGAAAACTATCAAAGCACTGGCGAATTTGCGGATCATCACCACACACCACACAAGTTCCATAAAAGGGAATCTTCAACGCAAAATCCACAAAGGCTTTTTGTAGATTTTCAAAAGTTTTAAAGTGGTCCAAGTGATCCGAATCAATATTAGTGATAATACCAATTTCAGGATTTAATTTGTGAAAACTGCCATCACTTTCATCGGCTTCTGCAACCAACCATTCGCCTTCGCCCAACAAGGCGGTTGAATTGATCAGATCAAAGCGGCCACCAATCACGATGGTTGGACTTAAATTGGCATGTAAAAAAATGGCAGAACACATCGACGTTGTTGTGGTTTTTCCATGAGTCCCGGCAACAGCCAGACCACGTTTCAAGCGCATGATTTCAGCCAATGCTTCAGCCCTGGGGATTAAAGGAATTTGCCTGGCCCTGGCCTCTGCAATTTCAGGATTGGTGAACTGTATGGCGCTAGAATAAACCACCACATCCACATTTTCTACCTGAGAAGATTTGTGACCTTTATAAATTTTTAATCCCAATTCTTGCAAACGCAATGTATTGGCATTTTCTGCGGCATCGCTGCCGCTAACGGTAGCCCCCATATTAAATAATAATTCAGCAAGGCCACACATCCCAATGCCGCCAACGCCAACAAAATGAAAACGAGCTTGATTCAACTTCATGATAAAATCGCCTTTGCTATTTTTTCTGCAGCCCAAGGAGTATAAAAAGTTTTTATATTTGTCGACACTTGTTTTCTTAATGCGGGATTTTGTTTAAATTTAAAAATGGCCTCGCGCAATGTATCTACAGACAGATTTTTTTGCAAAATCATGAGTGCGGCATTTTTAGATAATAAACTTTCTGCATTTTTTTGCTGATGGTCATCGGCAGCCGGCAGGGGAATAATAACAGGCACTTTCCCATAGGCAGCGGCTTCAGCCAAAGAGCTAGCCCCCCCACGACAAATAATTAGATCGGCCCACTGGTAATAACGGGGCATATCAAAAATATACTCAAAACATTCTACATTTTTAAAGTCCTGATAGATTTTTTTATATTTTGCAAAATCCAAAGGTCCCACTTGGTGCACTACAGAAAAATCAGAAATATTTTTTTCAGACATCAACATTTGCGCCACGCCATCGTTGATTTTTTGTGCTCCCTGTGACCCACCAAAAACTAAGATATTAAATGTCTCACTCTCTGTTTTTTCCTTAAAGATAGAATCTTGTCGTTCTGCGAATTTTTCGATCTCTGCCCTTAAGGGCATCCCTACTTGTTCTATATTTTTACATTTTAAAAAATTTTGTGCTTCAGAAAAAACCACAAAACACTTTTTGACAAAATACGACAGCCACCGATTAGCTAATCCGGGATGAGCATTGGGCTCCCAAAGACTAGTAGAATATCCGCACAGACTGGCCACCAACACAAACGGAGCAGAGGCATATCCACCAACCCCAATCACATATTGAGGTCTTAATCTTATTAATAAAATAAAAGATTGTATAAATCCCCATAAAACTGAAAATACAGTTTTTATTTTTTTTACCACTTGTCCCGGATAATTTAATTTTCCACTAGCGATCAGATGCAACGGAAAGCCTTCTTTAGGTACAATTTTACTTTCCAATCCCTGGGCCGTTCCAACAAAATGCACCTGCACCAATGGATCATTTTTTTGTAAAGCCTGACCTATAGCTAATCCAGGATAAATATGCCCGCCAGTTCCACCACCAGCGATAATAATAATTTTTTTTTTTCATATTACAACTTGTCCTTATTGGTATGAATTTTTGCTTGTGGTTTTTTCTACATTTAAAATCAAACCAAACATAAAACACACCACCAACAAAGAACTTCCCCCATAACTTAAAAAAGGCAGGGTCAAGCCTTTGGTGGGCAGTAACCCCATAACAACGCCAGAATTAATAAAAACAGATAGACCAAAAGTCATTGTTAAACCTAAAACCATGGTTTTTGCAAAACGGTCTGTCGTGGCTAAACTTATTTTTAAACTTTTATAAATAATAAAACCATACAAAGTTAAAAGCAAAAGCACGCCTATAAAGCCCAACTCTTCACCAAACACAGCCAAAGTAAAATCCGTATGAGCTTCGGGTAAAAAGAATAACTTGCCTTGTCCTTGACCAAATCCTACTCCGGTTAAACCACCCGAATGAAAACTCAACATGCTTTGAATCACTTGAAATCCAATCTGGGCTGGATCAGCCCAAGGATCTAAAAAAGCCATCATTCTTTGACGTCGGTAGGGCACATTCATCACTAGATAATAAAAAGCAGGAATGGCTGGCACAAAACTAGCCAAAATATACCTGACTGGCAGCCCATGCAAATACAGCAGGCCATAGCCCACTGAAATAATAATAATAAATGTACCAAAATCAGGTTGTTTTAAAAGCACAAGCCATGGAATGAAAGTTAAAAAAGCTAAAACGGACCAGTGCATATAGCGTAAAAAATTTTCTTTTCTGTGCACCAGCGAAGCAAACCACAAAGCAAAGGTCACTTTTAATAATTCAGCGGGTTCAAAACGCAGACCGAAAGGCAAATTGATCCAACGAATAGCACCACCAACACGAACACCTAAACCCGGAACAAATGTCATGCATAACAAAACAAACGACAAAATCCAAAAAACCCAGCCCCAATTTTTAATCCATGCCCAAGGTATTTTTACAGTTACAAACAAAACAAAAATAGCTAAAACAGAAAACAAAAACTGTTTTTTAAAAAAAAACAGCCCATCCCCATACGTATCTACTGCAAAAATATAGCTTGAAGAATACACCTGCACTAGGCCAATACCCAAAAGGGCTACCAAAGCTAAAAACAGATTCGAATTCAATTTAAAAAATTCAAGGCTCTTCACTTTTAAATATTCTATAAACCATCGATATCAGAAGTGGGCGGCTCGGCCTTATCTGAATTTGTTGGCTTACTGACTTCTTTGTTCGAAAGCACAGCACTTGCAGCTGCCGCCTCAGAGTTTTTTACAACAGCTGGACTGGATTCTTTACTGTTGGCCTCTGAAGATTTTTTACCTTTACTGGGGGTAACAGCATTTGCATTGGCCTTGCAACAGTATATCACTCCACGGTTGTCAGAGGCATTTTTATAAGCAGTTAATGATGGGGGCTCACCAGCCTCACAGCGCTTAGCCACTCGCAGATTCAGCTCAATATCTGTATCTGTATATTCATCTCCGTTTACAAAATCACAATACAAACCCGAAGCTGTAGTGGCTTTATCTCTTTGCTCCATTCGGGCTTTGTAGTGGGAAGCACATCCAGAAAGCAAGGCTAATAAGAATAACAACCCGCCCAGCTTTTTCAATTGTGAAAAATATCTTTTTTGCAACATCACTTTTTTCTCCTCATCCATGGATCAAAGCCTGAAAAGCTTTTAATTAGTTAAATTTGCGCACGATCTCTTTGAAATAATCGCCCCGCTCTTCATAACTGTCAAACATATCAAAACTAGAACAACCTGGGGATAACAAAACCGTGTCACCAATCCTAGACTTTTGGTAAGAAATCAGCACCGCTTCTTCAAAAGTGCCAATTAAAAAAGTTTCGCTGTAGTCACCCAAATCACGATTCATACGTTCTTTGGCCTCACCCACCAGAATCAAGGTTTTAACTTTTTTGCGAATAGCATTGCGTAAAGGCTCATAGTTCAAATTGGTGTCTTTACCGCCAGCTATTAAAATGACATTTTCATCAAAAGTATCTAAGGCTCGCATGACAGCATGCACATTGGTGGCCTTAGAATCATTGTAAAACATCACGCCGCCCACTTTACGTATATATTCAATACGGTGAGGGATAGCACGAAAAGTATCAATCACACTTTGTATAGCCTCATGGGAAGCCCCATGCTCACGAGCGGTTAAAATAGCGGCCATAACATTTTCAACTGCATGACGCCCACGCATTTTCATATTTTTAATCGAATAAACTTCTGTTTCTGGTTTTGTACGTACACGAATTTCATCATTGATATTGATGGCGCCACCGATATGCATGATCTGCGGTTCTAAAGCAGCCTTGCGCGAAAAGTACATGATTTTACCTTTTTGCACCACGGGATCGCGAGCCAATTCAACCACAGCATTGTCATCAGCATTCAAAATAGAGGTTACATTTTGATTGGTATTTTTAAAAATTTTTCTTTTGGCGTTGACATAATCTTCCATCGAACGATAGCGATCCAAATGGTTTTCTGCTAAATTGGTGAAAATAATATTTGCAGGGCAAAACTGATCACAGTGTTCTAACATAAAACTAGAAATTTCAACGATGACCACCTGGGCTTTTTCTTCAGAACGCAAATAGTCAGTTAAAGGTTTTTCAATGGCCCCACCCACCCAGGTTTTGATTCCTGATTCTTTTAAAAAGGCTTCGGCCAGACGAGCCACTGAAGTCTTGCCGTTGGTGCAGGTGATGCCAATCATGGGTTCTTTGATCAAGCCCGAAATAAATTCAAACTCGCCGGTGATTTTAATATTTTGCGTCCTAGCATATTCAAAAATTTTCAAATTGCTAGGAACACCTGGAGACAAAATGACTAAGTCTTGCGCCAAAAAAGTTTTTGGACTGTGTCCACCCAAATCGTACTTGATGGGTAAATCACCCAATTGTTCCAACTGCGCTGATAACTCAGGTTTAGATTTGTGATCTGTCACTGTCACTTGGGCCTGATACTGGGTTAAAAAATGGGCTAATGATACGCCTGTTTTACCAAGACCAACAACAAGGATTCGTTTATCCTTTAAATCGCTCAACTCTTTATACATATTTTTCTACCTCAGCTTTAGGGTGGCTAAACTTAAAACGGCCAGAAGAATCGAAATGATCCAAAATCGCACAATGATTTTTGTCTCTGTTAAACCTTTTAATTCAAAATGATGATGCAACGGGGCCATTTTAAATATTCTTTTCCCCGTCAACTTGAAAGAAATCACCTGGGTGATCACCGACAAAGCCTCTGCCACAAAAACCCCACCCAACAACAACATCAAAAGTTCATTGTGAGTGAATACAGCCATAGTGCCTAAAAATCCACCTAGGGAAAGGCTACCCACATCCCCCATAAAAACTTGCGCCGGGTAAGTGTTGTACCATAAAAATCCCATGCCTGCGGCAACAATAGTAGCGGCAATAGGAGTCAACTCACCGGCCCCTAACACATGGGGGATTTGTAAATAATTGGCAATGGCAAAGTGGCCTGAAAAATAAGCAAATAAACCCAAGGTGGCAGCGCTAATCATCACTGGTACAATCGCTAACCCATCTAAACCATCGGTCAAGTTCACCGCATTGGCGGTACCAACAATCACCAGCGAACCAAAGGCCACGTACAAATAACCAATATCAAAAAACAAAGATTTAAAAAAAGGCACGGTAACTACCGTAGATAAATTAAAATAACGAATCAGCACGGCAATGGTTACAGCTGAAATTAAAAACTCACTGGCCAAGCGCACACGCCCAGGCAATCCTTTGGAGTTTTTTTTGCTGACCTTCAACCAATCATCCAAATAACCTATCAAACCAAAACCCCAAGTCACCAACAAAACGCCCCAAACCAAAGGATTGTTTACATCTACCCACAATAAACAGGGGATCATTGTCGAGATCAAAATTAGGCCACCACCCATAGTTGGCGTTCCCGCTTTTTTCTTATGACTTTGTGGCCCATCATCACGAATGCTTTGGCCAAAATGTTTTTGTTTCAATCGTTGAATAAAATAAGGACCCCAAATCCAACAAATCAAAAATGAAGTAAAAAAAGCAATAAAGGTTCGAACTGTGATGTATCTAAAAATATTTAAAGGAGAAAACTGCTCCGACAAAGAATAGAGCCACTGGTATAGCATCAAAATTTCCCATCTTAAATTAGAATTGAATATAGAATAGGGTTAACATAAAGCCCCAACCAAATGCAAGTGCAAACTTTTAAGTATATAAAAACACTAGGCTTTAGTGGAAAAATCTAAAGGCTCGCAGGCCAATAAAAAACGCTCCATCTTCATACCCCGTGAACCTTTAATCACTGCAATGTCATTGGTTAATAGATGCTTTTTTAGATCGTCGGCCATGGCTGTTGAAAACTCATTTTCTGCCCACACCGATCCTGCAAAATTATTTTCTAATAAAGTTTCTTTAAAAACTTCGGCCAAAGCCCCAATAAAATAAATCCGCTGTAAACCTGCAGCTACAGCTTGGACAGCAAGCTCTTGATGCGCAGCTTTTGCAATATCCCCCAGCTCTAACATTTGCCCAAAAACCCCAATTTTTTGTCCCGAGTTCTTCAACAAACGCATATTTTTTAATAAAGCGGCCATACTGTCAGGATTGGCATTGTATCCATCAAAGATCACCTCAGCCCCTGAAGCCACCTTCACCAACTGATTGCGTCCCCAGTTGGTTTTGCACAAAGGTAAACTGAACCAAATCTGTTCTGGGCTTAGGCCCGCCGCCAAGGCTAAAGCAGAGGCCACCATTAAATTACACAAGTTTTGTTCACCAAAAACGGGAACCTCAACTTGCCCTGGCTGTCCTTGAATGGATCCGCTTAAAGTTAAACTTTGCATGCTTAATTTTTCAATTTTAAAAAAGACGTCTGCCTGTTTATTTTCTGCAGAAAAAGTCCACACCCCAGCCTTTGGATACTGCTTGGCAGCCTTTGAGTGCATTTTTTCTGTCCAGGGATTATCTAGATTAAAAATTCTTTGCGTCGTCGCGGGAGCATGTATGTAGATCTCTTCTTTGGCTGCAGAAATACCTTCAACAGAACCAAAATTTTCTATGTGAGCACGGCCCACTGTAGTACAAACCACAACATCAGGTTCCGCGATTTGCACCAAGTCTTTGATTTCACCACTATGATTCATACCCATTTCTACAACGGCGACCTCGATCTGTGGCTGTATATCCAAAAGAGTAAAAGGCACGCCCCAGTGATTGTTAAAGCTGCCCTGACTGTAGTGAACTTTTTTATGCGCGCCAATGATAGCCGCCGCAAACTCTTTGCTGGTGGTTTTACCATTCGAACCGGTGATCGCTAAAATAAGCGCTTTACTTTGCAAACGATAATGATGTGAAAGACTTTGCAAGCCGACCAGTGAATCCGCCACAAGCACCAATGGAATTTGCAAGGATGTAGCAGCAGAAGGAATCTGATGCACTAAAGCAGCCGCTGCCCCCGCTTTTTCTGCCTGAAGCAAAAAATCATGACCATCAAATTGATCCCCTTTTAAGGCAACAAATAATTTTCCACTTAAATTTTTTCTGGTGTCCGTGCCAATCCCTGAAAAAGAAAAATCCATTTTCAATGCATGGGGCACAGAATGATGAATTTTCCCCTGAGTCCATTCTAAAACTTGGTGTAAGGTGAATGACATGTTTACACTCCCTTTTGAGCTAAACTTTTGTTTAAAAATAATAATCCGGCCAGCAACCAATAAACTCGATCCGCCATGCCACCAACAGAAAGGTGAACATGATAGATCAGTAAAATAGGCCATTGTGTTAATAAATAAATTGCAATAAAACGCATATTTTCATCCTTATGCCGCAACTCTATAATACTTTTATACAGCAAAGATAACAAACCCCAACAGGCGTAAATTAAAAATACCCAGCCACCGATTACCCCTGCAGAAACCACAAAATTGTGAGGATCTTTTTGCGAATTGTACTTTTCTAAACGATCGGTAGAATCTTCGGCATTGCTGGAATTGTATTTAGACAATAATCCCAAACCCAACCACGAGCTTTTTTCAAACATATCTAAACCCCGACGAACTTCGTCCCATCTAGTTTCTACACCGTCCTGGGCTTGGCGGTTCATCAAAGATTCTTTACCTAAAATCACAGCCTCTGTGTAATCAAAAACAGTTTTAGAAAAAAACAAAGTGAAAGTCACAGTCATCAGTGCCAAAGACCAACGCCAAAATTTTTGCTGATTGTTTTTAATAGGTTGCAACACCACCATAAAAAAAACAGCAGCCAAACAAGCCAATAACGCCGATCTTGTTCCGGTCAATAGCAAGCACCAAAAACTACCAGTGCAAAACAGCAAAGCCCATAGCCGTCGACGTAAACATAAAAAATCTTGCACCCACAGATTAAATGCCAAGGTGGCGACGGTCACCATGTGGGGAATGTGTTTCATAATACCAACGAATCGGCCACCTTTAAAAACAAAGCCAGCACCAATCAGGTAAAATCCCAAAGACAAAACAACGATTACAGTTGCCGCCACTTTTAAAAAAGCTAAAATCTTTTCTGCTGAACATAACTTAGGCACCCATATTCCATACACAAAAAATAATATAAACACATTTAGCAGCACTGCCATCAACATCACTAACGAGTCTTCGGAGCCATTAAAAAAATACTGCAAAAAACTAAGTCCTGCTAAAAGTAAAAAACCCCACCGCACGTAAAATTGATAGCCACTGCCTTCAGGATAACGTTGAAATATTTGTTTCTGATTCTGTTTTAAAAAAAGAAATGCAATCGTTACAACAATGGCTGCATGAAACACAGGATGCAGACCTTTTTGAAAAATGAAGTAAGACCATTCGTCCACAGGAAAGCCGACAAAGGCTAAAGACAGCTTGGACGCAAAGATCAATAACAATAAAATAAAAATCATTAGGGTTTAGAGTTTTTATCGATCAATAAGGCAGTTAAAGCAATACCTAATATTACAGATACCACCGTGACCGTTCTGGACAGATCGCCACTGATCCAAGGTTCCCGCGGCGGAACATAAACAAAATCATCTT
>JBMOJS010000095.1:0-10014 GCA_049315665.1 Pseudobdellovibrionaceae bacterium | reverse complement strand
CTTTGATAAATATCTCGGGCATAGGTTCCGGCAGGTTTTTGAGATGGATCTACTTGTCCCAAAACCAAAAGTTCTTTTTTTTGCTCTAGACTTAAAAAAGAAGATTTATTGGGAATATACTTTTCTAAAAACTTTTTATTGTATCCTACTGGTTCGCGTTGAACTATTGGTTGGCTAATATACTTTAAAAGGTTTTCACCTTCTTTTGACAATTTAATTTCTTTAATTACTGATGTAGCACCATCGGTTGCTATTTTGATTTGTGCATCAGAGTTTTTCGTAATAAAATATAGCCGTGCGCGAGCTTGCCCTTATGGTTCGACTTTCTTTTGATACTCTAGAGACTTCAAAGCTCTCTGAAGTGATCTTCTGACTGCCGTGTTTTCAGAGTCCATGTTCATAGCAGTGGCTAACTCAGATATTTTTTGTCCATGAGTTTCTTTTTCAAGGATTTGAATGATCCGATTTTCGACTTCTGAGGCTTTCGCCATACTGATTTTTATTGCGACATATTTTGTCGCAATAGTACTACTTTTGTCGCAATACTCGCAAGCTACTTCCGCAGCGGAAGTAGCTTGTAGTAAGAGGGGCTTTTAAAAGAGGCTGTAAAGTCCGAATTACTCAGTCTTAACGAGCCACATTATTCGATGGCGGTCGTTGTGTTTTATAAGGTAAGGAATTATTAGTCTGACCGTCGCAAAGGGATTTGTCTTTAGGATCATCAGTATAGATGATCGTCACCAGACAAGCCTCTGCGATAAGGTTCCTGTCAGTATAACCCGATTCAAAATAGTCTTTGTAGCAGCTGATTATTTCATCTTTCGAATTTTCAGTTTTGCAGTTAGCTTTAGCTTGCGTTTGACCAAAACAGTAAGGTTTGTCCATTAATTTTGCGACACAATCGTCGGTTGCGGAAGCTTCTACACCAAGCCCAGAAATTACAAACATTAAACTATAAAGCATAGTTTTTTTCATTTTTGATACCCCTTCTTTTATTATTGAGCAGTGCTATCTTGAGTCGAATTATTAGAAATTACTCCGCGAGTATATATGCCCTGATTAATTGCTACATTACTAAATGTGACACCTCCTGATCCGATCACATTTCCATAAAGGTGAGATTTCTTTACTGTGATGGCTCCACTGAGTTTAACTGAATCTTCAATAGTAGAATTCTCAATTTCTACAGATCCAGACAACTGTGATTGTCCATTTATTTCAGATGCGCCAGAGACAGTTACTGAACCGGATACTTGACTATCACCAAAAATTTTTGATTGGCCTGAAATCTTAGCAGAACCAGAAATGGAGGAGTTGCCTCCTACACGCACATCATCTTCTAAAGCAACACTGCCCGAGATTTGCGCGTCATCTGACACAATCGCATTGCCACTGGTTTTTACACTGCCACTGATGCGGGCAGAACCTAAAAGCTTAACATGATCTGACAAACGAGAATTACCACACACCACAGCCTTTGGTGCGATATACACGCTTTCTGCTACTGTAGCACGAGTATCTACAAGACCGCCTCCATTTGAATGTTTATGAACAGGGTAATTACCACAAGGACCTGATTTTGCGGACTTACTTCTTGTTTTTTGATTCGAAATTGAAACCCCATTGCATGTAGTTCCATTCTGGTCGATGACCATATTTCCATCACAGGTGATGGCGTTTTCAAAAGGTTCACCATTAATTGTGGCGCCGACAAAAAAACTATCTTGCGCTTGAGTATTTTGAACAAGAACTAGATATATTAATATAAAATATTTTTTCATTTTTACCCCGTTTTCATTTAAAAATTGTCTCAAAAAGAAACAGTGTTTAGCTTATGCGTGTCCCTTGCTTTTAGATTTGCATCTTTAATGCCAGAAAAAGCTCAATCCGTTTGGATTGTTATAACAGCATATCTACAACTTTGATCGTGTAGACTGCGTTTAATGACAATGAAGACAAACTGGAAACTTTAAAAAGTTCTCTTAAAATGAAAGACGGTTTATGCTTTACAACTGTCTAAATGTTAGACAGTCAGTTCTTTGATGAACTCAAAATGACCCATGGGTTTTTTAAAGTTCAATCTTAAAAAACCCATGGGTAGAATAAGGCGATACGATCTTAGTAGAGGTAACTTTTCGTAAAACCAAGACCTGACCCGCAAATCCTGGGTTGCAACTGTCTTCGTTAGTTCAATAGGACCGTGAAACCAATTCAGTTTGGTTTTTATCCACCCGAAAACCAAACAAAGGACGAGTGATTTCTCTTTGTTGAGAAATATTTAATAGACCAAGTCCACCTTGTAAATTTTTGATCCGACTTAAGTCTTCAGCCAACTCTTTTCTGGAGCTTGCGCCAGCGGCAATCAATTGTCTTAATAAAAGACCAGTGTCGTAAGCTTGCAGTTCCAAAGGACTAGGCATTTCTTTGTAAATTGCCTGATACTCTTGAAAAAAACGATTAGGAATTTGTGTTTGAATGGAATCAACAAAATATGTTTGTCCAGAAAAAAGCCCTACTCGCTTTTGAATGTCCGGGGTATTCCATAAGTTTGTACCCAATACTTTGATTCCTTTTGCGCCAGTGTAAGATAATGTTGCTGCTATTTGTCCCATATTTTTTGCACTGTCGGGAATAAAAATGGCATCAAAGTCAGTGATTGCTGGCAGAGTGTCGTCTTCTGAACTCTCAGATTCTGATCGCTTTTTCTTTTTATTATTTTCAACAGCCTTTTCTTTTTTAATAAGGCGATATTGATCCATGCGGGCTTCTATATAGTAGGTGCCTACCAAGCGCTGCACAGTTGATTTAAAATCAGTTTCTTTAGGATCATAACTTTGTACAGCAGTGACTTTTCCACCCCGGGCTAAAACTTCATCCCAAAAATAATTGGCAAACTCAACACCATAGCCATCATTGGGGTAAACAATTGCGAATTTATTGGCGCCCAAAGACTCCATGGACCATTTGACTAAATAGCGTACCTGCATTTCGCTGGTGGTGGAATTGCGAAAGATATTAGGTCCAATTTCAGTAATATTGGCCTTTTGCGATAAAGAAATATTAGGTACGCCAAGCTCTTCAGCCCTGGCTGACACCGCAGATGCAGTTTTACTTAAAACACTACCGACAATGGCAATGGCTTTATCTTCCTGGACCAGTTTTTCAACTCCACGGCGAGCAGTGTCTGGCAGGCCCTCGCTATCAATGACTGCCAATTTAAAGTTGGATTGTGGCAAGTGCAGACCTAAACCCATTTGCAAACCGCGCAAGGTTTTTTGGCCAATATTTGCAGACCTACCAGTCAAAGGCAGTACTGCGCCAATGGTCTGCGTGTTCACATTTTCTAAAGATTTTTGCAGTTTTTTATTTTCTTCGTCATTTAGAAAATCATTGATTTCAATGGTTTCCTGCGGTTGAGCGAGTGACTCAGAAACAGGTATAACAGACTGTTGCTCCAATACAATAGGGGGAGCCGCTGGTATTGCGCTTTTTGTTTTAGAATCCAATTTGTTGGCCACAGCATTTTTTTGAGTCGTTGACTTGCCTTTGCCCGCTTTATTTTTTTGCTCCCGCAATTCTGGCCGTTGAGTTTTAATATAGTCGTTGTTGAAAGAAGAACATCCTGCCAAAAACAAAATTAAAACTAAAGACAGCTTCATTTTCTACCCCGATAGACTTGCTGAGTTTTTTCTTTAAAGGCCTTTACTAAAGGAGTATCTTGCAACTCTTTCGCTAACTTGGCCACAAGATCTTTTTGTTCATTGGATAATTGATTAGGAATATCCACCAGTGCTTTGATGATCATATCCCCGGCTGCAAAAGAATTGACCTGCGCAAAGCCTTTCCCTTTCAAGCGAAAGTTTTGTCCCGAGTTTGTACCGGGCGGAATTTTTAGCATGACCTTGCCAGTTAAAGTTGGGATTTCAACAGAGGTGCCCTGTAAAGCATCTACAAATGAAATCGGCAAATCCATCCACACATCATTTTCAACCCTTTTAAATATAGGATGTTCTTGCAATTGAATGACTACAAATAAATCACCGGGATCACCCGCACCCGAAGAATCGCCCTCTTTTGAAAGTTTTAAACGCTGACCGTCTTTGACGCCTGAGGGAACATTGACAGACAGTTTTGCTGTTTCGTCGCGACCCTTCTTTTGTCTAACAAAAGAAATTATTTTTTCACAACCGGAAGCCGCTTCCTCTAAAGTTAAAATCAAGGTGTATTTAAGATCTGCCCCTTTGGGTGCAGGGCGACGACCGCGGGGGCTGCCTCGACCTTGGCCGGCGCCACCAAAAATATCGCCGAAAATATCACCAAATACATCCTGAAAGTTTTCGGGATTGCCGCCAAAGCCGCCGCCGGAGTAACCAAATCCGCCGGCACCCCTGGCTCCCCCAGGTCCCGATTGAAATTGAGGCCCGGAATGGCCGAACTGATCATACATCTCGCGTTTTTTAGGATCGCTTAAAACCTCATAGGCTTCAGAAAACTCTTTGAATTTTTCTTCAGCCTGCTTATTGTCAGGATTTTTGTCAGGATGGTATTGCATCGCCAATTTGCGATAGGCTTTTTTGATCTCTTCCGCAGAAGCAGACCGACTGACATTAAGAAGCGAATAAAAATCTTTTTTCGCCAAAGTGTATTCCTATGTTGAAGATTCGTTTTTTTCTGCACTTGGTAAAGCGGCAGCAACAATCACTTGTGCTGGACGAATCAATTTTTCATGCAATTTGTAAGCTTTTTTATGAACACGGAAAATATGCCCAGCAGGAACTTTATCTGTAGGTTCGCTGCCTAAAGCTTCATGTTGGCTGGGATTAAAAGGCACAGCTTCAGATGGAACCTCTTGAACACCACTTTTTTGTAAGACCTGTTTCAATTCTTGGGCTGTCATGCGTACGCCTTGAACAAATTGATTTAAATTGTCCGCATTGACTTGAATTTGCAAAGCGCGGTCAAAATTATCCACCACGTCCAATATTTCGCGGATCACCCTTTCGGCCCCATACTTCAGTAAGTCAGAGCGTTCTTTGATAGAGTTTCTTTTATAGTTCTCAAATTCAGCTCGCAAATATAAAAAGTCATTTTTATATTTTTCAGCCTCGTGTTTTAAAATTTCTGTATTATCCACTTTTGGCTCCACAGATTTATTTTGTGTGCTGCCGTTTTCTTCAGACATTGTGTCTTCCTCCGTTATTCAACTTCATTTTCAAGAAAGGTTAATTTTTCAAAAACCAAATTACTGGTTAAAATTCCGTGCTCTGTCAGTTGCCAGGCGTTATCTTTATAGCGAATTTGTCCCGAATTTTCGAGATCTTTTAAAATTTCCATCACTCGCAACGCATTGTTTTCAGGAAAGTGGCTAAAGAGCTCTTCCTTCAATAAGCCCTGACTCAGACGCAGCGAGGTATGACAAAAGTCGGTCAGGGCTTCGTTCTTTTTAAGGACCTCTTTTTGCTCCAACATGCTCCAATGATCTAAATTTTTATATACATTGTGTCCTTCATTTTGAATTTGCAAGGTGTAGTCATTGATACTTTTTAGATTCCAAAATCTTTGTCCCCAAGAACCTTGTAAGCTGTAGGAGTGGGCACTTAAACCCAAACCCCAAACCGGCTGACGCTGCCAATACAATAGATTGTGCTTTGAGGCCTTTAAGGGCTTAGCATAATTAGAAATTTCGTAGCGTTCGAAACCGGCCTGTGAAAGGCTTGTATGAATGCGTTCAAACATATGCACTTGATCATTTTCTGGGGGCCGCCCTTTAGCTAGAGGATGGCTTTCAGGCACAGTCAAACAATAGGGACTGATATGGCTGGGATTTAAACTGAGGGCTTGGTCCAAATCCGACGACAGATCTTCTAGAGTCTGCCCTGGCAAAGCAAATAAAATATCAAAGTTATAATTCACATGTGCCGCTTTAAGTAAGTTTAATGTGTCTAAAGTTTGCTGGGCATTGTGCTCACGTCCCAACATCTTTAGATGAAGGTTGTTGAACGTCTGAGCCCCAACGCTAAAACGATTGATGCCCATTTTAAGATAAGCTTCTAGCTTTTGTTTATTAACAGTGGCAGGGTTGATTTCAATCGTCGTTTCAGTGTTTTCAGTGAATGTAAAGCCCAAAGACTTTATTTTATCAATAACAGCTCTTATCCCATCCACCGCAATCAAACTTGGAGTGCCACCGCCAAAATAAAGACTGGTTAATTCTTGGGGCTGAAAAAAGTGTTTCTTTTGTTCTGCTTCTTGCAATAAAATTTTGATATAGTCATTGGGAGGCAAAATCTGTGATTGTTCGTAAGTGGCAAAATCACAGTAATGACAGCGCTGAATACAATACGGAATGTGCACATAAATACCAAACTTCATAAGGGAATAACTAGTGTATGGTTAAAAAAATTCAACTTAAAAATAAATTAAAAGTATTAATGATCGAAAATCACAAATCCCCCGTGGTTTCTGTGCAAATGTGGGTTAAAACTGGCAGCGCGGATGAGCCACCCCAGCTGGCCGGCATCAGTCATTTTATTGAACACTTGGTTTTTAAGGGCAGCGATAAATACAAGGTCGGCGAGATTGCTAAAGTCGTAGAAAGCTCTGGCGGTGAGCTGAATGCTTATACGTCATTTGATCAAACGGTTTTTTATGTCACCATTTCTAAACAATTTGATGAAATGGCTTTGGATGTGGTGTCGCAAATGATGGGCTTTCCCCAATTTGACCCTCAGGAGATCGACAATGAACGTGAAGTGGTCTGTGAAGAAATAAAAATGGGCCAAGACAGTCTTGGTCGCAAGGCCAGCCAGTTGCTATTTTCTACAGTGTTTAAAAAGCACAATTACGGACGTCCAGTGATTGGTTTTGAGAAAATTATTCGTAAAACTTCAGCAAAAAAAATAGTTGAATATTATCACCAAAGGTATGTTCCAGAAAATATGTTTTTAGTTGTCAGTGGTGATTTTAAATCCGCAGAAATGCAAAAAAACATCAAAAAATATTTTGAAATTTTTAAACCACGAAAACTGAAAAAATTTCCCAGACAAAAAGAGCCTGCGCAAAAATCTGTTCGAATCAAATACGAAAAAACAGAGTTTAATAATTCGAATTTGTATTTAAGCTGGCGCATACCCAATGTGAAACACAAAGATATTGCAGCATTAGAAATGCTGGCCTCTATTTTTGGTGGTGGTGAAACTTCTAGATTGGTAAAAAAACTAAGATTAGAAAATCCCTACGTCAACTCTGTTGGAAGCTTTGCTTATCCCTTGTTGGACGATGGATTATTTGCCGTATCAGTGAATTTTAGGCCAGAAAATTTAGAAAAGATTTTGCCGATTTTGATTGAAGAATTTCAAATTCTACTTCAACACGGTGTGGACTTTTCTGAACTGCAAAGAGCAGTGACTAATGTCGCCGCCCACGAGGTTTATTCTTTAGAGACCGTGGATCAGTTGGCCCGCAAGGCAGGCACCTATGAATTTTATATGAAAGATCCTGATTATTTTAAAAAATACATTCAGCAAGTTTATCAATTAGATACTGAAAAAGTTTTAAAGGCGGGTAAAAAATATTTACAGCCCGGGCAGTTTTCACTGGCTGTTTTAAGTTCAACTGATAAGAAAAAAACGGAAATTCTTTTGAAAGATTTTTCTAAAAACCTAAGCAAAGCTTTAAAAGAAGCTAAAAAACCAAGTGTTAAAATTAAAAAAATAAAAAAACAAAAATTAACAGCCTCAAAGTTGTCATCTGCGGTCAATAAAAAACACGATCTTGAAAAAGTTCATTTAGCCAATGGTCATTCCTTAATTTTAAAACACCAATCCGACTTGCCTCATATTGTATTGAAATCTGTGCAAAAAGGGGGATTGCTAGAAGAAAAAGGCGCCGAGGGTCAAACCGAATTGTTATCTAGATGCTGGTCTTTAGGCAGCCAGAATTTTTCAGAAGAAAAAATACATACACTTTTGGATGAAAAAGCGGCCAATGTTTATTCTTACGGAGGCAGGAACTCTATTGGATTGGGATTGGAATGTTTAAGTATCTTTGAAAACGAGATTTTTGACCTTTATGAAGATATACTTACACGGCCTGTTTTTTTAGATCGCACTTTAGAGCGTGAAAAAACCATGATGCAAAGTCAAATTCAGTCACGCAACGATAGCCCTGCACAAATGGCCATTCTGAATTTTAGCAAAAAGTTTTTTGCCAATCATCCATACAGTCGGGATGTTTTAGGAACTCTTGAAAGTGTCAAAGAACTTTCGGCGCCAATGATTCAGTCTTATTTTTCGGCATTAAATAATCCTATGACATTTTGTTTGGTGGGCCAGTTTGATAAAAATAAAATGATTCAGCGATTTCAAAAAATCTCTGAAAAAATAAAAACGAAAACAAAAACGGATAGGGTTGGTGTCCCCACTGAAATTTTAAAAGAAGAACGCATTTTTCAATTTCTAAAAAAAGAGCAAAGCCATGTAGTTATTGGTTATAAAGGTCTGCAGATCAATGATGAACGACGCAAAGTTTTAGAAGTCATTGAAGCCGTATTGTCTGGTCAGGGTGGGCGTTTATTTTTAGAACTGCGGGATAAAAAATCCTTGGCTTATTCTGTATCGCCAATTCATATGGAAGGCTTAGGAGCTGGTTATTTTGGTGCCTATATTGGCTGTTCGCCTGAAAAAACCACCATTGCCATTGATATGCTAAAGTCTGAATTTGCGAAGCTGGTGGACACACCAATTAGCCCTGTTGAACTAGAAAGAGCCCAAAAATACTTGGCCGGGCAATTTGATATTCATTTGCAAAAAAAATCTTCTATTTGCAATACACTGCTGTTTGATGATTTTTATGGATTGGATTTTACCAAAAGTTTAAATAGCTCCCATGAATATTTTGATATTACATCAAAACAGGTGCAAAGCTTAGCGCAAGAACTATTTAGCACAAAACCGATTATTAGCGCCGTCGGAACTTTTGATATTAATAAATGAGCCGGGGGATAGAATTATATTGATATTCATACAACTTGGCTGAAAATAGGTTTATGGAGCCCAAACTTGTTCTTCCACAGATAATTAATATCTTAGACGAATCTGCTGTATTTTTGTATCTTATGGGCTCCTTTGATACCCCAAGGTTTAACGAAGAAAGTGATATTGATCTAGCCATTTTTTATAAACAGAATGTAAGCTTAGAAACTAAATATCAGCTTAGTCGTGATTTGAATTTTAAATTTGATATACAGATTCAGTTGGTAGAATTGAATGATATTGATCCCATATTTGCCCACCAAGTTTTGCAAACAGGACGACTGCTTTTTTGCAAAGATGATACCATTCTTGTTCAATGGAAAATAAAATATATGTCTATGTACATTGATTTTAAAATGGACAGGGAAATCATAGAAAAAAACCTTTTGCATCGGAAGCGCTATGGCTGAAAAAGATGTTATCTATTCTAAAATCAATATTGTTAAGAATTGTCTAACGGCGATTGAAAAAGCACGAACTCAAGAAAAAGATGATTTATTTCTTCAGAATATTTATGAATTGAACTTACAGCGCGCTATACAAGCCTGTGTCGATATGGGCCATGTGGTGATTGCCAAAGAAGGTTTGGGGCTGCCAAATAAATACAGACAATGTTTTGAAATTCTTCACAAGCATCAAGTCATAGATCAAACTTTGATGAAAAAAATGATTTCTATGGTGGGCTTTAGAAACATTTCAGTTCATGACTATGAAGCTGTTAAACCCGAGATCCTAAAAAGTATTATTTCAAACCACTTGCATGACTTTGAAGACTATTGCTCTGTGATTTATCACAGAGCCCAAAGTTGGTGATAAGAGACTATCCGAAAACTCATACCACCAACATTTGGTTTGTGGGAAATAAACAATATTTATCTGTTACCAAGCATTTGATAGCTAGTTAAAATGCAACCATCATTTTCAAAGGTCGAATTGACTCATATTAGATGTTCCCCAAATTAGGCAAAAATCAGCGAAAAAT
>JBMOJS010000094.1:0-10014 GCA_049315665.1 Pseudobdellovibrionaceae bacterium | reverse complement strand
TTCCTTTGGATGGTGGTCGTTTTGCAACTTCTGATTTGAATGATTTGTATCGCCGAGTGATTAACAGAAATAATCGTTTAAAAAGACTGCAAGAGTTGAATGCTCCCGACATTATTATCCGAAATGAAAAGCGAATGCTTCAAGAAGCCGTTGATGCTTTGTTGGATAATGGTCGACGTGGAAAAACCTTCACGGGACCAAATAAGCGTCCTCTTCGTTCTTTAAGCGATATGCTAAAAGGTAAACAAGGTCGTTTCCGTCAAAATTTACTTGGTAAACGAGTGGATTATTCTGGACGTTCGGTCATTGTGGTAGGACCAACCTTGAAACTTCATCAATGTGGTTTGCCAAAAAAAATGGCTTTAGAGCTTTTTAAACCTTTTGTTTATAACAAGCTTGAAGAAAAAGGCTTTGCTACAACAATCAAGCAGGCTAAAAAAATTGTTGATCAAGAACAAGTGGAAGTTTGGGATATATTATCAGATGTTGTTAAAGAGCACCCTGTTCTTTTAAATCGTGCGCCAACATTGCACAGATTGGGTATTCAAGCTTTCGAGCCGGTTTTGCATGAAGGAAAGGCCATTCAGCTTCACCCATTGGTTTGTACTGCATTCAATGCAGATTTCGATGGTGACCAAATGGCGGTTCACGTTCCATTGTCTGTAGAGGCTCAGGTAGAGGCTCGTGTCTTGATGATGTCGACAAATAATATTTTGTCTCCAGCCAACGGGAAACCAATTATCAATCCTTCACAAGATATTATTTTAGGTATGTACTGGTTGACTCGGGTTCGTCCAGCAGCTTTAGGAACTGGTAAAATATACGCTTCAGTTCAAGAAGCTCAGTACGCTTATGAAGCAGGTTTGTCCGATATCCAAGCCGCTTGTAAAGTACGAATCAATGGAAAATTGCAAGACACCTCTGTAGGTAGAGCTATTCTGTCGGACATTGTTCCTCCAGAAGTTCCATTTTCGGAAGTCAATACGGTCATGAATAAAAAGCAAATTGCAGCTTTAATCGATAAAACATTCCGCTTAGCGGGAGCTAAAGCCACGTGTATTTTAGCTGATAAAATCATGGAGCTTGGTTTTAAATATTCAACTTTAGCGGGCATGTCGATTTGTATTGATGACATGGTTATTCCGGCATCAAAAACAGTTATGTTGTCTGATGCTGAAAAACAAGTTCAGGAAATTCAACAACAGTATGATGAAGGTTTAATTACCAATGGGGAGCGCTACAACAAAGTAGTGGATATTTGGGCTCAGACTTCGGATAAAGTTGCCAAAGAGATGATGAGTCAAATTGAAAAACGGAAATTTATCGTGAATGGTAAAGAGACTATTGGTCCATCTTTCAATCCTATTTTCATTATGGCAGACTCAGGAGCCCGGGGCTCTGCGAATCAAATCCGTCAGTTGGGCGCGATGAGGGGATTATTGGCGAAACCATCTGGTGAGATTATTGAAACACCGATCACTGCAAATTTTCGTGAAGGTTTAACTGTTCTTCAGTATTTCATCTCTACTCATGGCGCGCGTAAAGGTTTGGCTGATACAGCCTTGAAGACAGCCAATTCAGGTTATTTGACACGACGATTGGTGGATGTGGCTCAAGATGTTGTTGTATCCGAGATTGATTGCGGATCGCAAGATGGCATCGAAGTAACTCCATTATATGAGGCTGGAGAAATTATTCAGCCCATTGGTGATCGTATTTTAGGACGTACTGTATTGCAGGATGTTTTAGACCCTTACAACAATCAGATCCTAGTGCGTGCTGGACAAGAAATCACAGAAACCAATGTTAAAAAGATTGAAGAGTTGAATGTTGATAAAGTGGCTATTCGATCTGCTTTGACTTGTAAGTCTTTGCGTGGAGTTTGTGTTAAGTGTTATGGACGTGATCTAGCTCGTGGAGCAACAGTAAACTTAGGTGAGACTGTGGGTATTATTGCTGCTCAGTCTATCGGTGAGCCTGGTACTCAGTTGACAATGAGAACATTCCACTTGGGTGGCGCGGCTTCTCGTGCCGTAGAGCAATCTGTGCACACGACAAGATATGACGGTGTTATTAAGCTTCTCAATGTTCAGTCTGTAGTGAATCGTCAAGGCAAGTTGACAGTAATGAACCGTAAAGGCGAGGTTTTAGTTATTGATGAAGCAGGACGCGAACGTGAACGCTTCAAACTTGTTTATGGAGCTATCTTAAATTACAAAGAAGGCGATAAAGTCGTGAAAGGAAACTCCGTTGTTGAATGGGATCCTTACTCGAATCCAATTATTGCTGAAGTTTCTGCTAAAGTTTCATACCACGATATTGATGAAGGAACGACCTTGCAAGAGCAGATCGATCCCGTGACTGGTTTTGCAACTAAGGTGGTTACAGAAAGTAAATCTACAGAAGTTAAGCCTACTATTTACTTAACAGATGTGAATGATAAACCTGTTAATTTACCTGGTAGGGATATTCCTGCTCGTTATTTAATTCCGGTAGGATCTCAGCTTTTGGTGAACGATGGGCAAGAGATTCATGCAGGGGATGTCATTGCTAAGATCCACAGAGAGGCGTCTAAAACACGCGACATCACTGGGGGCTTACCTAGGGTTGCAGAGTTGTTTGAAGCTCGTAAACCAAAAGAAGCAGCCATCATATCTGAAATTGATGGATATGTGACTTTCGGTAAAGACGTTAAGGGTAAACAAAGAGTTATTGTTACGCCTGAAATCGGAGAGCAGCGTGAGTATCTAATTCCAAAAGGGAAGCAAGTTGGTGTCCGTGAGGGTGAGTATGTTAAAGCTGGAGAGGCTTTGATGGATGGTCCAACTAATCCCCACGATATTTTAGCAGTATTAGGGCCTAAAGCTTTGGCGGCCTATTTGGCCAACGAAATTCAAGATGTTTATCGCTTACAGGGTGTTGTCATCAATGATAAACATATTGAAGTGATTGTTCGTCAAATGCTTAGAAAAGTAGAAATCAAAGATGCTGGGGATACTCGATTTTTATCTGGTGAACAGGTTGAAAGAGTTTCTTTTGAAGAAGAAAATGGGCGTATTCTAAAAGAGGGTGGGCAAGTAGCTACTTTTAATCCGCTTCTTTTGGGTATTACTAAAGTATCTTTAAGTACTGACAGCTGGATATCTGCAGCCTCCTTCCAAGAAACTACAAAAGTTTTGACGGATGCCGCGATTAACTCTAGAACAGACCAATTACGAGGTTTAAAAGAAAATATTATCATGGGTCGATTGATTCCAGCGGGTACGGGCTTAACATCCTACAAACGTTGGAAGGTCGTAGTTCATGAGGATGATGATGCTGTTTTTGCACCCTTACCTGGGATAGCAGCCACAGCAACAACGGGTTAAACTAAAAATCTTGACCGATTGTGGTCAAGAGTGTAAGTTCCACCATCTTCCTGCGGTGGGACTTATTTTGAATGTGCTCAGGAAATTTAAATTATAGGGGTAAAAGGCGTGCCTACAATTAATCAGTTGATAAAAAGTGAACGTATAGTTCAAAAAAACCAGACAAAATCACCCGCATTGAAGTCTTGCCCTCAAAGACGTGGCGTGTGTACTCGTGTTTATACAACAACACCAAAAAAACCAAACTCTGCACTTCGTAAAGTCGCTCGTGTAAGGTTGTCTAATGGCTATGAAGTGACTTCTTACATTCCTGGAATTGGTCATAATTTACAAGAACATAGTGTTGTTCTTATTCGCGGAGGCCGGGTTAAAGATTTGCCAGGTGTTCGTTATCACATCATTCGTGGAGTGTTAGATCTACAAGGTGTTAATGGACGTTTGCGCGCCCGCTCTAAATATGGAACAAAAAGACCAAAAAAATAATAAGGGGTATTGATTCATGTCTCGTCGTAAAAGAACATTTAAAAGAGAAATTATTCCCGATCCTATATTTAAAGATTTAGTAGTTGCTAAATTTATTAATAAAATGATGTTGCAAGGGAAAAAAGCTACTGCTCAAAAGCTATTTTATGGAGCTTTGGAAGAAATTAAAACTAAAGTACAAGCTGAAGAACCATTGGATGTTCTTAAAAAAGCTTTGGAAAATGTAAAACCTTCTATTGAAGTTCGTTCTCGTCGTGTTGGTGGAGCTACTTATCAAGTTCCTGTTGATGTTCGTCCGACTCGTCGTCTTTCTTTGGCAATGAGCTGGCTGGTTGAATATTCTCGCAATCGTGGTGAAAAAGATTTTGCTAAAAAATTAGCTGCTGAAATTGTAGATGCATTTAATAATCGCGGCAATTCAATCAAGAAAAAAGAAGATGTTCATAAAATGGCTGAAGCAAATAAGGCTTTTTCACATTACAATTGGTAATTGTACCTAATGTCAGCCCAGGATCCTCAAGTTATAGCTGACTTACAGTTCACTCGAAATATCGGCATCATGGCTCATATTGATGCGGGTAAAACAACGACCACAGAGCGAATTCTTTATTATACTGGCAAAAGTCATAAAATGGGTGAAGTTCATGATGGCGCTGCTGTTATGGACTGGATGGTTCAAGAGCAAGAGCGGGGAATCACCATCACTTCTGCTGCTACTACTGCTGTATGGAAAAATCATAGAATTAATATCATAGATACCCCAGGGCACGTGGACTTTACTATTGAAGTAGAAAGATCATTACGTGTTTTAGATGGGGCAATTGCTGTATTTGATGCGGTTAATGGAGTTGAGCCACAATCAGAAACGGTATGGAAACAAGCCGATAAGTATAAAGTGCCACGTATATGTTTTATCAATAAAATGGATCGCACTGGGGCGGATTTTGTATCCAGCGTAAGATCCATCACCGAACGATTGGGAGCTTATCCAATACCTGTACAGGTGCCCTTAGGTGCCGAAGATACTTTTAAGGGTGTTTTTGATCTCATTGAAAATAAAGCTTATGTATGGACAAGTGCTGGGTTAGGGGAAAATTTTCAAATTGAAGAGGCCCCTTTAGAGCTTAGTTCAGAACTGAGTAGATATAGAATTGAAATTATAGAAAAAATTGTTGAGTTCGATGACATCCTTTTAGAGAAGTATTTAAATGGTGACACTCCTTCGGTGGCTGAATTGAAAGCAGCTCTTCGGAAAGGCACGTTGAGTTTGAAGGCGGTTCCTGTTTTTTGTGGCGCTTCTTTTAAAAACAAAGGTGTTCAGCCTTTGTTAGATGGGGTTATTGATTATTTACCCTCCCCCCTAGATGTTCCTGAAATCGAAGGTCATGATCCCGACAAATCAGATAAAGTCATTGTATGTAAAACGGATTTTAATCAACCTGTGGCTGCGCTGGCATTTAAAATTGCAAATGATCCATTTGCAGGAACACTCACTTATATTCGTGTGTACTCAGGTGAAGTTGCTGTTGGTGACCAACTTTTAAATCCTAGGACAGCAAAAAAAGAACGCATCCAGAAAATAGTTAAAATGCATGCAAGTTCTAGGGAAGAAGTGCAAAAAATTAGAGCTGGAGATATAGGTGCTGTGGTTGGTCTTAAATTTACAGGAACTGGGGATACTTTATGTCATTCTTCACATCCTGTTGTTTTAGAATCCATCGTCTTTCCCGAGCCCGTCATCGCGATTGCTGTTGAGGCCAAATCTTCTGCGGATCAAGAGAAAATGATTCAAGGATTGCAAAAGTTAGAAAAGGAAGACCCCTCTTGTCGACTTAGAAATGATCCCGAAACAGGGCAAATGCTCTTGTCAGGTATGGGTGAATTGCATCTGGAAATTTTAGTTGATCGTCTTTTGAGAGAACATAAAATTCAAGCTAATATAGGTAAGCCTCAGGTTTCATACCGTGAAACAATAACCTCTGCGGTCAGTGTTGAATATGAATACGAACGTATGGTGGCTGGCGAGTCTCAGTATGCTAAGGTTGTGCTACGAATTGAGCCAAACAGCGATCGAAGTGCTCCTGTGCAGTATCAATCCAATGTTGCTGTGTCTCGTGATTTTACTGTAGATTTGGCAAAATCTGTTGAATCTGGTTTTCGTGAGTCTGCAGAGGTGGGGCCTCTAGCGAGCTATTCAATGATAGGTTTAAAGGGAATATTGGAGGCTGTAGTTGTTAAAACCGATATGGCCCATGAAATGGCTTTTAAAGCGGCCATGTCTTTAGCTTTTCGTGAGGCCGTGAAAAAAGTTTCTGTCGAACTTTTAGAGCCTATTTTTAAACTAGAAATTACAAGTCCCGATGATTTTGTTGGAAATGTAGTTGGTGATTTAAACTCTCGACGCGGCAAGATACTTTCTATGTCCGTTAAGGCTGGTGGCGGTCAGGTCATTCAAGCAGAGGCTCCTCTAGCCAACCTATTTGGTTATGCTACCGATATTAGAAGTTTGAGTCAAGGTAGGGCATTTTTTAGCATGGAGTTTTTAGAGTATGCAGTTGTTCCGGCAAAGGTTAAACAAGAGGTTTTAAAGAAATTGGGACGTCTTTAAAAAAATAATATTTTTCTTTTGACATAGATTTTGTTTTCATAGCATATTCCGTTCCTCAGCGTACTTTCTTTCAAAAAGTGAGTCAGCAAAAGCATAGATGCTTTTGAGTCAAGTATAAGTCTCGTCGCAAGACGTTTTATCTGACTTCATTTTCGATGGGGCAAGTACGTAAAACAGTTAGTGTTTTTGATATAAGTGTTAAAAGGTTAATTTAAGCTTAAAAAGAAGAGAAAAATATGCAAAGTCAAAAAATTAGAATTCGGTTAAAAGCTTTTGACCACAAACTTTTAGATCAATCTACAAAAGAGATTGTTGAAACAGCCCGAAGAACTGGTGCTAAGGTGGCAGGGCCAATCCCTCTTCCGACTCGCATCAATCGATACACTGTTCTTAGATCTCCGCATGTTGATAAGAAATCACGCGAGCAGTTTGAGATTAGAACACATAAAAGAATGTTGGATATTTTAGAACCCACGCAACAAACAATTGATCAACTTATGAAGTTGGATCTGTCTGCTGGTGTTGATGTAGAAATTAAGTTGTCTGCTATTTAGAGGTGAAATGTGAGTGAAAAAAATTCTTCTGTAGAGAACAGAAAAACTCTAAAGCTAAATGGATTGTATGCCTTCAAAGAAGGCATGACAACCATTTACAATGAAAATGGTGAGGCTTTGCCGGTCACTGTTTTGCGTTATGAGCCTTGGTATGTTTCTCAGATTAAAACACAAGATTCTGATGGTTACGATGCTTTGCAGTTAGCTTGTGGTGCGAAAAAAGCTAAAAACAGCAATGAATCTGAAATAGGGCACTTTTCTAAGGCTGGCTTTGAGAATGGAGCTAAGCAAACCAAGGAGCTTCGTTTACCTCTTCCTGAGGGTGTTGCTCTAGGTGATCAGTTGTCGATTGAAAGCCTGACTAAAGGCGATCTTGTTAAATTAACAGCGACTTCAAAAGGTAAAGGTTTTGCCGGTGTTATGAAGCGCTGGAATTTTGCTGGTGGTCCTGGGGCTCACGGATCTAAATTTCATAGAAGACCAGGTTCATCTGGTAATAGAACTTGGCCTGGTCGAGTAATGCCAGGTAAAAAATTTCCTGGGCACCTTGGGGATGAAGTCGTTACTGTCAAAAATGTAGAAATTGTAGAAGTGAACACAGCTGAAAATGTGTTGTTTGTTAAAGGTCCAGTGCCTGGATCAAGAAACACTTTAGTAAAATTGGTGAGAGTATAATTATGGCTACAGTAAGCGTGTTAAATTGGAAAAAAGAAAAAGTTGGTCAGGTAGACCTGGCTTCTGATGTTTTTGAAGCACCAGTAAAAAAAGAAATTCTTCATGAAGTTGTTCGATGGCAATTGGCTTCAAGAAGACAGGGAACTCACATGACTAAGACTAAAGGTCTTGTTAGTGGTGGAGGCAAAAAGCCTTTTAAACAAAAGGGAACTGGAAATGCTAGGCAGGGGTCTAGTCGCTCTCCTCTAATGCCAGGTGGTGGAACTATTTTTGGACCTCAGCCTCGAAGCTATGCTTATGCATTGCCTAAAAAAATAAAAAAATTAGGTCTAACTATGGCACTTTCTCACTTGTTCAGTGAAGGAAAGATTTTCATTGTTAAAGATATGAAATCTGATGGAAAAACCGCTGAATTATTTAAAAGACTGAATTCTTTTGGTCTTAAGAAAGCAGTTCTAGTTGATACTATTCCTGATGTTTCTTTTCAAAGAGCTTCAAAGAATCTGCAAACTTTCAAATACTCTCCTGTAAAAGGGATAAATGTATTTGATCTTCTAAAGTACGATGCTGCTGTTTTAACAGAAAGCAGCTTGGTTGAAGTTATTAGTCGTTGCAAATTGGGTGGTGAAAAATGAGACATGTAATCAAGGCACCATTAGTTACAGAAAAAAATACATACCATAATGCTGAAGGTGTCTATGTTTTTCAGGTTGATTTGTCTGCTACAAAATCAGAAATCAAAACAGCTGTAGAGAAATTTTTTAAAGTAAAAGTAGATGGCGTAAGAACCAACATTTGCCGTGGGCATACTAAAAATTCCAAGTTTGGACTTATAAAAGCTCCGTATTGGAAAAAAGCCTATGTTAAGTTAGTAGAAGGCGAAAAAATTGCCTTGTTTGAGGGGGCGTAAATGGGAATTAAAACGTATAGTCCCAGATCTAATGGTTTGAGAACTGCAGCTGGCTTTGATTTTGCTGAAATAACTAAATCAACTCCTGAGAAATCTTTGACTGTCGCTTTAAGAAAGCAGTCAGCCAGAAACAATCACGGACAAATCACTATGCGCCATATTGGTGGTGGTCATAAAAGGCGCTACCGATTGGTTGATTTTAAAAGAATTAAAGTGGACGTGCCAGCTAAAGTAGTTGCTATAGAGTATGATCCAAACAGAACTTGTCGAATCGCTTTGCTTTCTTACTTGGATGGAGAAAAGGCCTACATAATTGCACCTGTAGGGCTTAATGTTGGAGACTCTGTATTATCTAGCGATAAAGCAGATATAAAACCCGGAAACTCTCTGCCTTTGGCTTTAATTCCTGTAGGAACAGCTATTCATAATGTTGAGTTGCGTCCTGGTAAGGGCGGGCAAATTTGCAGAGGAGCAGGTACGAGTGCTGTTCTTGCTGGTAAAGGCGAAAAATATTGTCAAGTTAGACTCCCTTCTGGTGAGCTTAAGCAAGTTCTTTCTGTTTGTAGAGCTTCTATTGGACAGGTTGGAAATACCGATAACGAAAATATTTCCCTTGGTAAAGCAGGTAGATCTCGTTGGCGTGGTATTCGGCCTTCAGTTCGTGGTATGGCCATGAATCCAGTGGATCATCCATTGGGTGGTGGTGAGGGTGTTGGTAAGGGACATCATCCAGTAACTCCTTGGGGTAAACCTAGCAAGGGTTACAAGACCAGACATAATAAACGCACAAATTCCTCGATAGTTAAGAGAAGAAAATAGGAGTTCAATGTGGCACGCTCGGTAAAAAAAGGACCATTTATTGATTTGCATCTTTCTAAAAAAATTGAAAATGCAATACAAAAAAATGATAAAAAAGTTATTAAAACTTGGTCTCGTCGTTCAACACTATTTCCAGAGACTATAGGGCTGACTTTTGCGGTACATAATGGTAAAAAGTTTGTTCCTGTTTATGTGACTGAAAATATGATTGGGCACAAGCTAGGCGAGTTTGCTCCTACAAGAACTTTTCATGGTCATGCAGAAAAAAAAGCAGCTCCAGCGGCTTCTGCTGCGGCTAAGAAGTAGGCGAGGGTAGAGATGGAAGTTAAAGCTAGTTTAAAATATGCAAGAGTTGGCGCTCAAAAAGCTAGATTAGTAGTAGATGTAGTAAGGGGTAAAGATGTTAACCAGGCGGTTAAGGATCTTACTTTTCTTAATAAAAAAACTGCTAGTTTAGTTAAGAAATTAATCGAGTCCGCAGTTGCAAACGCTGAATACAAAAAAGTTATAGATATTGATAAACTTTACGTTAAGTCGATTTGGGTAGATCAAGGGCCTGTACTAAAAAGATTTCGTCCAAGAGCGCAAGGTCGTGCC
>JBMOJS010000093.1:0-10050 GCA_049315665.1 Pseudobdellovibrionaceae bacterium | reverse complement strand
CTTGTCCAGGCTGTCGCTGGAGCCGCCAACCCAAGGCCGATTTTAGCTAGCTGCATTTGATAAATTTAGCCGGACAGCCCTGAAAAAATTTAGCCGCTTTAGCGACACTGAACTTTGGCGGTCAGGGAACTGTTTTGAAAGAGTTGAAAGTGAAATATTTCACCCTCTGTCTAAAATTCAAGATCTTATATTTCGACTTCATCACCAACCTGCACTGTCTGATTCTCAAAAATACGACCGGCATGACAATAAGAAGCAACATGGGCATTTCGTAATTCTTCGTCCTCACGATCTTGCCCAAGTCGAACTAAACCATCAGCATTAATTTTTGATGTCAACGGCCCCCTGTTTGACAGACCAACAATTTCAAACTCCTTGTCACCACTTTTTTTAATATTAAACTCTCTTATCTCAAAAGCGCCTTCACCTACAAAAGTTTCATAAACAGAATTGAGGACTGATAGACCCTTACTTCCAAATTTTATATCACAACTCGGATATCTTGGTTGGAACGATGGACAGCGGCCATCAGCATCAAATGCCCCCACTTCAATACGTTTTTTTGTACTAGAGCAAGCTGTTAACATAAACAAAAAATACACCAAGATAATTTTCATAACCCATACCTCTTGAAAAAATTATTACCTGACAGCATGCCACAGTCTAATGAATAACCGCATACCCTTCGGCGTCAACACAGGTCTAAAAAGGAGTTTAAATTCTCAAAAGCAGTTTTTATTCACTGTGCACAAGCCAGACAGATTTAAGTTGATTTTATTTTGACTCTAAGGATTTTTGACTGCTCAATTATTCATGCGAATAACCTCTCATAGGTGATGGAGAACAAGAAGAATGTATAAGCCCGTCAAGGACGGCATTGAAAAAGGTATGAATACGGTTGTCTATGTCGAGGCCCATCCCCCTGCTCAGCTGCGTGAGCTAGTTCATTGTTTTTGGGAACTCAAAACTAATTCGCCATTGCCTGAGGATTTTCTTTATCATGTTATACCCGAAGGAAAATTGCCTTTGATTCAAACAAACAATGAGCTTGCTCACTTGGAATTTCCTGCAAAACAAGTCGTGTTATCAAAGCTGATAGAGGATTTGATCAAAGAAAAATTAATAGCACCCCATGACTTTCTTAAGATTTTAAGAGTACAGCAGTCGTTCAGGCAAGACTACTTGGCTTATTACGCAGATCAGGCGCACTATATTCATTCATTTCGAAGGATCACTGGATATACACCGTCAAAGTACGTCAAAAAATTTTTCCGCGGGCTATCGATTTATTATTTTCTCTGATATTTTAAGTCTTGCAAAGCAATCTTTTTTTGCCAGTACGGTGCCCATTCGCCATGCAAAGCATGATCAGCCCATTTAAAAGCTCCACGTATAGACTCTGGGCCATGAGCAGTAATTTGCTGAATCCAGGCATGAATAATGGCCTGATCTTCTGCGGTCAGTTTATTTGATTTAATGAGCAGCAACCTCTTTTTTATTTTGAATGGGGTTTTTGGCTAAACCCGAAAATACCATTCTATAGTAAAAGTCGAGCAGACCCCAAAATATTTTTTAGAAAGACATCCGAAGACAGCTCACTTTCAGTGGCGACCGTGATGTCTATTTTTTGCTCAGGAATAAAATCAAAGATTCTCAACCGAATTTTACTTTTGAGATCAACTGTTTTAGCTTTTTCTTCCGTGCCCACGACTACCAACAAGTCGATATCGCCACCCTTTTTATTGTCATCAATTCGACTGCCAAAAAGATAAAGTTTAAATGAAAAGCCCTTTAGACATTCCCGAAACGAAGTCGTAATTGCAGAAATCTCTTTAGGATTCAGTCTCATATTTCAATTTTTTGGCGAGCGCCAATAAAAGCGGCGTATATTTTCTAAATTTTTCAAAGATCTTTTCTAAATCTTGATCGCTGTATTCGTGAACCGTTGCATTTCGGAGTTCTCGAATATCCATCCACGTTTCAACGTTTGCTAAGAGCCCTAGTTTTTCTGCTCGATTCAACTGATCATGAAATCCACCTTCATAAGCAGGATCATCTGTAAGTAAATATGCCTTAATGTATTTGCTTAAAAATATATCTGACGTCCTAGCAAAGCGCGAAGCAAAACTATCCCACGCTTCTAGCTCACTATCGGTCATCTCAACTGGTTTTACAGGCATTTTCAAAGTTCGGTTATAGCTATATTCGAGGTACTTAAGAGACTTAACGATTTTTCCGTAATAGAGGCCAGTCAGATTTCTATTTGTTAAAGCTGTCACTGCGCCTTGCACCTTTTTAAGTTGGTAGGGGCTGAAGGACTCGAACCTTCGATCCTCCGGTTATGAGCCGGATGCTTTAACCAACTAAGCTAAGCCCCCAAATCTGGATCATTTTTATTAACTAGACATCGACCATAACCTAAAAAAAACGCCAGCTCAAGGCCGGCGTTGATGAAAAATATTTTACTTGTTACATCCTGCCAAATCAGGACGGGCTACCCAATGAACTCATCAGAATTTCAATTTTATGCCCTGTGTAGCCAAAACTTTTTGTGCTTGTTTGAATAATTTGTATTTTGCTGCATCACTTTTATAGTTTTTAGCTTGTGGCCCCCATACCGTAGGTTGGTTGATCCACAGATTGGTTGATCCATCAATTACGGCATTGATATCGCCCACTAAAAATAATCCCCCAGGAACCACTTTATCCCCTTGTTGGCGAGGTCCATACAAAGTGAAAGAGGCATACTTCGCATTGCCTTTAAAAAAGCTTTGTGTGATTGAAACCTGGGGAAAGCTATTTTTAATATTTTCTAGTTGTAAAGCCACCCCAGCCAATTTTGCTCCACCCAATGAGCCCGCTGGTTTATCAACATAGGCCACAATTTTATATTTTCCGGGCACATCAGATACCACAATACTATACAATGAACCCGTCACTATCACAGGGAACCTGGCGCCATTGGGTAAAGCGGTGGCTTCTGTTAAATTTAAATCACCAAACAAATTCAAAGAAGCCTGCAAACCAATATTGAATTTTCCTTGAGCATCATTGTAAAAAACCACAGATCCATATTTATTGATCGGAAATTCACCTTCCATATCCACTTCAAGGTTATTTGAAAATGTGGTGATGTATTCAAAGGACACTGTGCCTTTGTTGATTTTTATATGATCGATGTATTCGCTTTTTTGAGGATCTGTGCTGCCTTGTTTACAAGCAGGTAAAGTTACGGCCAAAAGTGTTGCTACAAAAAAAGATTTATAAAGGCTCTTCATTCAAACTCCTTCGTTTAATTGCTTAGGTCTTGCTAGCCCTAAGCATATCGAACAAAGTTAAATTTGAATGAAGTCTAGTAGAGGTCTAGATAGGCCCTCTACTTTGGTTGAGGATTATTCCTCATCTTCATCTAGATCGTCCTCGTCTTCTTCGTCATCATCGTCCTCATCTTCATCGTCTTCCGATTCTTCACTGGCTTCAATTCTGATCAGCCAGCCTTCTTCGTAGGGATCTTCTTGAATCAAGCGGGGTTCATCAATCACTGCCGTATTGATTTCTAAAACAGTGCCAGTCACGGGAGAATAAATATCTAAAGGTCCGTCATCAGTTTCAATTGTACCGCAAGCAACTTCAGCTTCGACTTTTTCTTGCTCCTGAGGAAGTTCGATAGATACAATTTCAGAAAAATCCTGAAGACCTTCTTCGTTCAAGCCAATGGTTAAAATTCCATCTTCTTCCCGAACCCACATATAACCCATAAAATTTTTAACATCGTCGTTACTCATGCTGGCCCCCTGTCGCGCAATAGCTTTAAAATCACAAGCTACTGATTAAACGGGTCTAGCGCAATCTTGGCCAATCAATTTAACGCAAAACAACAGATGCATAGTTCTGCATAGATTCTAAGCATTTTATATCCTCTTGCCGATGAAAATGAATTTTGTTAACACAGCCAAGTGAGTCCACCCTTTAAAGTCGTTTTAATAGAACCTGAAATTCCGCAGAACACCGGCTGTATCGGAAGAACTTGCGTGGCTACGCAAAGTGAATTGCATATTGTAGGGCCAACGGGTTTTGCGATTACAGATAAAAATTTAAAAAGGGCAGGTCTAGACTACTGGGCCTACTTAAAGTGGTTTCAATATGCAAATTTTTTAGATTGGAAGAAGCAGGCGCCCCCGAATAGAGTTTTTTATTTTTCTGCCAAAGCTGAAAAAGATTTTTACCAGGCAGATTTTTTGCCTGGCGATACTTTGGTCTTTGGTAAAGAAAGCAAAGGTCTTGATCCAGCCATTTTGCAGGGGCAAGAAGAAAATACTTATAAAATTCCTATTTTAACCCTTGAAGCCAGAAGTCTGAATTTAGCCACCAGTGTAGCCGTGGTCTTGTACGAAGCTCTTAGGCAAAACAGAACGCGTTGATATTGCTGTTCTTTGTTGATTGCAGGGCATCGACAGTCTATCCTTAAAAACTATGATTATACAAACACTGACTAAAATTTTTGGCACAAAACACGATCGTGAAATGAAAAAGATCCAGCCTATGGTGGATCAAATCAATGCTTTCGAACCTGAGCTTAAAAAGCTCAGTGATGAGCAGCTGAAAGCTAAAACGATAGAATTCAAAAAGCGTTTTGCAGATGGGGCTACTACGGAAGAGATCTTGCCCGAGGCTTTTGCCGTCTGTCGCGAAGCCTCACTCAGAGTTTTAGGTATGCGCCACTACGATGTACAATTGATTGGTGGAATAGTTTTGAATCGTGGGCAGATTGCAGAAATGCGCACAGGGGAAGGTAAAACCTTAGTGGCCACTTTGCCCGTGTATTTGAATGCACTGACTGGCAAAGGGGCCCATGTTGTTACTGTGAATGACTATTTAGCTAAGCGGGATGCTGAATGGATGGGTCGACTTTATACTTGGCTGGGATTAAGCACTGGAATTATTGTGCACGGACTTTCTGACCGTGAACGTAAACAAATGTATGCTTGCGATATCACCTATTGCACCAACAATGAATTGGGCTTTGATTATCTTCGCGACAATATGAAATTTGAACTGGAAGATTATGTGCAACGGGCCCCTTATTTTGCCATCGTAGACGAATGCGATTCCATTTTGATTGATGAAGCCCGTACGCCTTTGATTATTTCTGGTCCAGCCGAATCTTCCACAGATAAATACTACACCGTGAATGCTATTATTCCTCATCTTAAACGGGATGTGCATTTTGCCATGGAAGAAAAAAGCAAAACTGCGTCTTTATTGGATGAAGGCAATGCCAAAGTTGAAAAATTATTAAAAATTAATAACTTATATGATCCCGAACATATCGAACTTTTACACCATGTCTATCAAGGGCTAAAAGCCCATCATCTTTATCGTAAAGATGTCGAATATATGATCAAAGAAGGCGAAATTGTTATCGTGGATGAATTCACAGGGCGACTAATGCCAGGTCGCCGTTGGAGCGATGGTCTGCATCAAGCTATCGAGGCCAAAGAAAATGTTGAAGTCAAAAGTGAAAATCAAACTTTAGCAACAATCACCTTTCAAAATTATTTTCGCATGTATCAAAAACTTTCTGGCATGACGGGAACCGCCGATACCGAAGCCGTAGAATTCAAAAAGATTTACAATTTGGATGTGAATGTTATCCCGACCAATAAGCCTATTCAACGTCAAGATCATGAAGATGTGGTTTATAAAACCGAACAAGCCAAATTTAAAGCCATCACTGCAGACATCAAATCCAGGGCTGATGCAGGTCAACCGATTTTGGTCGGTACCGATAGCATAGAAAAGTCTGAATTGCTAAGTCAGTGGTTAAAAAAAGAAGGTGTTCGTCACGATGTCTTGAATGCTCGTGCCCACGAGCGTGAAGCAGAAATCATTGCCCAAGCTGGCCGCAAGGGTTCTGTGACCATTGCCACAAATATGGCAGGCCGTGGAACAGATATAGTTTTGGGTGGCAATGCAGAAATTATGGCCAAAAAATCCTCGGGCCAAGAAGAAGGGCCTGAGTTTGAAAAAGCCTTGGCTGATTTTAAGACCACATTTGATAAAGAACGTGAAGAAGTACGATCTTTAGGGGGTCTATATATTATCGGCACAGTTCGCCATGAATCCCGCCGGGTGGATAATCAGTTGCGTGGCCGATCCGGTCGCCAAGGGGACCCCGGCGAATCTAGATTTTATCTGTCTTTAGAAGATAATTTGATGCGTATTTTTAATGGTGAACGCATACAAAAAATCATGAGCATGTTGGATATTCCTGAAGATGAACCCATCATGGCAAGAATGGTCACCAAGTCCATCGAAGGTGCGCAAAGAAAAGTCGAAGGTCATAACTTTGATATTCGTAAAAATCTGATGGACTATGATGTGGTGATGAATCAGCAGCGCAATGTGATCTATCGCATGCGCCGTGAAGTTTTAGAGGGTAAACAGATTGAAAGAACAGTTTTGGATATGCTGGGGGATGTGGCCTCGACCTTGCTGGATACTTATGTGCCAGAAAATAAACGCAAAGAAGAATGGAACTTAGAAGCCCTAAATAATTCTTTAGCGCAACAATTTGGTTTTAAGTTGGATTTTGCCACCGTTCCACAAAGTATTGAAGATATCACTCAAACGATCAGCGCCTCTGTAAAATCTGCTTATGAGCGTCAGCAAAAAACAATCGGTGAGCTGTACTTGCAAGTGCAAAAAATGATTTTACTACAGGCCATTGATCATCACTGGAAAAATCATTTGCAAATCATTGATAAGTTGAAAGAGGGCATTGGTTTACGTGGTTATGCGCAGAAAGATCCTTTGATCGAATATAAAAAAGAAGCTTTTCGCGCTTTTGAAAATTTAAATCAAATTATTAAAACCGATGCTGTTGAAAAAATTCTAAAAGTACAAATCATGGCTCAGCAAAACCAAGAAGATATTTTAGAGAGCTTTCGTCCAGATGAACAGGATTTAGATCAATTGAATTATTCGGCCCCTAGCGAAGATGCGGGGGTGGCGGCGGCTTCGTCCTCTGCGCTGAGTGCTAATGGGCGTCCCCCAGAAGCAGAACGCAAGCGTATGAGCTTTTCTGCAGGGCCATCGACCAACAACGATATGAAGGTCAACAGGGCCGATCGCAGACGTATGGATAAAAATAAAGGAAAAAAATAGGGTGTCCAAGTGCCCGCACTGTGAACAAGATATTTTAATTCCAGAATCTTCTTATGGAACTTTATTCACTTGCGAAAATTGCAATTCCATTTTTTTTATTTCCTGGGAAGGTGCTCCTGAAAAACCCAGTGAAGTTCAGTTTGCAGATCCGGTGCGTGAGGCTGAAACCCTGGCTTCAGCCACCGATGCAACTCTTGAAAATGCAACTTTGTCTCCCGCACAAGATCCAGTGAGCACAAGTGATTCCATCGATCTTATTGCTGAATATGAAAAAAGCATAGATGCCGCAGATTCAGCTTCTATGTCGGGCTTGGCCAATCGCGAAGTCGATCATCCAACTGGCAGTGAGCAAGACAGGACTTACCAAGAAACAGCTTATAATTTTTCTGCTGACCCGTCTTTTGATCAATTAAATAATGATTTATCTAATCCCAACTTTATTGATGTTGTCGAATTTGGAAACTCAGTAAATCAACAAGGGCCTATCACTTACAATATTTATATTGAAGGCCTTGATTCTGCGGAAGTTCTAAATCAATTTCGTGACGCGATTGACGATGTTAAATTTTCTTTGCAGCCAGAAGAGGTTTTGTCACGAATTCAGAATGGAAAGCTGGTTTTAGAGGGACTAAATCCAATTAAAACCTCAGTGATTGTTGCCAGATTGCAACTATTACCTTTGCAAGTTCGTTTTCAACAAGTCATCTACTAAAGACGTCCTGCAGCGATTGTATAAATTAACCTTGATTTATCGCGACATTAAATTGTAGAAAAATCTGTGCATTAAAAATTATAAAGGAGCATTGATATGCCATCGTACAAAAAAATGGGACTATTTTTACAAGAAAAAAGAATTGAAGCTGGTTTGACTCAAATTCAGTTGGGTGAAGCTTTAGGTGATGTTTCTGGCCAATTTGTGTCTAACTGGGAACGTGGCATGTGTCCGCCACCAAGCACTTCTTTTCAGAAGTTGATAGAAATATTAGATATCAGCCGTGATAAACTAGTAAAAATTATGCTTGCTGATAGCAGAACTGAAATTGAATCCAAAGTCTTTGATAAAAAAAAATCCTCTTAAAAAAGCGCTGAGCCGCAGCAAATAAAATAAGGCTTGCAACACAAGGTTTTGTTTATGCTAGAGAGCAATAGTTTAGATAGTGATATTTTACTAAATAAGTATCTTTATATTGCTCAGCATATTCAAACCTTGGCTGAGCAGCTGAATATAAGTATGCAAGCTTTGCATGCAAAAGATATCCTACTATTCAAAATATTAAGTCATCAAGACCAGCTTGCATTGATTCAAAGACAGTCCATCTACCCTCAATTACTAAAAATAATTAATTCAGAAGGCGGAAAAGATTTTTTCAATGAAAAACAGTTGCTTTGGTTTGCGCTTAAAGAATTGAAATTTCTCCCTACATCGGAATTGATGAATATGATCACTGAGGGCGATTTTATAGAAGTTTTTGTAGGGCAAAAGCAAGTTTACCGATCTTTTAATTATTATGATATTTGTAGTTATCCCTACGGAGTTTTGGAGTGCGTCCCCTGGGTGAAGCTATTTAGGCGTAAAGAAGAATGGATTACGCTTGCAATGCTAGAAGAAGCTAAAACAGCTTTGATAAATAAAAAAGTGATTGTTTCAAAAACACCAGAACACATTGTAGAAGAAACTATTTCCCCTTTAAAAAATAAAATCATCTATCGTTTAAAATACATTATTCCTTTGCATGATAATGCTGCCGGGGAAAGTGGCTTTGTCACTGTGATTGAAGCGCGACTGGATGAAGTATTGCCATCAGCAGAGCGCGAATTCAAAATGCAAGAATATTATAATTCAATGGATGATGATTTTTATTTGAATTTAGCTCGTCAAAATTAAAAACCGGGTAATATCAATTCCAAAGAAATAAGTGAATTTGGACAATTATTTATTGAAATTGCTATGACTTAGTCCGGGTTGTCAGATCTTTCCACACGCTATTTTTGCTTGGCCACAAATAAGTCGAATTTAAATGCTGGTTATTCGCATAAATAAGATCTGTTGACAGTAAATTTTTATGCAATTTTTCTAAATTGTAGTGTGGAACCGATGGGAAAAGATGATGCAATAAATGTCGATTGGTTGAATGTGGACTAAGAAAAATTCTTTCTAACCAGTGGCTATCTGTATTTCGGGTTTGATTAAGAATAAAATCTTTATCTGCAGCAAAATGTTCTGTAATGCTGCGAAAGCGTTGCAGCATTGGGAACACTGTCAATAAGGGCACAAACCAAAATAAAAACAGCTGAGTCGTAAAGTTAAAGGCCAAGGCGATTGTTATACAAATACCTACAAAACCTAAAAGCAACAACGCCTCTTTTTTTCTAGGATCATTGTTTTTAAGCCTCCAGTGGCTTAAAAACATCGAAGTAACCAGTCGTATCCAATCGTAGCCGCCAACAAAAATTTGCTTTGTAAGAAGCAAAAATAAACTTTTAGCCGGCATAGGAAATTGCCATTCTTTCAAATGTATCTTGCGTGCCCAATCGGGATCATTGTCTGTATTTAAATACTGGTGATGCTGCAGATGATGCAGTCGATAAGCATGGGTGCCTATCAAGCAAGGAAAGCTGGCTAGAGTGTTTGAAAAAAAATCATTCAAATGCTTATTTTTTGAAATTCTAAAGTGGGCAGCATCATGCACTAATAGGGCCAATGCATGCTGGCGTGAGGCTATAAACAAAATACATAATAAATAAATCAATGGGCTAAAATAGGTCAGTGTCAATCCAATAGCCAATGCAATCCAAAACCAATTGAATAAAAAATAACTAATTAAGGGGACAAATGGTTAAAGAAATAGTTCACTTAAATACAGGATAATTTCATAAAATAAA
>JBMOJS010000354.1:0-2258 GCA_049315665.1 Pseudobdellovibrionaceae bacterium | reverse complement strand
AATGCTTTGAGATGTAAACGTCACTCCCAGAAAAAACAACCCGATCACGACAACCCAACGTTCAGCATTTTTTAAATAACGATATGTCCGCATAAAATCCCCCTTAGTCCTTAAATGGATTATTTGACGGGCTTTGGCGGTGACATAAAATGAAAGATCCATTTAAGGGTTATGAAAATAACCAAAGCACAATTCGCACTACGAGCCACAGCATTTCAAATCTATTTTTACTTGCTGATGAAACTGAACGCACAGAACCCACAACAACAGGAGCGCAGGATCGTGACTTGCTCCAAAGGTGAGCTTGAAAGATTTTTTCAGCACCATCCCAACACTGTCAGACTGGCCCTTGATCTAGAGCTTGAGCGGGACTTTCACTTTATTCAAAAGCTACCCGATGAACCCGATGCCGCAAAAAATAGGATTAGAATAACAACAGAGGATCAATGGAACTTTGCTTTAATAAGACAGATCATTGTGGATAAATCTATGAAGAGGAAAGCACCTAAACCAGATGAATCGCTTTTTGATGGGGTGCTAACAGATGGCACCGGATCGCAGGGTGAAACTTTAGAAAAGTCGGTTGGGGATATTCTAAATATATCCCCGAAAGCCGACGACGAAAAACAATAAAAATTGTCAGGGGGCAGATTTTGTCTTTTCATTCATCTTTGCGACCAATTCGTTAAACTTTCGGTTTTTAAACTGCTCTGCCTTGTCAATGTCATCAAGAGATATGCCATCGTGGAACCTGCAGATACGTTGGCGGTCTTTAGTAACCCAAAGATCCCCGCGGTGATTTCTAACACTGTATTTGCCGCAACCAATTTGAGTCATAATTTTGCCAATGGATTGGTTTGTTGTTTTACTTCGCAGCTCGCCCATATAAAACCGATCCTGCCTATCCTTGTCGGTGTAAATGAGTTGCTTGCAATAATATACCTCGGTGTAGTGGTCGTATGAATGCAGTTCAACTTTTTTCAATGGAGCATTTGAAGTGCGGTCAAACAGTTTGATCTCAAAATTGCCATTGACGGCAGCCTCAAATAGAAAAAATCCCATTGAATTATTATTCATTGGACGCCTCATAAATACTTTCAGCTTTGATCCCGTCAAAAAATGGCAGGCGGTCGCCATTATTGCGAACCAAAAATAGTTCTCCGTTGATGGTCTTGACCTTTAAATCGCCATAGTTCCTTTCAGCCAGAATTGTATTCAATGCTGTGACGACAGTTTTAGATGGCCAGCCGCCAGTGGACAGCTCGCATCCGTTGCGATCGCAAAAAATGCGTTTTCCATAAAGATGTATTTCTCGGTAGTATTTTGATTGGTCATCGTAAAGCTTGACCTCTTTGACCTTTTCGTCGTTGGCTCTCAACTTCACTTGAACGTTTAGACTTCCCGCAAAGCTTGTTTTGTCTATGTCAATTTTCCTGCTTGTATTTCGCATAATCACTTCTCCATTTTGACAGCACAGATTTATTCTGTGTGACCGTCTTAAAAGTTTGATACCGCTTTCGCAGACCAAACTCGGAAAAATAAATAGGAAAATAATTTTGATATGTGCTTTCAATATGTGGATATATTGAAAGCACCCCTTCTCAAGTTCTTACTTTATATGGCTTTGGCAAACTTTAAGTAAATGAAGCAATGCTTTAGCTTCAATCCTGCAGAGCACATCGCCTGATTCAGGATTATCAATTTTAAGCTCAGTCTGCATTCTTTGGACAAAAAGCTCATCAATAAGAGTCAACGGCAATCCTCCAACATGAACTTGGCGAAACATCCGCCCTGTCCTGTCTGGACAAAGCCAATAAAAATGAACATTTTTATTTTCCAAGTCGCAGGCAGCAAGTATATGAACCTTACCACCAGTTTTCGGATTTCGGCCTATAATTGGTAATAGAGGTGAGCCACTTTTGGTTGTCATGTATTTACACTTTTTCATAATTTTCTCCTTGGTTTGTAGTTATATTTAGAACGGCACCAACTTTTTCAAACTCACATATTTTTTCGCCAAGCAAATGCCCATTGAAAATAATTAGAACAGAAGTGAAGTTTGCTCTTTTTTTGGCGACAGCCTCGTTGTGGATAAGTCTCTTATTTAATTGAACCAAATGGCTGGCTCCTGAACAGGCAGCACGATACCACTTCGTATCTGTTGCTCTTGCTGGCACAAGATAGAAAAATGTTTGCCCCTGATATTTTGCAGCTTGAGCAGCAATTCGCTGTGACCACGCAAGCAAATTGTCATAGGG
>JBMOJS010000353.1:0-2261 GCA_049315665.1 Pseudobdellovibrionaceae bacterium | reverse complement strand
AGGCGATGTGAGATGGCATTCAGTGCAATCTTGATTCCTGTTTTTGGAGGTTAAAATGTACGCGATCATTCGCACCGGCGGTAAGCAATATAAAGTTCAGGCTGGTGATGTTCTTCAGATTGAAAAAGTAGACACTGATTTGGGTTCTGAATTTGATATCAATGAAGTATTGCTTATTGGTGGCGATAAAACTTTGGTGGGTCAGCCTACAGTTTCTGGAGCTAAAGTGACTTTGGTAGTAACCAAACAAACAAAAGCTCGCAAAGTGATTGTCTTTAAAAAACAAAGACGTCAGGGCTATCGCCGATTTGCGACACACAGACAGCTTTATACAGAGGTGTTTGTTAAAGCCATTGTTTCTCCAGATGGACAAGTGTCTAAAACAGATCAACAGCCAAAAGTGGTTGATATTGCTGCTGTTCGCGTAGAAAGACAGCAAGAAAAAGTAGCTGCTCGTAAGCAGCGCGCTCAAGACCGTGTTGGTCAATCTGCGGCTGTTGAAACAGTAAAAAAACCTGTTAAAAAGGCAGTAGCAAAAAAAGCCCCTGTTAAAAAGGCAAGTAAAGCAGCTCCTAAGAAAAAAGTGGCTGCTAAAAAAGCAAAAACAACTAAAAAATCTACAAAATAAATAAAGAGTTGATGGAGTAAATATGGCATCGAAGAAAGCCGGCGGTAGTACAAAGAACGGAAGAGATTCACAGAGTAAACGATTGGGTGTTAAACGTTTTGGTGGCCAACATGTTTTACCAGGCACTATTATCGTTCGCCAAAGAGGAACTCAATTTCATGTTGGCAACAATGTGAAAATTGGACGTGACCACACTATTTACGCTATTGTTGAAGGTTTGGTTAAGTTTGAACGATTTACAAAAGAAAAGTTCAAAATCAGCGTTTATCCTAAAGCTGCATAGGCTTTTTGAAACACAGTTTGATTTGCAAAAAAGGAGCTGATACAGCTCCTTTTTTATTTGTCTGAAAGCTATAAATTAGGTGTTGTATGAGATTTATTGATGAGGTTCAAATTCACGTGTCCTCGGGCCATGGTGGTGCAGGTTGCGTCAGCTTTCGCCGCGAGTCCATGTCCCCAAGGGGCGGACCCGATGGGGGCGACGGTGGCAAGGGTGGCAGTATAGTCTTTAAGACTTCGACCCATATCAACTCTTTGGTGGATTTTCGTAATAATAAAAAATATTCTGCGCGCACTGGTCGACCAGGTTCTGGGGATTGTTGCACCGGCTCTGATGGGGAAGATTTAATATTAGTGGTGCCATTGGGTACTATGATTAAAAACTTAGAAGGCCAAACTTTAGTAGATATGACGGGTTTGGATGAATTTGTATTCTTAAAAGGTGGGCGTGGCGGTAAAGGCAATCATTTCTTTCGAACCAGTGTGAATCAAGCTCCAGAACATGCTCAGCCGGGTGAAGATGGCGAAAGCTTAGATGTTATTCTTGAACTTAAATTGATTGCCGACGTGGGTATTATTGGTTTTCCCAATGCTGGAAAGTCTACATTTATATCTAGAATTTCTGCCGCAAAACCAAAAATTGCGGATTATCCCTTCACGACTTTGACTCCAAATTTGGGAGTCGTTAAAGTTGCAGATTTCAAATCTTTTGTGGTTGCCGATATTCCTGGTTTAATTAAAGGTGCTAGCCAGGGGGTTGGGCTGGGAATTCAATTTTTAAAGCACATCGAAAGAACCAAATACTTTGTGCATTTATTAGATGCTTCGGGCTACTCAGCACGTTCGCCAGTGGATGATTATTTGGACTTGAATGAAGAATTACGACTTTATGATGAGAACAATCGCAATAAAGAAGATTTTTTTCCATTGAGCGAAAGAGACCAAATTGTTGTGCTAAATAAAATTGATACTTTAAATGATGAGCAAGTTCATAAAATCAAAAAAGAATTCAAATCAAAAACAGGGGTTGAGCCCTTTTTGATTTCTGCCGTGACAGGGAAAAATGTAAAAGAACTGGTCGTAGTGCTTAGTCAAAAAATATTTGCAGAGGAAAAGAAATGAAATTAGGAATTTTTGGGGGCAGTTTTAACCCTCCACACAATGGACATGTTAATGCAGTAGTAACTGTGCAAAAAAAATGTGGACTAGATAAAGTTTTAATTATGCCAACCTGGCAAAGTCCATTAAAAAACCCTATAGAAGGTCCATCGGCAGAACAAAGATTAAAGATGGCTCAGTTGGCTTTTGAAGCTTTAGGACCAGCATTTAAAGTCGACGATCAAGAAATTCGCCG
>JBMOJS010000352.1:0-2264 GCA_049315665.1 Pseudobdellovibrionaceae bacterium | reverse complement strand
CGAAGCCTGGATATTGAAGTTTTTAAGTCGTGGGTGAAGGTAGAAAAAAACAATTTCAACTTTTCATGGCGGCGCTGGTCTTGCCACGTGAAAAAAATCAAAGCCGCCCCGCCGGCAAATAAAGTCACCAATAAAAAAAATCCTTCCCACAGCAACATTGAATATTTTTTTTGAAAATCTGTGGGGTAATAAATAGAAACCTGATGTAGACCATAAATCCACCACCAAGTGACTAGGCTAAAGGTAAATAAAAACCACATTACTGCAAGAATTGTTTTGTAATGGTGGCGCTTTTTAATCACAAACAAACACTTTCTAGCTGTTTTTCGCTGCGGTTAAAATTTTATCCAAGGCTAAATCTAAAATCTGCTCGCTATGGGCCAAGCTAGTAAAACCCACTTCATAAGCATTGGGGGCCAAATACACGCCCTCATTCAAGCAAGATAAAAATAATTTTTTAAAATCCGAGGCTTGATTTTTAGGTATTTGTTGAATGCTACGAATCGGTTCAGTGGTGGTTTCATGAATCCAAAATAAAGACTCATACTGACTGACCTGTACATCAAACCCACAACTGCGTAATCCAGTTTGTAGTTTGTCACAAAAGGATTTTGTCCGTTGATTCAGTACGGACCAACCATTCACTTGCTGCATTTTTTTTAAACTGGTAAGGCCAGCCACCATACCCACAGGATTGACGCTTAAAGTTCCAGCTTGGTATACAGCCCCTAGTGGAGCCACCAAGTTCATTAAATCTTTGCGGCCACCATAACAGCCCACCGGAAAGCCTCCGCCGATGATTTTTCCATAACAAACCAGATCGGGTTTAATTTTTAATTTTTCAGCCATGCCACCCAAAGCCACACGAAATCCAGAAATCACCTCGTCCCATAACAGCAGGGCTCCACAGGCAGCAGTCAACTTGGCAACTTCTTGCAAAAAAACTTCTGTTTGTTCCAGCAAACCATAATTGGCCGGTAAGGGTTCAATCGCCACCGCGCAAATGTCGCTACCATGCACATGCATAATCTCTTTGAATTTTTCTATATCATTCAGTGGACACACCAAAGTATAGGCCGCCACTTCCGGTGGCACGCCAGCACTGCTGGATGAAGCTTCACCAGCTAAGCCACTGCCCGCTTGCACCAGTAAAGCATCCAAGTGCCCATGGTAACAGCCATCAAATTTTAAAATCTTTTTTCTTCCAGTGGCGGCCCTGGCTACGCGCAAGGCACTCATCACTGCTTCGGTGCCAGAAGATACAAAGCGCAGTTTTTCAACCCAGGGAATTCTTGAAGTGATCCATTCGGCCAGTTCTAGCGAATAAGGCTCGCAGGCGCCAAAAGTCCAAGCGGTGTGAATTTGTTTGAGCACGGCTTCTTTTACATCCGGGTCTTGGTGGCCAAGTATTAAAGGCCCAAAGCTTAAGCAAAAATCTATATACTTTTTATCTTCAACAGAAGTTAAATAAGCCCCTTCGGCGTGTTTAAAAAATATCGGCGATCGATCCATGCCTTTGAAAGATCTTACAGGGGAGTGCACTCCACCGGGGGCTACTTGCAAGGCACGCTGAAATAATTGATTGGAATCCATAGATGTCTTTCTTAAATTATTATTAATAACTATGTAGGATAACCTACTTACTTATTATTAGTTTGTTTATCAAATACCAATTCACACGAACAAATCTTTTGGTTCTAAAACCACTTGCAGTTTATTGGCTTCATACGACTGATGTTGTAGCAACAGACCACGGATGATGTCAAAACTATGTCCGGGGCCACAAGCATGATGTTTGTTTTTAATTTCTGGACAGTGTTTTAATGCATATTGAAACTGGCTGCCACTGTTCCAAAAAAAGAAAGTGTGCTTCGACAAATCTTCAAGCAGATTTTTGCTAGGTGTTTTTTCAATCAGCTTGTAGGTCGCTACCAGCGAGTTTTTAGAATCAGTGCGCAGATCTGCACTTTGATCATGGGTCAATAAAGCCCAGTGAATTTTTTCGTCGCATAAAATATCTAAATTCGGATTTTCATTTTCACCCAAGCTTTCACTGCTGCCGTGAACCCAAAGTCCTTTTTTGGCCAAGGCTTGCCAGGTTTTCAAGCCCGCACACCACAGTGGGCCTGACCATTGCAGGTTTTCAGGCCAGGCATCTTGCCGACTGATCCATAATCCAGAAAATCGGTGTAAGTTTTCTGGATCGATGGCTAATGCCTGGCGATCAAAAAAAGCATGGTGCTGACCATTCCAAAGCTCTGTTT
>JBMOJS010000351.1:0-2281 GCA_049315665.1 Pseudobdellovibrionaceae bacterium | reverse complement strand
TCCCAATAAATTAAATATTGTTTTTACGCCAATATTTTGTCTTAAAGTTCTGACTTTGGATAAAACAGGATGATACAGGGGGGCCAGCAAAAATACAAAGCCGGTTTCGGCAAAGCACTTTTCAGCTTGTGGCTTAGAAAGATCCCATGGAAGATTTAGCGCTTGCAAAACATCGGCACTGCCTGATCGACTGGACACCGCGCGATTGCCGTGCTTCACCACCGGGATATCCGAAGCCGCCAAAAGTAAGGCCACCGCAGTAGAGATATTAAAACTTCCCGAAGCATCGCCGCCGGTGCCACACACATCCAGGGCTTTAACCCCCGCAGTTGAAAACACTTCCGATTTTTTTCGCAAAGACTGCACAAAACCTAAAACCTCGGTTTCATTTTCTTGGCGGGCCTGCAAAGCTCCCAAAAAAGCCGCCACCTGTTCTGCCGGCAGATCTTCTTGTAAAATCTGATCCATGACTTTTTCGGCTTCGTCTGCACTTAAATAAGCCCCAGAAAAAATTTTCTCTAAAGCCCATTTCATGATTTTAAACCTTTTAAAAAATTTTGCATCAAGGCCAAGCCCTGTTCAGAAGCAAAACTTTCGGGATGAAACTGCAATCCTTGAATGGGATATTGCCGGTGCTTAAGGCCCATGATCACCCCGTCATCCGTGGTCGCGGTGACCTGCAAAGCTTTAGGAAGCTTTTGACTGGATACACTTAAAGAATGATAGCGCATCACCGAAAACTTTTTCGGTAAACCCTTGAAAATCCCTTGGCCTTTGTGTTGGATCACTGATTTTTTACCATGCATCTGTTGCGGGGAATGTTCAATGGTTGCCCCAAAAGCCAAACCCACTGCCTGATGGCCCAGGCAAATCCCCAGTGTAGGAATTTTTTTAGAAAGATTTTTTAAAATATCCAAACAGATTTTAGAATCTGCAGGGTGTCCTGGGCCTGGGGACAAAACAATGGCTTTGGGCGATAATTTTTTAATTTCTGCCAAAGTGATTTTATCATTGCGCACCACTTGACATGGATAATCCAGATCTTCAATCAAATGAAAAACATTGTAGGTGAAAGAATCATAATTATCGATCAACAGAATCATGACTTCTTCCCTTGATTTTTGAGCGAAGGATCCGCATCCAAAAGTGCTGCACGCAGGGCTTTTGTTTTGTCTAAGATTTCTTGAAACTCCCTTGAAGCTTTAGAATCCGCAACTACACCGGCCCCGGCTTGAAAGCGCACTTCCCCGTCACGGTACAAAAGGCTTCGTATAGCAATGCAGGAATCCAAGCTTCCGGCAAAATCTGCAGCCACGATGGCGCCGCCATAAAAGCCGCGACCTTGATCTTCCAATTCAGAAATGATTTCCATGGCGCGAATTTTTGGAGCCCCCGACAAAGTCCCCGCCGGAAAGCATGAAAACAAAGCATCCCAGGCACTCAAAGAGTTTTTTAGTTCGCCTTCAACCAAAGAGGTCAAATGCATCACATTGGAAAACTTTTTCAATTGCATGAATTGCTGAACCCGCACTGATTTTGAATTTGAAATCCGACCAATATCATTGCGACTTAAATCCACCAGCATGGCGTGTTCGGCTTTTTCTTTGACGCTGGCAAAAAGCTGAGCCGCCAGTCGCTGATCTTCTTTTTCTGTAGCTCCCCGTTGTCGTGTCCCCGCAATCGGGCAAGTTTGCACTTTAGGCCCACGCACTCGCACCAGCATTTCTGGCGAAGCGCCCATCAGACAAAACTCGCCAGCATCCAAAAAATAAGTGTAAGGAGTGCGACTGTTCTTGCGGATGGATTGCATGATCTGCAAAGGTTTTGCTTCGGTGTGCACTTGAAAACTTTCAGACAGCACACACTGAAAAATATCCCCATCGCGAATGTGTTTTTTAATTTTAGAAATTTTTTGGGAAAATCTTTTTTCCACTTCGTGGCGATCTTTCAAACCCAAAACGGCAGAAGCTGTATCATCTTTGGATTGCACGACAGAATTTTTTTGTGAAGCCCCTGTTTTGCCACTATCACTTGGACTGTCACTTTGATTTTTTGTGCGGACTTCAAGAGCTTTTTTCAACAAAGCCTGAGACTGCTTTAGTTTTTCTTCCACAGGCAATGAATCAAAATTCAAAGAAATCACCTTCAAGCGTTTCAACTGATGATCATAAATCAGATAGTTTTGAAAAATAAATAACAAGGCATCAGGTTCTGTTCTTGGCTTTTGAAAAGCCGGAATATTTTCTAAGTAGCGACAGCACTCATAACTTAAGTAGCCCAC
>JBMOJS010000092.1:0-10202 GCA_049315665.1 Pseudobdellovibrionaceae bacterium | reverse complement strand
ATATTGGTGTCATAAATGCTTACAGGAGAAAATTATGAAATTTCCTAGTGGAAAAGAATTAGAAAAAATTAGAAAAAAATTAGAAAAGTCTGAAGGATCTCTGCTTTTACCACCTAATGCCACATCTTTAGAAAAACTTCGCTATGAGATTTGTAGACAATTCGTTATCTATCAAAGAGAGCATAATTTAAAATGCAAAGAACTATCTAAACTAGTTGGTGTTGATGAAAGTTTAATGAGTAAAATTCTGCGCTACAGACATGATCGCTTCTCAACAGATAAATTGATCGATTTGCTTTCAAAAATTTATCCAAAGCATCATTTGGTTTTAAAGGTGTCCTGAATCAAGGGCTTTCTTTTTTCTCATTTTTTTTAGCATTTTCTTTTTTTCTGTCTTCACGTTCTTTTTTGGCAGTTTCAACGATTTTAGATGTTTTAGGATCCAATGGTTTATCTACTTCCTTCAACAAATCTGCAACACGATTCAAATTAGAAACCCAGTCAGATAAAATAATTTGATTCGTATTTGTATTTATCGCCATATCCCCATCTTTTGAAGTTAAAATTCGTAAGTCACGATTTAACCTATCTGCAGAAACATTCTTGACTGTGTATACCCAAGTGTACATTCTTTCTGGTTTGATTGAAGGTCGCTCAGTGCTGACTTCTATTAAGTCACGTTGAATGTTTCTAGCTGATTTAATAACCATAGTATCACCTTGTTTACTGATGGCATAACCATTGATAGCCAAAGCCGAAGAAAGCTGATTGAATGCTTCATCAGTTGAAACAGTCTCTTGCAGAAAAATAGAAATTATTCCCCGCACAGCGGGATCTATAACAAACTTTTGTCCAGATGCTTTTGAATAATCCTCGATCACTTGAATTAGCTCAGCATTTTTATAGTACATCTTTATTTTATTCTCAGCTGATGCAAATGTTGCAGTGAGTGTGATTAAAAGGATTGAAAGCAGTTTCATGGTAAAGACTCCTCATTTTTTAATTGTCTAAGAAAATCATTACACTTTGTTTTTATCAAGGACTATATGCTGATTCACTAAAACTGGGTATTCTTATCAACCTCTGTATTTCGCTGCCATTTAGCCTACCCAAGAAAATCTCTAGTTATTGACTTCCATCTCTAAAAAGCTCACCATTCGAAAATGAGATATATGACATTTTTTATAACTGCATTATGTGTAAGCTTATTTTTAAGTAAATCCATGGGCAATGGTCTGATACCTATATTGGGTAGCTGGATTGTTGTTGATACAGGTGCTGATTGCATCAGCACGGGATGGGTGCAAGATGCATATGAATCTAAAAATGGTAAGATTATTGGAACTAAGGTGAGTATAAAATCTAACACCTTTTCTTGGGGAAAATTAACCTGCACAGCACCCATAATTTCTCGCAATTCTGAAAATGAACTTGATTTTTTTGATGGATCAGAATGCAAATCAAGCCCCGGAATACTTCCAAAGAGCTGTGCAGATCTAATGAACAAATTGAAAAAATCCAAGGTAACTTCTTTTCAATTGAAGTGTACGAATGATGCCCCCATACCTTATACATATATGGTGCTTTCTAAAGACTATCTACTTGCTTCGGTTGATGGCGACTTTATTTGCCTTAAACGTCAACCATGAATCTGTTTTATGATATGTTAAACATAGGCACAGACTGAAAATAGACCAGCTATTTCGTCGCCATACCAACAATAAAACCTAATCCTTACCCAAAGTCATTGCAAAGGCAATGGCCAATTTCGAAAACAGGGCTGAATGTTTAAAGTTCATTTTTGGAGTTAATACATCTTTCGATGTGTGAATATCTGGATTCATGGTGTTGGTAGTGGCTTCAAAAGGCACCACCGCGGGGTATCCTTGATTGAACCAAGATGCGTGGTCACTACAAGCATAGCCACAACGATCATCCACAAACTTTGCCCCAACATAAGTATGGTTGATTTCTTCCAATATTTTTCTTAGTTGTGGATCTGTATAATCAGAAATATTTCCAATCACCCCTTCGCCTTCGCCAGGAAATAAAGTCATATCCAGCTGTAAAACAGCTTTTACATTTTTGTTGGCTTGCTTATAACTTTTGGCAATCTCGGATGAACCCAACAAGCCGCCCTCTTCACCAGCATACCAAAAAAATTCTATAGTTCGATCAGGGCGAAAACCATTCTCACTCAATAAGTGCAAAGTTTCTAACAAATTACTAGATCCAGAAGCATTGTCATCTGCACCTGGAGCATTGCCAGACCAGTTGGTGGAATCCAAGTGACCACCCAATACAACAATTTCATCGGGATATTTAGTTCCTTTTATTGTGACCTTCAATGATTTTTGCGAAATCCTTTTGTGTTCGACATATTCAACTTCAAATGGCACAGCCATGTTTGCACTTAAATTTATTAATTTTAAATAAAGCTGTTCAACATGACGATTGGGTTCTGGTCGATTGTACATCCGATGTGGAAATGAAGACAACCACTGAACCCATTCGCGCAAGCGGGCTTCATCCACTTGATCCACAATCTTTTGCACATCTGCACGGTGTTCCACTTTTGTGATCCCTATCATTTGGGATAGCTGTGGATGATTTAAGTTTTTTAAAAAAGATGTCTGATCTTCAACAAAAGTAAATCCACCGCATTTTCTAAACTGATGCGCCTGATGGGGAATCACTTGCAGCTGGTAATCTGACACATAAGCCAGACCCACTTGCCCAGCTGAATCCATGGTGTAAGGCTTTATACCTAGTGATTTTAACAGTGTAACATCAGCTGCAATACGCTGCTTCCCCGAATCAGCGCCCAAAGGCAAAGTGAAAAGCACCGTGGTAAAACAAAAAAGAATGCGAGCACTGAATAAAAATTTTGATTTTGTATTTTTCATAAATACAATTATGACAAAAATTATTTAAAAATAAAACTTTTAGTATATTGGTCTTGTGTTTTGCAGTGCAAACTAGACTTCCAGCGATTCAGCTAAATCAAGATTGCTATTTTTTCACAGAAGTAAGGTTTTCAAACACCACTTGCTTTGGTGCTTTTAAAATATCACGGTACAAACGAATGCGATCATAGACTGGGTACCAGTCAAATAACAAAAGCTCTAGCGGTTTCCACATCGATACCCAACCAAAAATAACAATACCTTCACGCAAAGTCGAACTTACAAAACCCGATTGTATTTTTTCAACCCACTTGGCCACCAATAAACAAACGGCCAAAGTAAATAAAGCCAATAGTAAAAATAATCTTGCCGTGGATAAAATTTTTGAAAATTTGATTTTCTGCAATTCAATTTGATAATTAAAATAATCTTGAATCGATAGAATGATAGTTTCTGCCGTCATATCTGCCGGTGATTCTGTAATATATATTTTCATTTCAAATGGAACTTTGTGATTCATTTCTTCCACTGAAGAAACAATATAATCGGTAAAATCATCATCCAAGTCCCGGTCACGAAAAGGCGCAGGATCGCGGGAGTCAAAAAGCTGCCCCACCGACCTGACCTTCACTTCTAAAATTGAAATGCCATTGGTTTTCTTATAACGTTGTCTTGGAGATAAAATCACCCGTCAACAAAGGATTTCAATTTAGTAGAGCGACTTGGATGTCGCAATTTTCTTAAAGCCTTAGCCTCAATCTGACGAATACGCTCCCTGGTCACGTTGAAGTCTTGTCCCACTTCTTCCAAAGTATGATCACTTTCTTCACCGATACCAAATCGCATGCGCAAAACTTTTTCTTCCCGTGGAGTCAGTGTTGATAAAACACGTCTGGTTTGCTCGGCCAAATTCAAGTTCACAATAGCTTCAGCAGGATTGATGACTTTTTTATCTTCAATAAAATCACCCAAGTGCGAATCTTCTTCTTCGCCGACAGGAGTTTCTAAGCTGATCGGTTCTTTGGCTATTTTTAAAACTTTACGAACCTTATCCACCGGCATATCCATTTTTTCAGCAATTTCTTCAGGGATGGGTTCGCGACCCAATTCTTGCACCAACTGCCTAGATGTTCGTACTAATTTATTGATGGTTTCGATCATATGCACAGGAATACGAATAGTGCGGGCCTGATCAGCAATAGCCCTGGTGATGGCTTGACGGATCCACCAAGTGGCATAAGTTGAAAACTTATAACCACGGCGATATTCAAATTTGTCCACAGCTTTCATCAAGCCGATATTGCCTTCTTGAATCAAATCCAAAAACTGCAAACCACGATTGGTGTATTTTTTAGCGATAGAAACCACCAGCCGCAAATTCGCCTCAACCAATTCTGATTTAGCTGCATCAGCCTCGCGCTCGCCCTTCCAGATGGCCGTGTAAGTTTCTTTCACCCAAGTGTAATTCATTTCAGTTTCTGCATCTAAACGTTTTAAACGCTGTTCTGCTTCTTGGGCCTGCAACACATAAGTGCGAAAGCGACTGTAAGACAAGCCCGTATCGCGAGTCATTTTTGTTAATTCTTTTTCATTGCTATCTATCAATTTCAGACGATCTGCCATGATGTTCACATCTTTAGAGAAAGTTTTTTCAACCCCATCTTTGATGCGTTTACGTAAGGCTGCAGTACGCCCTACAAGATTTCTAAACTTAATCACAATGCGATTGATGGTCTTACGGTTAAAATTCACTGATTCAAAATTAGCCATTAAAGATTCATTCATGCCTTTTAGGCCGTCCATTGCAGATTTTTTAACTGCAGCAGAGTTATCTTCTTTTCTTAAAACCGCAAAATGTTTTTCAGCCGCAGTTTGGTATTCAGTCACGCGACCGATCAGTTCATGAATTTTATCGATGTATTCTTTTTCATCATATTGAGTTTCTTCATCTTCCAATCCACGAAAGATGGCTTTGACTTTAATTCGCCCTTCATCCAAACGGCGTCCCAATTGAATGATTTCAAAAGTACCCAACGGCGACAACAAAATGGCGCGAACAATTTCGCGCTCGCCTTTTTCAATTCGTCGAGCAATTTCAACTTCGCCTTCACGGGTCAATAAAGACACGCTGCCCATTTTGCGTAAGTATAAACGAACGGGATCGTTGCCTTTAACGTCTTCACTTTCAGCTTTTTCTTCGGCATCAACGTCTTCATCGTCTTTATCAGGATCCGCCAAAAATTGGCTTTCGGCTTCTTCTTCACTTTTTTCCATTTCAGAGTGTTCAGTGATAACAACGCCATTGGCTTCTAAAGCGTGCATGAAAGCATCTAAAACACTAGGGGCTATAATTTCCACAGGCAATAAATCATTCAGCTCTTCAATGGACAAAGCGTTTTTCTCTTTGGCCAATTTTACAAACTTTTGAATTTCATCTTTTATGACAGCTTCTTGTTCGGCAACGGTCAAAACTTTTGTTGCTTCTTTACCTGTCGTAGACACTGTATTCATCGTACTCCCCTAAAAGTGGGACACATTAATTTTTGTTCAAAGAGTATCTGTCTCTTTGCACATTCATAATCTGTTCCAATGTTTCTGAATCAACCCCTGATTTCAAATCTTTCAATAATTGCTTTGCTTGCAGCTTTAATTGGCTTTGTTTGTTTCTTTTACTACAATCTCTCATCAATTTATGTTCAGTTAAAGAGTCCATCAAATCGACATTGACGACATTTTTTGTCATCTCCGCATCCTTCATCTTCAACAAAGACTCCGTAAATAGTCCATCTGGAAAATCAACTTCACTAACAAACAGACTCACCAACTTATCAAACTTGGCAGGCTCATGTCTATACACTTCCTGAGCTTTTTGCAAGACACCTAAAGCCCCAGTATGAGTTACTGAATTTTGCATATTTTCTTTAATAAAAAGATCCATGTTGGCACGTGTTTTGATAGCAAGGCTCATCAAAATTAGTTCCGATCTAGTAGCCCCTTTTAAACTGTATTTTGCCGGCCTTGGTAAATCCTTTTCCAAATCAACGTTTGTTATATTAGGTCCCATGTTGTCGGCGGCATCTTTATTGCTAGGGCCGGAAGTGGATGTACGCAATGCTTTTGCCGCTTCCAATGATGCGGCAGTAGAGTCAGAGCTGCGACCAGTACCTACTCGCGGCTCCACCGCTTGTTGCAGCCAAGCTATAGTGACTGATAGCTTTTTAGCAATTTCTTCAAAATAAAGCTGCTTTAAGCGTTGATCCTTAATAGCTTTAAAAATATCTTGCAGTCGATCACACAAGCGTACTTTTTCTGAAGCTTCACCTGTGTAACCCTGCATCCAATTTTTAGTCACCAAACTAAACAAATCTGGGGCTTGCTGAAGCATTGTCACCAAAGCTTCACAGCCATATTTTTTAACATAATCATCAGGGTCTTGCTGATCAGGCAAAGTCAGACCCTTGGGATACAATTCTGCTTCCAACAACAAAGGCAAACTTTTTTCAGCCGCTTCGACTCCTGCTGAATCCCCATCAAATAAAACCACCACATTTTTAGTGATACGCTTGATCAGACGGCATTGGTCTGGTGTTAATGCTGTTCCCATAGTGGCTACAACATTTCGAACACCTGCTTGATACAGCGAAACCAAGTCCATATAACCTTCAACGATAATGACCTGATCTTCAGAGCGCATGTAAGACGCGGTTTGTGATAATCCGTAAAGAATCTTCCCTTTTGTAAATACCGAAGTTTCGGGTGAGTTTAAATATTTGGGCTCACCCGATTCAATGATTCTTCCCCCAAAAGCCACGGGCTCTTGTAACGCGGAAAAAATGGGAAACATCAAACGATCACGAAAAATATCGTAGTGACCAGATTTCCCCTGGGTGCGGGCTTTGATCAAGCGCGCTTCTACGGCTGAATCTGAGCTTATATTTTTAGATTTCAGATACTGTTCTAACCCCTCCCAATCAGGTGGAGCATAGCCAATACAAAAGGTTTTGATGGTTTCTTCGCTTAAACCCCTGGCCAAAATATATTTTTTTACGGGATGCTGTGGCGAGGCCTTTTGCAATTGCCCCATAAAAAAACTCATGGCTTCTTTGTTGGCCAAAGCCACAGATTGTTTTTTTTGCTTTATTTGTTGATCATTGTGGCGCAAATTGTTTTCTGCCACGGGCAATTCAATATTGGCCCTGGCGGCCAAATATTCAATGGCTTCCGGAAAGTTCATACCGTTGTAATGCTGTAGAAAAGTAAAAATATTGCCCTTTTTATGGCAACCAAAACAGTGATAGACCTGCTTGTTTTCTGATACAGAAAAGCTGGGCGTTTTTTCAGCATGATCGGGAAAGGGACAACGGCCCATTAGACCACTGCCCGTTGGCTTTAATTGTGTGTATTGAGAAATGATATCAACAAGATTGTTGGCCTCAGAAACCTTCTCAATAAATTCTTGAGAAAATAACATATTCTCCCAGACTCTTTAAGACAGTTTAGACTTAATTACTTCGCTTACAATTTTATTGTCTGCAGCACCTGCAGTTTTAGCAATGACTTCTTTCATTACAGCGCCCATATCTTTGATCGATTTAGCCCCTGAAGTTGCTATGACTTCAACAACTATTTTTTCAATCTGTTCACGATTCATTTGAGCTGGCAAATAGACTTCTAAAATTTTTAACTCTGCTGATTCTTTGTCGGCCAAATCATTTCGCCCCGCAGCAGTGAACTGGTCTATGGATTCTTTTCTTTGCTTAACTAATTTTTTAAGGACAGCCATTACATCGTCTTCGGATATAGCTTCTGGTCGAAGTTCGATTTCACGATTTTTTATAGCCGCCTGCAAAAAACGCAAAGCGTCTAATTTTAGACTGTCTTTAGCAATCATGGCTGATTTTACATCAGCCATGACTTGATTACGTATAATGGACATGAAGGACCTCCGAAATTATTCTGAGAAACCTTTTTTAGTTTTTTTCAAAGCTCTTTTTCTAGCTGCGATAGATTTTTTCTTTAAACGTACGCTAGGTTTTTCAAAATGCTCTCTTTTTTTAACTTCAGAAAGAACACCCGCTTTTTCACAAGCTTTTTTAAATCGACGAAACGCAGATTCAAAACTTTCACCCTCTTTAAGTCTTACTAATGACATGGACAATCACCTGCCTTCCAAATTCCACTTTTGTGTATCCGAACCGCTCTTGATAGCAAACACAGCCCCAAAAAACAATTCTTTTTTTGTTATGCGTTATATGTCATGAATTTGAATCACCTCTGTTACAGCTAAGGAATGCAAAAAATGGAGCCCCAAGATATTTACTGGATGCAAAAAGCTTTGAAATTGGCGACCACAGCTGCGGACAAGGGCGAGGTCCCCGTTGGATCCATCTTAATCTCTAAACAAAACAAACATCTGGCTGAAGGGCATAATTTAAAAGAGTTTTTACAATCCCCTTTAGGTCATGCTGAAATGTTGACCTTACACAGGGCCTCGCAAAATTTAAAACAGTGGCGCCTTTTGGATTGCACTTTGTACGTCACTTTAGAGCCCTGCTTGATGTGTGCCGGTGCTATTTTACAATCACGAATTTCCAGAGTGGTTTTTGCAGCTTCAGATCAAAAATCGGGGGCCTGTGGCAGCGTTTATGATGTGTCTAATAATTCGAAATTAAACCATCGCTTCAGCGTCACTGCTGGGGTATTGGCGTCAGAATCGATTGAGTTGTTACAAACTTTTTTTAAAAAACAGCGTGCAAATAAAAAATAAAGTCAAAATCGGCAAACTATTCTAAGCGATAACCTAAGCCAGGCACAGCAATAATTTTACCTTTAAAGTTGCTGATTTTTCTTTTCAAGTAATTGATTTGAGAATCCACATTGCGAGTAGTGACTTCCGTACCATTCCAGATTTTTTTCAAACACTGTTCGCGAGTCACCAAGCTGTTTTTATTTTCTAGAAGTAATTTTAAAATTTCAAACTGTTTCGGGGTCAGATCCGCCTCAACTTCATCTACAAAGACCTGTCTGGTTAGCAAATCCATTCTTAAGTTGTCAGACACAAGTTCAGACACCACTTGGGACTTTTTATCTATGCGGGCTTTGATTCTTAAAGTCAGCTCTTTACTATTGAAGGGCTTAGTGACAAAGTCATCGGCACCATGTTCAAAGGCAATGATTCTTTCGTCAACACCTGCCACCCCTGAAATAAAAATCACCGGAGTATTTCGTAACAAAGAATTTTCACGCATAAGTTTGGATAGTTCTACGCCAGATAAACCTGGCATTTTATAGTCCAACAAAACGGCATCAGGGCGCCACTCAGTCATTTTTTTTAAGGCTTCAGAGCTTTCGCTAGTGTACTGACAATCAAAATCCTCGCACAATAATTCACACAAAGATTTACAACTATCTAGATAATCATCGACAATTAATACTTTTCTCATGCCATCCGCGCTATTCTGTTTTGGTGAAGAAATCTCTAAATCCATAAGACCTTCTTTGTGTTGAATTGAAGTAAAATACAACATTTTTAATAATAAAAAATTAAAAATTTAGTACAAAGAACTCTTTTCGATTATTTAAAACTTTAATCTTTAGTCCCGGCAAGTTATAAAAAATTTAAGCCTTGGAATTTTTGCGATGCGAAATTTTACTACATCTAAGGCTCTGCGTTTTTACGATGCTTTACTTCCTTGCCATCAAAAAAATACATCTGTGGCTCCCCATCCATGACCGTCGACAGGTTTACTGGGCGCTTCCAGATCTTATAGACATTTTTTAAGGTTTCGGTCATATAATCCGGTTGCATATCTATACCTTCATGCAAGTGGGATAATAATAGCTCGCCGCGGTTTTCATAGTTGGCATCCTCGACTCGAATAATTGGCTGGCCAAAATTAGTCATATGAAAAAGCAGTTGGGCTTTGATAGCCCTAAAGTCTTTTGTATCTACTTCAAATTGATTGGTCTTCTTATTGAATCTATAAACAAAAAGTCTATTTCTAACACAAAAGTCTTCAGTTAAAAACTCATCAATAAAAGTTACATCATTATAAATTTTACGAACTTCAAAAATTTTGCCACGACCTAAGCCCAACTTTTTATTCCAATTTTTCTTTTCAATAACATCATCACACTGTTCCCAATCACGGCCAAACTGCCCCTTGTTCCAGCGATCTTCAATATCGCGCATCAGTTCAATGCCCACCTTATATGGATTATAACCATTGGGAGCCATGGCCATAGTTCCACTGTGATGGTCGGCAAAATCTATAATTTCTGTGTCATTTAAAATTT
>JBMOJS010000091.1:0-10205 GCA_049315665.1 Pseudobdellovibrionaceae bacterium | reverse complement strand
ATGGGGCTGGACTTTTATCTTCAGTGGGTGAATCCAAATGGTGCTTAAGCAATGAAGTTAAAAAAATATCATTGAGTGTGGCTTGTATTGACACAGGCTATGATATCACTGAACCCCAGCCGCAGTTGTTTGTGACCCCAGATTTTAAAACTCTACAGAATATTTTAAATGATTTTTCTAAAACCATGGCTTTTTTTGTAGGCGGAGTTGCTGGATTAGAAAAAGCCCTTCAAGCAAAAACTGTAAATACTGTTCAGCTGTCTAGCGGATTGCAGATCTCTGGAATTTTAAGTCAGTTTTCAGTCAGTGAGTCGGATGGCAAGACTGTAGATTTTGTTCGATTCACTGACCCATGTCAGCTCAGCCTGAATGACCAACAACTGCCAGGCCATGACAAACAATATCATGCCCATGGTTTTAGCAGCCCCCTGGGAGAGCTGATTGAATTTCCCGGGCAGTGTCCATCCACTTTGTCTGAAGGACAATGGCAGACATTGATCAAAAATAATTCGATAAGATTGAATTATAAATCAGGAATTGTAGTTGAAGGATTAGTTAAAAACAAACTTATCCGCGATGGCCGTTGTCTTATCCTCACCTTGCAGCAAGCTTGGGCTAAAAAACAAGATCTGGTCCTTTTTGAACCCAGCTGGGGAGACTTCGATCTGACTTTGGGTTTATCTGTAGATTCCGTTTTTGGTGGGCCAGCCGATGCTTTGGCTTACGGAGACAAAACAGATTTTGTCAAAAAAGTAGTAAGCTCACCGGTTTTGGATGAAGTTGGACTGCAAAAAAATAATAACTATCAGTATGTACGCCAATTTCGCGAACAATTAAACATAATAGATGAAAGTCATAAGGCTGTTGCAGATTGGTCGAAGCTTTCAGAACTATTGCAACAACACAGTCAAAAATTTTCTATAGACTGGCTTTTGCTCTTAGAGATTTTTGAACTGGCTCACTTTTACCAGCAAAGTGATTTAGAAAAACAAGCTTATGCTTTGTTAATTTCAATTTCCCAAAAACTTCCGGATAAAAAAACTTATATTGAAGATGGGGTACGCTTAGCTAATGAACTTTAATCGAATTACTTTTGATTTGCGCGTTGTATTGGTGCGTTCTATTTATGAACGCAATATTGGCGCCACTTCAAGAGCCATGAGCAATATGGGTTTTCATCGATTGATCTTGGTAGCTCCGCAATGTGAGTTGACCTATGAAGCGCAAAAAGCGGCGGCCACAGGGCAAGAGGGTTTACAAAACAGAATCACTTACCCAAGCTGGGATGAGTTTTTAAAAAATGAGCCCGATAGTATTCGCATTTGTTTTTCTGCTAAAAATGGCAAAGCCCGCCAGGCTTTTTTAATGGAAGACGTCTATGCCAATATTCAACAGAATGCACCGCAATTGAATGGTGAAGAACCGACTACGGTGGTGTTTCATTTGATTTTTGGCCAGGAAGACTGGGGCTTAAGTAATGACGATTTAAAGGTGGCCCACCATTGTGCCTTTATCCCCACTTATGGAGTCAATTCCAGTTTGAATTTGGCCCAAGCCGCCTTGGTCGCCATGTTTGGTTTTCGCCAGGCTTTTGGTGGGGAACTGACGGTGCTTGAGGGCAATCCCTTTACAAAAATAAATCCAGATAAACAAAATGTGTTTCCAGATATCACTTTAAAAACATGGTTGGAAGAAATGGGCTTTGATTTAAGCCAGCGAAAAATCAATGTGTATTCAGTGCTTCGCCGTATGCTTTTGCAAAACACCCCAACCCAAAAAGAACTGACGATTTTAGAAACCGTCTTGCAACAAAGCATTCGCAAACTGCGTGAGTGGAAAGAGTTTCAACGGAAGAAAGAAAGCTGATGAGCCGAATATGATGGGACTGGGCAAACTACTCCGCCTCGTTGTGGCGCATCCACTTCATCTGCTGATCTATTTTTTCAAGGGCCAGACTTAGGGCCTGACCTTTATCATTCAACTCATGAATCAAGTCTAATGTATCGGACGCATCACCACCCACTAAACGCAAGCTTTCTAGCTTTTCTGTTTGCAGATCGATTTGTTTATTGATGTGTTCTAGTTTTTTATGAATCTCTTGGCGATTTTTACTGAGTGATTTTTTTAAATCCGAAATCTCTTCTTCCGAAGATTCTTCCATGGTTTCTTCAAAATCTAAATCTTGCACAATATCACGGGGCAAGGTTTTAGAAGCAATACTGTCCTCACTGAAGGACTGCCAAAACAACGCCCACTCATTTTTTAAATTGGTGATCAAATTGTTTGAAAAGTTATCTTTTGTTTTTATCGTACTATCTTCGTCGTCCATAGTCTTTCCTAGTGTCTTAAAATGAAACACATTTGGGTTATAAAATCATAACATTGGGTTCATAGAAGTGGAATGCAAGTTCTGCACTTTCTTTAAAAAGTATTTAGTTCAGATGGCAGCTCAAATGTGGCTATTTTTTAGACGCCCTGTCCAAAAAATGTCAGATCCTAAGCTTTGATGTTTTGGATTCTGCAAATGGATTCGATGATTTATATCATCCAGACTAAACCCCTTAGTCCAACTTAAACCTTGCCCAAGAATCTGTGGAGCAACATATAAACACAGTCTTTGGGCAAAATTTTGTTGTAAACAATGCGCTATAGATGTCGCGCCGCCCTCAATAAATAATGATCGAATTCCTTGACTCCAAAGTTGGCTAGATAAATCTGCTAAATCGAAAATATTTTGATTCATCGTTGGCTTGTGTGGACCAGACCATGGTCTTGCTGTCAGCAGCTGAACTCCTAGACCTTCAGCCTGCTTTTGCAATTGCGAATGCCTTGGATGCCCTTCTTGCACGCACCAGAAAATATCTTTGGCCGCATGACAAGATAAAACTTTTTTCCCCTGAAGGTCTAATTCCCCGGTGGGATCTAAAATAACAATGCGATTGTTTTTTTGCACATCAGGATGGCGAATATTTAATTGGGGGTCATCGTTTTCAATCGTTTTGCGCCCGACCACCAAAGCGTCGTAACAAGAACGCAAATAGTGAGCATGCTGGCGCGCCTGCGACCCCGTGATCCACTGGCTTTGTCCATTGCTCAAGGCCATTTGTCCATCCAAACTCGTAGCCATCTTTATTGTAGTAAATACTTGTTTATGCCTAAAATTATGTAAAAAAACTTCGCAGACCTCTTCCAGCTCTGTTTTAATTTTTTTTTGCAGTTCTGTGCGAGGCTCAAACTCTTCTACTACAATTCCGGCTTGGCGTAAAATTTCTGCCCCTTGGCCTGACACTAGTGGATTGGGATCAATCAAGCCATACACCACTTTTTCTATAGGCAGCTGAGCTAAAGCTTTGGCACAGGAAGGAGTTTTACCTTGGTGGGCGCAGGGCTCTAAGGTGACAAAAACCTGGGCTGATTTTAAGTCCTCATGAGATAAGTTTTTCAAAGCATTGACTTCTGCATGGGGCCCACCAAAAAATTCATGATGGCCCTTAGCCAAAAGCTTGCCTTGGGCATTCAAAATCACACAACCCACTGCGGGGTTCGGACTAACAAAAGGGCCGCCCTTGTAGGCACACTGAATGGCCAAGACCATGGCTTGATCGGCATTCAACGGATCGCCAATAGCAAAATCAAAATGTGTAAGTCCTGCAATAAAATCTAACGACTCCATGACTTCCAATAATCTGCAAGCTCTAGCTTCGTCAACAAAGGATCAACAATCAGTGGTTGTTGGGTATCAATCATCACCGCCACTTCATCTGTGTGGGTTTTATTTTGCACTTTTTGGATGGCTTTGGGATGTGGACCATGGGGGAACCCAGCCGGATGCAAAGTCATCATCCCCGCATGCAAGTTGTCACGGCTAAAAAAGTCACCGTCATGATAAAAAAGGACTTCATCATAATCTATATTTTGATGATAAAAGGGAACTTTCAGTGCATCCTTATCAGTTTCTAAAGGGCGGGGTAAAAAGGTGCAAACCACAAAGCCTTGGGCCACAAAGGTGGTATGAATGGGTGGCGGCAAATGCACCCGATGACTATTCACAGGCATTAAATCTTTGATATGCAAAGTGAAGGGAAAAAAATCCCCCTTCCAACCAACAGTGTCGTAGTAGTTATTTGTATAACCAAAACGTGTTTGCTGTTGCAATTTTTGAATATACACATTTAAAATATTTATTGACTGCTTAGACAATAGATCCTGCTGAGCTTTTAAATCCGGCTTTCCTATACTGGCCAAATCATAAAAACCATTGCGCCCTAACATGCCGCGATCAGGTTCACGGTAATAACTGTTTTTAGATTGAATCACTAAAAATTCACTATCCCCTTCACAAATAAATGTGTGCGCCACACACTTAGGAATATTAATATAAGACCCCTTGCTGAATACCAATAAACCATATTCAGTTAAAATTTGCCCTTCCCCTTTGTGGCAAAAGTACAAAGTATCCGCATCGGCATTGCGGAACGCCGATTTTTGATAGTCCAAATCCATTTGTAGAAAAGGTTTGCAAAACCAATAGCTCATTTCAATATCTGAATTGTACAACAGTCGCAGCAAGTGATAGGGAGTTGCAATTTTATCGGTAGCCCCCGGAACTTTTGCCACTGACTGATTTTGTGCCAGCTTCACCAAATCATACAAATGGGGCCGCAAATCCCCTTCGATTTCAGCCCATCTTGTGCTGGGCTCAGGCTTAATGATATGCGATACCGGGCCAAAAAAGCCTTTACGGCCTTGCTCTTCTTCAAAATGATTTTCTGGAATTCCTTTATGACCTTGAGTCGTTGATTTTCCTTGTGAGTATTGATGCATTGGTATCCTCTCAGTCTATTTTTCAAATGAAAATGGTATGATTATTTTAAATAGCCCCGCTCTTTTTGATCTCTCTCAATAGCATCAAACAAGGCCTGAAAATTACCATCACCAAATCCATGATGATTTTTTCTTTGAATCACTTCAAAAAATATTGGACCAATTAAATTTTTTGTAAAAATCTGCAATAAATATCCTTCGTGATCACCATCGACCAAAATACCCAGCTCTTGCAAAGTCGATACATCTTCTGTAACTAAAGGAATCCGTGTTTTAACGGCATCGTAGTAGGTTTTGGGTGGGGACGACAAAAACTGTATTCCCTGGGATAGTAAAAACCGAACGGTAGAAATAATATCATTGGTCAGCATAGCCACATGCTGAATCCCAGAACCTTTGTAATCATCCAAGTACTCTTGAATCTGTGACTTCGCTTCGGTCGGTTCATTGATAGGCACTGAAAAAGTTCCACAAGGCGATCGCATCACTTTTGAAATCAAGCCCGTTTTTTTTCCACGAATATCAAAAAATCGGGCCTCATAAAATCCAAAAATTTGGCTATAAAAATCGCACCACTTTTGCATTTCACCGACAGGCACATTGTTGGTGAAATGGTCAATGGCCAGTAGTCCTGCAGATGGATTCATGGCCTGGTCAGCAATCGCACCTGTCTTTAGCTCAATAGGATTTGCATTTTTCTTATCTGAAAATAAACTGAATAATTTTTTTTCGCCCGCTTCATCCACAAAATAAATCAGCGAATCACCAATGCCGTAAATGGCAGGTAAAAAATCAGCCAATTTGTCGCCCGATCCCCCAGTATAAGCTTTTGCTCCCCTTGCAATGGCCTTAGTAAAAGCGGCACTGGCATCTTCTACCAAAAAGCCAGTAGCGCAAATACAAGTTCCGTGTATAACAGAAAATTTTTGTGCAAAACTTTGACTTTGCGAATTCAATATAAAAAAAATATTTCCCTGCCGATACAGATCTATATTTTGCTCATGCATTTTAGCTTTGAATAAAAAACCAAATTGACGAAACAGGGGCTCTAATTCTATAGATTTCTGCGCGCCATATTCAATAAAACTAACGCCCTTAAGACCAATCGGATTGTCGATTTTCTTCATCATAAAAGGACCCTCGCACCTGCGATGATTGATAAAACTGCACCACTTTAGGGTCCACGATAATGGATCGTGGGCTCCAAGAAATTAAATTTAATCCTGCAGCCGAAGTCAATCGACTCAAGGCCACATAAGCATGTCCCGGCTCCCACAATCGGCTGAGGTCACACCATAATGAATCCAGCGTAGAGCCCTGGCTTTTATGAATTGTCGTGGCGTAAGCCAAGCCCAGCGGGAACTGAATCACACTGGCCACCACTTTGCCCTCGCTGTCCTGCATGCTGAATTGAGTTTTTTCAACAGTGATTTCACGCCCAAAGCTGGGTAAATTATTTTCTTGTTTGTGGGGATATTCTTTGCGCACACGGATTTTGTCAGGCTCGATGCCTGTAACAATTCCACGGGTGCCATTGACCCAGCGCTGCTGAGGATCATTTTGTAAAAACATCACTCGGCAGTTTTTTTTCAAAACTAATTTTTCACCCACAGGTGCGGACTTTGCTAATGACTGAACATAGCGAGCTTCGCCCAAATAAATAGAATCAATCACGTGTTCTTTATCAGAAATTTCTTGCAGTTTTTTTTGGTTAAAAAATTCGGACTGATCTTTGCGCGGAAAAAGCCGTGTCGCAGGATCCATTTCATCATGGGGTTTTACGTGTTGATTTAAAAACTCTTTCACTCGCTCTGTCACTTGGCCGTAGCGAACATCTTGCAATACATCCAAAAAGACATTCTCACTGACTCTTTGATTGTGGGTCAGTTCTACTTTTGTAAAGCCACTGTCGCGCCAAGTTTCTGTTAAAAAACACCAGTCCCGCTGTCCAGTGCGGGTCACAGGCGGCAGCTGAGCAAAATCCCCCACAGCTATAATTCTTAACCCACCCCAGGGCAATGAGGACTGTCGTGAAGCGCGGGCCAAAGCCTCGGCCACTTGCAAGGCCTCACCAGGTATCATTGACACTTCATCAATAACCAAGCCTTCGGCTTCGCGAAGACGCTTGTGCATTTTTCCGTCTTTCAGTGCACGATTAAAAGTGGGATCAAAGCCACCCTCCATAATGCCCAAACTAAAAAAACTATGGAAAGTACGTCCACCGACAAGAACGGCCGCTGCCCCAGTACTGGCCAACAAAGGCCAGGTTTTAGTATTTAAAGTGGTCATAAAATGGCGAATTAAAAAACTTTTTCCGCTTCCTGCGCCGCCGGTTAAAAAAATATTTTCACCTGATTCTAGGTGGTCCAAGGCGGCAGATTGCTGAGCAGATAGATTTAATTCCATCCCTCTATTCTTCACATGGCCCTTGCTGTCTGTAAAGCTTTACACTATGATCAAAGACCAATTCTTGACGCGGGAAGGTCTATGTCGGCAAAAAATAAATCCATCACACACCCGAAAGTTTTTATCAATCGCACGCTAAATCTTAAGAAAATTCGCTACATCGGCGTGGATATGGATCATACTTTGATTCGCTACAATTCTGAAAACTTTGAAAAGCTTTCCCATGCCACAATGATTGACAAATTGGTTCGCCGTAAAAACTATCCTGAAACCTTACGCCAGCTTAAATTTGACTATAACTTTGCAGTCCGTGGACTTGTGATTGATCGCCCACGGGGGAATTTGTTAAAACTGAATCGTTATGGAGCTATTCGTTCTTGTTATCATGGCCTACAACCTTTGGATTTTAAAACTCACCAAAAGCTATATAAATCAAAATATATTGATTTAGGCCATAGTGATTATTTGGCGGTAGATACTTCATTTTCAATTTCGTTAGCTATTTTATTTGCCCAGGTCGTGGATTTAAAAAATCATGATAGCAAACACAAATATCCAGAATTTGCGCAAATTGCAGATGATGTTTTGTTTGCCTTGGATGAATCTCACCGCGATGGCAGCGTGAAAAGTGTGGTGGCAAAAAACTTAAGTGAATATATTATTAAAGATGAACAAGTGGTGCATGGCTTAGAAAAATTTAAAAAGCATGGTAAAAAGATTTTTGTTCTAACTAATTCTGATTATTACTACACCAAACTTCTTTTGGACTATGCTGTGGCGCCATTTTTAAAAGATCACAAGTCTTGGACAGATTTATTTGAGTTTATTATTACTTTTGCACAAAAACCTAAATTCTTTTATGAAGAAAATAAATATTTAAAAGTAGACCCCATTGATGGCAGCATGACTAATTTTGACAGCAAGTTAGTGCCGGGGATTTACCAAGGCGGCGGAGCCAAAAAATTCACCACAGATTTGGATCTGCAAGGGGATGATATTTTATATATTGGCGATCATATTTATGGTGATATTTTGCGATTGAAAAAAGACTGCAACTGGCGCACGGCCATGGTGATTGAAGAGTTGGATCAAGAGATTGAAAACAATCACAAAGCCGAACCCATCAATGTAGAAATTGAAACTTTGATGAAAAAGAAAGAGCCCTTAGAAGATCTATTGACCCACTTGATGACAGAAAGAATAGAAAAAGATTCTAAAGTGGATGACAAAGAAATTGATGATCTACAAAAAAAGATCGCCGAAGTGGATACTCAAATCAGTCAGTGGATTAAAAAACAGCTGGCTCTGTACAATCCCCACTGGGGCCAGATCATGCGGTCTGGTAACGAAGAAAGCTATTTTGCCTATCAACTGGATCGCTATGCCTGTGTTTACATGAAGCAATTATCGGAGCTTTTGGATTTATCCCCCCGCACTTACTTTCGCGCACCACGACGATTATTGTCCCACGAGTTGGGGTGAGGGATGATTGGTCCGGGCCGATTAATTTAATTTGCAATTGTCTATTTTATCAACAAATTTTGAAGTATATTCTGGAGTACTTCGAATGTAGCTTTGAACATATTGACGATAAAAATTGAATTCTATAATCACGCCTTTATCCATATTTACATAAAACTCTTCTTGGCCCTGGTAGTGGCTATTGCATTGTTTCAGCATAATTTTTTTAAACTCCAAAGGGCCAAATTTAACTTGAGTTAAATAGTCTAGTTTGAACTCTTTATCTGTATCCCTAGGTATCGCAGTTATGCCTTTAACATTTTGAGTTTTAACATCAAAAACAACAGTTCCAACTTGAATATCATCTTCATCAACATCTTTATAGAACCAAAACTCTTCATTTTCGTTTAATTTTCTTGTAGCGGTGGCTTCAATATATTTCACTACTTCGTTTTTAGATTGTCCGACTTGAATCAAATCTAATCTATGGATGTCTACTTTTTTATTTATTTTACTAGTTGTTACACAGCCAGATAAAATAAATGTTATAAATATAGTAAATATTGTCAGTAATTTTATCACTTTTCACAATCCTGTTTAAGTTTAAAGTCTTTTGAAAATTGTGTAGAAAACCATTTGTAAGCAATAGGTACTTTTGAATTTAGACTCGAAGGGTCCAAAAGAAAAAAACTAAAATTTTCAGCAAAATCTTCATTCTTATCATCTTTTGCTCTAGTACTAATAAAAGGCCCAGGACGAGCTTCTTCGAATCCAAGCGCCTTGTTCCATCCAAGCGCAGCTGAATACTTTTGTTGATCGCGGTAACTCATATTTAAAAAAATAATGTGACCTAACTCGTGTGTAATAACACTTTCAGTGGTCCAAAATGGATTTTCAAAAGCACGATCATAAATTACTATATACTTTCCAGAATAATCAGTAGTAGCAGGATTTATAGCATCAGTTGATTTTTTCATCCTATAAAACCCTTCAAAGCTTGAATTTTTTAATTCATCAGGCAACCTATTAAGTATTTTTAAAATTTTTTGTCTTTCTACTTCAGTCCATTTTACAGTTACTTCATTCTTTCTAGTCCAATTCAAAGGTCGACCATCTTTAATTTTTTTAGCCCAGACAGGGTCAGCAACACATTTACTTTTTTTACAAAACTCTTCACATCTGCTGGCACATGTGAAGGTAGACATATCTACTGGAATCACCGCACATTGAAGTATGCAGTCTTTACTGTCTGGTTTTATCTTAGCGGTTTGAAACCATTTGAAACAAAGATCCTCTGCAAATACCATGTTCGAATTTAGAATTACTACAAATAGTATTTTTTTTAAATATCCCACAAAACTAAAATATTTTAGTTTCTTTCATCTGTCAAAGAATCGAAGAAAGCTATTTTGCCTACCAACTTGATCGCTATGCCTGTGTTTATATGAAGCAGCTGTCCGAGCTTTTGGATTTATCCCCCCGCACTTACTTTCGCGCACCACGACGATTATTGT
>JBMOJS010000090.1:0-10223 GCA_049315665.1 Pseudobdellovibrionaceae bacterium | reverse complement strand
TTTGATTTTGCTTTATGCAAAAACCGGCGAAAAAAATGGTCGAGCGCAAATCTCATCCTTATTGGTTGAAAAAAATGCTACTGGATTTGCTGTGGGACAAAAAATCAAAGACAAGTTAGGCATGCGTGGATCCAACACCGCAGAACTGGTTTTTCAAAATGCACAAGTTCCTTTGAGTGCTTTGATCGGCCACGAAGGTGATTCTGTGATGCACATGATGCGAAATCTAGAGATTGAGCGTCTGACTTTAGCGGCGATGAGTTTAGGGATCGCCAGACGCTCTATTGAAATCATGAACCGTTATGCCCAAGAGCGTGAAGCCTTTGGTAAATCCCTCAATTTTTTCGGCCAAATTCAAAAATACATTGCCGATAGCTATGCCGAATACAAGGCTGCCAAAGCCTATGTTTATGAAACTGCACGTCGTATGGATTTGAACAAAGAAGGTCAGCGGTTGGATTCCGACGGCGTTAAGTTAGTGGCTACCACCATGGCCAAAAATGTGGCTGATCGGGCCATTCAAGTTTTGGGTGGTTACGGTTATGTGGCCGAATATGTGGTCGAACGTTTGTGGCGTGATGCCAAGCTGCTTGAAATTGGCGGTGGCACTATCGAAGCTCACCAAAAAAACATCACTCGCGATCTGTTGAAACAACCCGAAGCTTTGTACAAATAGATGTTTCCATTTACAGAAAAAATTTCTTTATCGCCGCATCTACAGATTGATTATCGTTTGGTGTTAGAAAAAATTGCTCCCATGCTAACAGAGGCTCGCTGTAGAAAAATTGATCAGGTGGTGCAACACCGGCATTTTTCGACCGCAGTGGTGTTAGAAGGAATTTATGATCGTGGCAACACTTCAGCGGTGATTCGCACGGCAGAGGGTTTTGGTTTTGCCCAGTTTCATATTATCGAAACCTCAGAAGCCTTCAAAGAATCACAAAGAGTCACTAAGGGCGCCGAAAAATGGGTGGAGGCCCGTAAATGGAAAAAGTCTGCAGATTGCATTGGCCAGTTAAAAAGTCAGGGCTATCGTTTGTTGGTTACGGCTTTGTCAGAAAAATCAAAACCCTTGTCCGAGGTGTCTTTAGAAGGGCCAGTTGCCTTGGTGTTGGGCAATGAAAAAGACGGGGTTTCCGCAGAAATGATAGAAGCGGCGGATGAGCTGGTGGTGATCCCCATGCATGGCTTTGTGCAAAGTTTTAATATCTCCGTGGCAGCGGCCTTAAGTTTGTATCAAATCAGTTTGGGTAAAAAAGCCTTGCATCAATTTGCTGATTTGACAGAAACTCAAAAAGATATTTTAAAAGCGCATTATTATTTGCGCACTCAAGATTCGGCTGTGGATTATTTGAAAGAGCTCTATTCAAGACATATTTTGAGTTGAATTAAAATGAAATGATTCAAATTTTAGAGGTTTTATGAAAGCAAAAAAACAGAGCAAGAAAAAAATCACCCTGCCCCAACAACCAGCAAAAAAACTCTATGGCACTGAAGCCATTGAGAACAGCAGCTTAGAGCGTTTTGAAAATCGCACTTTGGTGCGTAAGTACACCATCGAATTCACCTGTCCCGAGTTCACCTGCTTGTGCCCTCGCTCGGGCTTTCCAGATTTTGCCACAGTCAAAATCACCTATGTGCCAGATAAATACTGTGTCGAGCTTAAGTCATTGAAGCTTTATATCAACTCTTTTCGCGATAAGCATGTGTTCCACGAAGATGTCACCAATGTGATTTTGCAAGATTTATTGGATCTGCTGGATCCACATTCGATAACCGTTGTCGGGGATTTTACCGTGCGGGGGAATATTCACACAGTTATTACGGCCACCCATCAGAAATAATTGACAGCATAATCCTTGAGCGAAAGTCTTTGGGCTTTCGCTCAAGATCAGATTTAAATCCCACTGTATCTATTTTACCTGTCAAAAAATTAGACATTATGTGATTTTCACATTTCGCATTAAGATGCGCATCTATGAAACTTTTTTTATTTATCCAATCTATAGTTTTTCTATTTCAAGTGCATACATTGGCCGGGGATCGCCCGCTGGTGCAGCCAGCTCAGTCATCCTTATTTAAAAAAACATATTTAAATAATGCCATCGAGGCCCGAATAACCAAAAAAGGGCAGACGGTTTTTTATGATCGTATGGATGAAATTCTTAGCAACATTGGGGTTGATTTGACCGAAGGCTCTTTCCCATCCCAGTCCAGTGAAATTGGCGTTGATTTTGATACATTAGAAAAAACCAATCCTGAAGCCGTTCAAGCCTACAAACAGCTAAAAGCTTTTCTTGAACAATGGTTGGTGGGTTTTGCTTTAAACCCGCATCGGGTTGCCATTGATATTGGTGATTCTGGGTATTCCGCAACATTTGAAAAGTTTGGTATTTTTACTGATCAATCCCTTCTTGAAAGTTTAAACAAAAATGATGGCGCCGTACTGGTGGTCGAGATGAGAATTTCTAGAATCAATTTTATGACCAATGCTGTGAAATTTTGGGATATGAACAATGATTTTTTAGGGCAATTGTCTTTACAGGATGTTAACCTTCAGGGGCAATCCACAGAAAAGCCTTTGTTGTTGCGCCTGCCTTTTTATATCCGCTTGAATGAAAATAAATCCTTAGAGTTCACAGCCTTGGGCTTTGAGCAAAACTTAGAACAGTTTCCTTTGGCCTTGAATTATAAAAAATTAATTATGCCTGAATTTGCCATTCAGATCAATGGTAAGCGATTTCCAGTGAATGCGGCTGAATTGAATAAATTGATCAATTCTAAACAAGAAATGATTTTGCAAAAAATTCGTGAAAACATCAGTAGTTTTGCCACTCAACAATTGCCCAAAGTTTTAAATCAAAAAGCCAAAGAATCCCTGGCCGGAAATCTAGAACAAATTCAGGATATGACACCTCCAGGTAAGCCATCTAGCCGTGCTAAAGATACTGATTACAAGTGGGGCTTGAAGCTGTCTGGTTTAGCGCAAAAACAGTCCATCAAGTTGGCTTTGGATGCCTATGTAGAAGACCCTTCAGCCAAAGTCTCTACACCCATTTTGTCTTCAAGCACTTCAAGGTCTAAAGTGAATTTTGATTTATTGTCTGAAGACCAGTACGATGTGGCCATCAGCTTAGACCGTGGATTGGTCAACCGGGCCGTGCAGTTAAGCTTTGAACGAAAATACCTGACAGATATGAATTTGAATGATCAGGGTGGAGCAAACACCTCGGGCAGTGGGTCTTGCGTTGCAAAAAAGAAAGACGATAAGGATGATGGGATTATCAGTTTGGTTAAACCACCCACCATCGATTATGTAAAAAATATAAAATCATCAGATCCCAAAGAAACCTTTGTGCGCCTCAGTTTATCGGTCAAGAAAAAGACCAATGCCTTACCCTGGTTGGCCAGACAAGCCTTAGATAATTTTGTCGTGGTGGATTTTGATATTATTGCTAAAATTAAAGAAATTCCGACCGCAGGGGAGGGGTTATTTGTGGTTCTGCATTCTATTGATTCTGACAGCATATTTATGGATGATAAATATCTTTCCTCCATTGGTTCTTTACTAAAAAGTCGGGTGAAGTCAGAGCTTCGCAGTGCCCTTTTGGATCTGTCTTCTTGTTGGAAAAACTCGGATTACCTGCAAAGTGCTCTTAGCTTTCCGCCACAGATTTTGGGCTTAAAATTAAAAACTAAAAAAATTGATATGGATGCCACAGGCCACTTGGTATTATACACAGATTATGCTAATTAGCCTTAAGTGGCTTTGGCATAAAAGGAAACGAAGATGAAATTGATGCAAAATTTAGTAATAAAAATGGTTCTTGGAGTTGGATTTTTGTCTATTTTTTCACAAAATATGGCAGTGGCAGCAGTGACTACTGTGCCAGCTATCACTGTGCAAAAATTAGGCAATTTAAATGGCAAGTATATCACAGCCTTCTATGCTTTGGGCTCCCCAGCGGCTTTGGCCTTTAAAGATGATCAAGTGGATTTAAGAGAAATTAAAAAAATTTCGTCTATGGTTATAAGTGCAGACCAGATGACATTTCCCGCTGTTCAGTTAGAAAAATCCTTATTCAGTGCTGCATATAACTACATTGTGATTGTAGTGTCCCCTTTACCTGGGTTTAGTTGGAAAAACGGAGATGATACAATTCCACAATTGCCAGTGGGCGTGTTGACCAGTGAAAATCAACAAAAATCACGTTCGGCATTAGTTATAAAAAAATCAGATATGGATGCTTTTATCACTAAAAAAGGGACCGAGACTCCCTACATTATAGATATTCCCGCAAAATAACTTTTAAAATTTTTGGGCAAGGAAGCTCTTTTATATGATTCATTTATCTAACATCAGTAAACAGTACGGCAGTAAAATACTTTATCAAAATGGATCTTTTCAAATCAACGATGGTGAGAAAATTGGATTGGTTGGCCCTAATGGGGCCGGTAAGTCCACCATATTCAAAGTGATCATCGGAGAAGAAGGAATTGATTCAGGGTCGATAAGTAAGTCGGATCGTCTGAAGGTGGGGTACTTTTCACAAAACATAGAAGATATGCATGGACGTACTGTTCTAGATGAAGTGAAAACAGCAGTAGGTAATATTCCTTTTTTACAACAACAAATTCAGCTTTTAGAACAAAAACTTTGCGAAGACCTTAGCGAACAAGAAATGAATCTGACCCTTGAAAAATATGGTGAGCTGCAAGCTGATTTTGAAAGACTGGGTGGCTATGACTTAGATTCAAGAGTCAGCGAAATCTTAACCGGCCTTGGTATATTGCCTGAAGACCATTTGCGCCCTACTGAAAGCTTCAGTGGGGGCTGGAAAATGCGCATAGCCTTAGCTAAAATACTTATAATTCAGCCTGATGTTTTGTTGTTGGACGAGCCCACTAATCATTTGGATTTAGAATCCATTATATGGCTGGAACAATGGTTGGATCAATTTCCCGGGGCCATTTTAATGACCAGTCATGATCGTGAGTTCATGAATCGATTGGTCAGTAAAATTGTAGAAGTTGCCTATAAAACAATAACTGTTTATTCTGGCAATTATGATTTTTATGTTAAAGAAAAAGAAATTCGTAAAGAACAGTTGATTGCTGCAGCTAAGCGCCAAGAAGAAATGTTAGCCAAAGAAGAAGAGTTTATTGCTCGATTTGCGGCCAGAGCCTCACACGCGGCGCAAGTGCAATCACGAGTTAAAAAAATCGAAAAAATTGATCGTATAGAAATTCCTGCAGAAGAACAAAGCATTCAGTTTGTATGGCCGACTCCGGCGCGGGGCGGGGATGAAGTTCTAAAAATTGAAAAGTTAAGCAAGGTTTGGTCCAGTGAGGCTGGTCGACAAAAAGTTGTTTTTAACAATGCTACAGCTATGGTGAAACGCTTGGATCGGGTGGCAGTAGTGGGGGTCAACGGGGCTGGTAAATCCACTTTGCTTAAAATAGTCACACGACAGGTGGAGCCTACAGAAGGAAAAAGTGTTATTGGCACTGGTATTACCACGGGTTATTTTAGTCAAAATTCTTTAGATATTTTAGAGCCGAAAAATACGATCTTAGAAGAAATGCAGTCCCATGTTCCACAAATGGGTTTGGGATCTATTCGAACTTTATTAGGGGCTTTTAAGTTTTCTGGCGATGACGTTGAAAAAAAGGTCAGTGTTTTATCTGGCGGCGAAAAAAGTCGAGTTGTTTTGGCATCCATTTTGGCCCAGCCAATTAACTTTTTAGTTTTGGATGAACCCACCAATCATTTGGATATTCAATCCAGGGAAGTTTTATTGGAGGCCATTCAAAATTTTCCCGGAACGGTAATGATAGTCAGTCATGACCGGCACTTTTTAAAAGCGATCACAACCAAAGTTTTTGAATTGGATAAAAATCAATTGCGTGTGATCGATGGCAACTGGGATTATTACCAATCGCTTTTAAAAAGAGCCTAGAATAAGTAATCCAAAGTCTGCAACTTTAGCCCTTTATCTTGTCGACATAAATTTTTCTTAAATTCAGTCGAATATTTTTAAGGACTGTTTGTTCAACAGCAGAAAAGACGAACTCATTCATATAAATATGATGATCAAAAGGGTGTTCTCTGGAGGAAATGCATCTGGCTAAAATAGATGTTTCTATGTTCTCTTCACTGCTAAATGCTGTGGAGTATAAGGTGTATAGCTGACCTGCCATCAGTTGATTCTGTGAATTTATGGTGCATTCAAACTCACTGAGTTCATTGATCTCGGCTGCTTTTGCAATGTGCACCGCTTGTTTGACGGGCATCGAATAAACTTGTTTTTCAACCCCGCTTTTGACTGAGGAGTTGGACTCAGCTCCGACATAACTGCCCGGGCCGTAAAGTGCTGTCATGGTTCTTTGAATAATCAAAGCGCGATCATAGGGTTTGATTAAATAATCTTGAAAGCCTAAATTTAGAAGCTCAGAGATTTTTTTTCTATCTGTGGCAAAGCCACAAAGAAAAACAGGGGCTGTATTCCGTGGGAATTTTTTTTTAAAACTGTCCCACCAAAATTCGGCGGCACCATTAAGCACAGCCTCTTCAACAAAAATAACATCAAGACTGACAAACGATACCAATTCGGAAAATTTTTGTGCATCTTGGACTCGTGTCACAGAATTGGTTTGGCCTGTTTTATTTCTATGTTCTTGAAAGCCCTCTTCAAGAATTTTTTGAATGGCGTTGTCTTGATCAAAAATCAACACGGTTCCCACAAATACACCTCTAGGATAGTTTCATAGTATCTAAATCTTATTTGAAAGTTAAACATCCTAAACAAGTATTTTTTAGACTCGACCAAAGTGATTGGTCTGTAAATTGCGCAACACATAAAAATTTAAGATTCTTAAAAAATACTTTGCTTGAATGCCTTTTTTATTCCTAGTCTAGTGAAGTGACTCTATTCAAGGACGGGGGACACGGCATGAAGCCAACACTAAACACACTGATGCAATCCAAGTATTTTCATCCAGCTTTTAATAGTGCCATTTACGATGGTCCAGTTAGAATCTATTTCGCTCAGTTTCATGAGTCTTTGGCTTTGAAGATCTACTTTTTAATTCAGCAGAAGCTCATTACTCACTTGGCCAAAGCCAGAGATATTTCAAGAAAGCATGGGGCCCATATTTTTATAATGATCTATCCCACCGTAGATAGTTTTTTGCTGTCTTTTGAGGACGAAGGGGATTCTTTGCAAGTTTTAAAAATTGAAAACTGGCACAACGATATTGTTATTGGTTTACGAGGCCCGGTGGATGATGAACAATTAGAAACCTTGATGTCCAATCTTGAATTTGCCATTGATCATTGGCGTCCCAAAGAAAATATTCTTTCCATGCAACCTGCGGATATTAATTTATAAATGTGAAAAATCAATCAGGCCAAGTCGTTATAGAGTATGTACTGATTCTAATAGTGGCAGCTTCTATAGCTGCACTGCTGACCAAAGGTCTGGTTTCAAGGGAAGGCGACAATCCAGGGGTCATTATGAGTAAGTGGAATGAGATACTTAAGATGATCGGACAAGATGAGCCTTAGCATAGGATCTTAAAGCGAATCGGTGGGTGGAGATTGTTCTTTTTGTTCATCCATCACTGATTTTGCTTTTTTACCAGTGATTCCAACCCATTCCGGTAAAAAAACAGCCACTGCTATAAAAATCACTGTAATTAAAATAAAAAATAGACCTAAAGCAAGGGCCACTTCCATAAAATTTGCTCTCCCTAGTCAGGGATGATAAGAGAAAAGACTATGTCATACAATCCTAAAGATCATTACTTTCAAAAAGCTAAAAAAGAAAACTTTGTAGCCCGCTCTGTTTTTAAGTTGGATGAAATTGATACTAAATTTAAAATCATTCAAAATAAAGACTGGGTTTTGGATCTAGGGGCTAGTCCAGGGTCTTGGTCCCAGTATTGTTGTAAAAAGATTGGTCCTGAGGGCCGACTGTTGGGCGTGGATTTGCAACCGATGAAGGTCAAAATGAACAATGCTGTCTTTATTGAAGCTGATCTAAATAGTTTGGATTTGCCTGTGCTGTTTGCAGAACAGGGTTTTCATAAACAATTCGATGTCGTTTTATCAGATATGGCCCCCAAAACCACAGGTATTCGAGTCACAGACCAAGCACGATCGTTAGAGTTGTGTGAACTGGCACTAAATGTGGCAGAAAAGTTTTTAAAACCCAAAGGGCACTTTGTGTGCAAGTTTTTTCACAGTGACGACTTTAAGCTTTTGCAAAATAAAATTAAACTTCAATTTCAAAAAGTAGAAGCCCTAAGGCCAGACTCAACTAGAAAAAACAGCAAAGAAATTTTTTTATTGGGTTTAAATAAAAAGTAGGGACCATATATTCGATGGAATCTTGACCAAGGTGCAGTGGATTTAGTTCAGCAGCAGCCGATAGATTTCACATGTCTTATGATGAAAATGATAGAATTAAAATGTTAAAAATTTTATGCATTATTGCCATGGTATCTATTGGTATTTTTGGATACATCGATTATCAATCAGCTCCACAAATTCCTATCTATGAAACTTGGTACATGGGTCTTATCGCTCTATTGTGTTATAGCTTTGTCGTATTTTTTCCTAAAAAAGTATCATATAAATTTATTGGTGAACTGTTGGGTACAACGGGACTTATTGGTATGGTTCACAAATGTATTTTAGGCGAAGGGCAAAATGCGTATAGCGTCTACTGGCTTTTTACTATTCCGTGTCTGTTGTTTGCAATTTCTAGTCGCAAGGTCGCATTTTTATCGGCCTTATTGGCCATCGGAAGTTATATAGGTTTGATGTATTACCACCCCGTCGAGGTGCTGCGTCCATCTGCCAGTTGGACCTATCCACTGTCTTTTGGAACTGCTTTACTAGTGTGTATCATTATACTTCTTAAGTATGACAAAGATTCAAAAATACTAATGGCGCAACTCAAATCCAGACATAAAGAATTAGAAGCGTCGGTGCGAGAACTGGATGCAGCGGGAATGATTATAAATGACCAGCTTGAAGAAAATCAGCAACTGATTCGTTTGATGTCTCATGATATCAAGAACCCATTGTCTGTTGTTCGCGGAGCCTTAGGTTTAATCGAAAATTTTTCTGATGATGTAAAATTTAAAAAAGCCATTGATAAAATCAATACATCCTCATTACAAATTGATAATATAGTAACTAATATCAGTGATATTCAAGCTGTTCGAGGCGGAAAAACAGAGCTAGCCTTAGAACCACTAAATTTAGAAATTACATTTTCTGAGCTGCAGAAGATGTTTGAAGATAAAGTTAAAAATAAAGATATTGATTTGTCTTTTTCTGTTTCTGACGTTCACTTGAATGTCTTAGCGGATAAAGTGTCTTTAACCCATCAGGTTTTGGCCAATTTGATTTCAAATGCTATTAAGTTCACACCTACTGGAAAAAAAATTCGGGTCAGTGCTCAATCATGGAGCGAAAATAAAATATTAATTGTGGTTAAAGATGAAGGTATTGGTATGCCCTTAGATCTGGTAGACAATGTGTTTAGTTCACACATTAAGACATCTCGTAAAGGCACTAACGGAGAAAAAGGCACGGGCTTTGGCATGCCACTGGTGAAAGCCTTTGTTGAAAAAATGCAGGGTCAAATTGAAATAATATCTAAAGAAGCTACCGAGTCCGAGTCTGAAAACAGCGGCACACAAGTTTCTATTGTTTTAAATAGAGCTAGTAAAAATTCAGCTGAAATTAAGCCAGCTGCCTAAGTTTTATACAGCTGTGAAAAATATATTATAAGTTGTTATTCAAATCAAAATCAATCGCTATAGCCTGGTACAAAAATTGCCCTCTGTGTTTGTGGGGGATTTTGTGCAAAATCGATCATTATTCTTTTTATCCATATTTTTTTTAATTTTAACGGCAACCTCTTGTCAGTCTAAAAGACAACAGGTCGAAAAAGAACAAGCTGTGAATGAACAAGCTCACGATTTGATTGATAAACAGAAATATGATGAGGCCATAGAGCTGCTGACCCCCAGACATCAGCAGAATCCTGACAATATAGAATATGCATTGATTTTGGCTACTGCCTATGCCGGTAAAGCGGGAGTCCATGTTGAAGAAATATGGGGTTTTACTTTGGGTTATGAAACCCCATATTTTAAAATAAACAATTTTGACAATGAAGAAAGTTTAAAAAAGTATCAAATTTTAA
>JBMOJS010000089.1:0-10234 GCA_049315665.1 Pseudobdellovibrionaceae bacterium | reverse complement strand
ACAATCAGGATTTTTGATATTTTCTTTTAAATGATAAATAGGCCCTGACTTGTCGCAATACTGCCGAGTGAATTTTGCAAGCGATAATTTCAAAAATTGCGCCATTTGTTTTCGATCGGATAATGTTAAAAAAACAAACCCAAATTCACCATGGGATGTGCAACACTTTCCTGACCCTTGGCATTCAAATTTTAAACCTTCTTTGGCCCACCAAGATGTGCTCACTGACCATCGGCCTTTGCCAGACGCGATGACAATGGATGTTGAACCTGTTCAGCCAACCATTTTGAATAAGTCAAAATATTTTTTGTATTCACTTTATGTTCTACGCCCATTCCATCAAACATAAAGGCCACTTCTTCTGTGGCCACATTGCCCGAAGAATTTGGCGCATAGGGACAGCCCCCCAAGCCACCAACACTAGAATCAAAAACACGCACACCCATTTGGTAAGCCATCAAAATATTAACTAGGGCTTGACCACGGGTATCGTGAAAATGTCCCGCCAATGCGGTGACTGGAATTTTTCTTTTTAATTTTGTAAATAAACTTTTAACCTGACCCACATTGGCAATACCGATGGTGTCACCAATCGATAATTCGTAAATACCCATTTTATACAAATCTACTGCAAGTCGGACCACTTTATCTTCCGATACTGCCCCCTCGAAGGGACAACCAAAACACACACTCAAATAACCGCGCACTTTGATTTTCTTTTTTTTCGCTAAGGCCAAAACCGGTTTAAATCTTTCAAAACTTTCAGCAATACTGCAATTGGTGTTTTTTTGCGCAAAGCTTTCAGTGGCTGAAGCAAAAATGGCCACCTCTTTCACCGGAGTTTCTAAGGCCATTTCTAAACCTTTTAAATTGGGCACCAAAGCAGATATCTGAATTTTCTTTTCCAGTTTATTTTTTTTCAGCCATTCGTAGGATTCCAAAATCAATTCTCGGGTGGGGCTCATCTGCGGTACCCATTGCGGAGACACAAAAGCCCCCACTTCGATGCGACGAAGTCCTGAATCGCAGATTTTTTTAAACAGTTCAAAACGAGTCGCCGTACTTAAATGAACTTTTTCATTTTGCAAGCCATCCCTTAAACCCATTTCCACAATCTGAATTTTATTTTTCATTTTAATTCTTTCATGGCCACCAATAACTCTGCCAATTGAACTTGCTGTCCCACTTGCACAGATATTTTTTCGACTTTGCAGGCACAAGAAGCTTTTAAGGTGTGTTCCATTTTCATGGCCTCGACAACGACCACCGATTCGCCGACTTTTAATTCCTGCCCTTCTTTAACAAAAACTTTAACTACTTTACCGGGCATAGGTGAAATGATGTTGGCCCCAGCTAATACAGCCTTTGAGGTCTTTCTGCGCTGGCCACTGGTGGACTGGTAAGACCAAGTCTGCCCCTGGCAATGAATCCATAAGGTGTCTTTCACCCATTCCGCAAGAACAGAGTATTTTTCTTTATTGATTTCAATTTCCATTTTTTTCAACATTAAATATTTCTCCAATGTGAAAGCCATGGTGATAAAGCCGCGCCATTCACATCCGATGTTTGTGTCAGTGAACCTAAGTTGGACTTGTGTGGAAATATCGAAATGATTTTTTCAGACAAAGTCTTTTGCCAAGACAAATCTGTGCTGGCTGATGAATGATCAGCAGTTAAGCCTTCTGGAAAATTCTGTTCAATAAATCGCGTGGTCATAGTTCCCATGATAAATTCTTTGTGCCGTAAAATGGCTAAAAGATAGGGAATATTTGTCGAAACACCAAAAATCACTGACTGCTGCAAAGTCACGATCATTTTCTGAATCGCTTTTTGGCGGTTTTCATCATAAACGATCACCTTGGCAATCATGGGATCATAGTAAGAGGTGATGGTGTCCTCGGCCTCAAAACCATATTCAAAACGTCGTCCCGGTCCCTCAGGCCAGTGCTGATAGCCTAACAGTCCTGTACTGGGGATGCCGTTTTGAAATGGATTTTCGGCATACACACGGCATTCGATCGCATGCCCTTTCGGAACGCGCGCGACCTGTTGGGCTCCGGCGGAGTCTGACAAAATAAATTGCCCTTCCGCAGTTAGAATTTGTGCTTTGACTAAATCAATACCCATCACCAGTTCCGTCACTGGGTGTTCCACTTGCAGACGAGTATTGACCTCTAACAAATAAAATTCTTTATCTTGCAGTAAAAACTCAACTGTACCAGCATTTTTATATTTACCGGCTTGGGCCAAAGTGACTGCGCAATCCCCCATGCGCTGGCGCAAATCATCGGTCAATGACGGCGACAAAGCTTCTTCAATGATTTTTTGATGCCGTCTTTGCACTGAACATTCACGATCATAAAAATGCACCACATGCCCAACGCTATCGCCAAAAATTTGAAATTCGATATGCTTGGCACGGTCTAAATATTTTTCTAAAAAGACTTTAGATGATCCAAAAGCAGACAGGGCTTCCCGTTGCGCGGCTTCAATTTGTTCCTGGGCTTCTTCCATTTTTCGAATCAACTTCATGCCACGGCCACCACCACCAGCTGCGGCTTTGACAATTACCGGTAGTCCAATTTTTTGCACTTCGGTGATTAAAAATTCAACCTGTTGATTTTCCCCTTCATAGCCTGGCACTAATGGAATAGAATTTTTCTTCGCCAGAATTTTACAATTCACCTTGTCACCCAAACTACGAATGGCTTGGGGTGAAGGCCCCACAAAAATCAACCCGGCCTTTTCACAGGCTTCGGCAAAATCTGCATTTTCAGATAAAAAACCAAAACCGGGGTGAATGGCATCAGCCCCGGCGGCAAGCGCTCCGCGAATATTGGCTTCAATATTTAAATAGCTTTCTTGAACAGCGGCCGCGCCGATACAGATTTTATGTTTGGACAAACGGTAGGCCCTAGATTGAATATCCGCTTCTGAATGCAGCAGAATTGTTTCGATAGCCAGTTCTTCGCAAGCACGAATAATACGAACCGCGACCTCGCCCCTATTGGCGATGGCCAGGCGTTTGATTTTTTTTGTGTTCATGGCAAAGCCACCCATCCTGGTTTTCGTTTTTGTAAAAACGCGGTCAAACCTTCTTGCCCTTCGGGGCTGACTCGCAACTTTGCAATCAAATCCGTAGTGGCTTCAATTTGATTTTCATTTTCCATATAAACAATTCGTCTTAAAAGGGCTTTGGTTTCTTGAATAGCTAGTGGACCACTGGCTAAAACACTTTCCAGCCATTTTTTCACGGCCTCATCAGGATTTGTCGACACCTCGTGAACCATGCCAAAACGTGTGGCCTCGGTAGCATGAAAAACCTGCCCCGAAAGCATATAGGGTCTTACCCCGTGCAAAATATTTTTTTGCGCAAAAACAGAGCTGATCACCGCCGGGGCAATACCTAATTTCACTTCACTAAAGCAAAACTGCGCATCTGGTAACGAGACCACCAAATCACTGCCAGCCAATAGGCCTAAGGCGCCACCAAAGGCCGCCCCTTGAATCACGGTAATCACAAAAGCAGGGCAGTCGAGCAAGCTTTCAAATAAATCAAACAAAGCCAAGGCATCTTTTTTATTTTGTGAATAATCATGATCAATCAAACTTTGCATCCACTGCAGATCGGCCCCAGCGCAAAAAATTTTACCTTCGCCTTTTAATACAATAGCGCGGATTTCATTTTCGGCTTGTAAGTTTTTTTGCGCAACCTGTTTGAAAAAATCTGTCAATTCGGCAATCAACTGTGGACTTAAGGCATTGCGAACTTCAGGTCTAAACAGACTGCAGGTCAAAACCACCGCTTTTTGCTGCTGTTGAGAAATATAACTTTGTTCACTGATTTTTAAAAATTGATATTGCATCTTACATCCTTAAAACGCCGGATTTAATTTCACCCCAAGATTTATAAAGACTTGCAGATAAACCCAATCCCAAAACTCTGCGAGTCTGTGCCGGATCGATGATGCCATCATCCCAAAGCCTGGCCGAAGAAAAATAAGCTGAGCTTTCATAATCATATTTTTCAAGAATGGGTTTTTTAAATAAATCTTGTTCGGCCTTGCTCATTGTTTGGCCTTTGGATTCCAGCTGTTCCATCTTAACGGTCAATAAAACATTGGCCGCTTGCTCGCCACCCATCACACTGATTTTGGCGTTGGGCCACATCCATAATTGCCGTGGCTGATAAGCCCTACCGCACATGCCATAATTACCAGCCCCGTAAGATCCACCAATCACCACTGTGAATTTGGGCACATGGGCATTGCTGACCGCCATGACCATTTTTGCTCCGTGCTTGGCAATGCCTTCGTTTTCATATTTTTTACCGACCATAAAGCCGGTGATGTTTTGAATAAATACCAAGGGGATATTGCGCTGTTCACAAAGCTCGATAAAATGGGTGGCCTTCAAAGCACTTTCACTAAATAAAACCCCGTTGTTGGCAATAATCCCGACTGGCATACCCCAAATATGCGCAAATCCAGTGACCACCGTAGTACCGTACATTTTTTTAAATTCATGAAAGCGGCTGCCATCCACAATGCGAGCTAAAATTTCATGCACATCATAGGGAACCCTAGGATTGGCCGGCAAAACTCCATAAATTTCTTCAGCTGCAAACAATGGTTCTTCTATAGGTTGCAGTTTTAAATCCACTTTGGCTTTGCGATTTAAATTAAAAACAATAGATCGAGTGATTTCAATGGCGTGTTCATCATCTTCAGCAAAATGATCGGTAACTCCGCTCAACTCACAATGGGCTTTGGCTCCGCCCAAATCCTGCGCATCAACAATTTCCCCCGTAGCCGCACGCACCAAAGGCGGCCCGCCCAAAAAAATGGTGCCATTGTCTTTAACAATAATATTTTCATCACTCATGGCTGGCACATAAGCCCCACCCGCCGTACATGACCCCATCACCACAGAAATTTGCGGAATTCCTTCGGCTGACATGCGGGCTTGATTATAAAAAATACGCCCAAAATGATCACGGTCGGGAAACACTTCACTTTGCAATGGTAAAAAAGCCCCGCCGCTATCCACCAAATAAATACAAGGCAAACCATTTTCCATGGCAATTTCTTGGGCCCGCAAATGTTTTTTTACAGACATGGGAAAGTAAGTTCCACCTTTAACAGTGGCATCATTGGCTACGATCACGCAAGGCAGTTGCTGAATAATACCAATGCCGGTGACTACCCCAGCCCCTGGAGCCTGACGCTCATACATATCCCAAGCCGCTAAAGTAGAAAGTTCTAAAAAAGCAGATCCGGGATCAATCAGTTTTTCAATGCGCTCCCTGGCAGTTAACTTGCCCCGGGATTTGTGTCTAGCAATGGCTTCATTGCCACCACCCTTTTTGCACCATTCGATATTGGATTTATATTCTTTCAATAGGTTTTCAAAAAATTTGCGATTGGATTTAAAATCTTCACTCTGCGTGTTGATATTGGATTCAAGAACATCCATGGTGGACTCCCCTAAGTCTTAGTGGTCGAAGAATCTAAGCTTGCAACCCAACGCCACTGAAAATCAAGCAGCAACTCGCCAATAATTTGCTCATGGGAATTAAAAATAGAAATGGCATGCTGACTGGTGGCCTGACTGTTTTGTCGCAATAAAGATAAAATACTTTCGCGGTAGGTTTCATCAATTTCAAGTTTCAAGTGCACTTCGGCATCCAAAGGGCTGCGAATTTCTAATTGCATCTTGCTTAAATCATTTTCAAAGCGGCCTGATAGTGTGTGCCTAGACCACAAAGTGCGGACCATATTTACAGCCACTGCAGTGACCACACTTTCATCAATATGATTTTGCGCATTCAAGTTGCGACGCCAAAAGGGAATCAGCGCCAATACTTGTGTGTCATTGACCTTAATGTAACGAAATGGGATGCCTTCTTGCACAGAACCCACTAAAGACATTAAGTAACTCGCGGCATTATTAGAGCGCTTGGGCGAAACCTCTTCCACCAGATCAAAAAAATCTTGCAATTTAAAAGTGGGCAGAGTTGATTTCAGTTTTGATTTGAGTTGCGATATATAACTTGGCATATTCATACAAGTACCACGGAGGCGATGACGAAATGAAGAAAATTATCAGTACAGGGATTCTTATTGTTGCAATGGCTTGGACATGGAATGTCATACACAGTTCTACCGCGGTGAGCTTTGAAACTCACTCCTCTTTGCAAACCCAGTTGGCGCGACTGATTGAAAAAACTTTGACGGACAACAAACCACAACTGGTGAACTTAAAAATCAATCGTCTATGGACAGAATCCCTATCAGAAAATAAAATTCGCGCGATATTTTCTTACACCTTTAGCGAAAAAGACGAAGGGGGCGAGGTCTCGGAACAGACTGTTGAAGGCGAAGCCGAACTTTATCGATCGCCCACCGAGGACCCCGAAAAACAAAACTCTTGGGTTTTGCAAACTGTAAAGACCACCTCTGGAACTTTGGTTTTTTCAGAAGGATCTGTGGTCAGTCCACAGGGTACTAGCAATGATACTGAAGAGGCCGCACAAGACAAGCCCGCTGCAGACTCTAGCAAACAACCTGCAATAGCTAAACCACAGCAGCCATCCAACGAAGCCCCGGCCACAACCACAGAAAAAAGTCAGTAAATGTCTGATCTGTGGTCTATCGACGAAAATGGTTTGGTGTATTTGAATGACCAAGCCATTTTAGATAGCTCTACCGGATCTTCACTTTTACAGGCCATTTATAAAAACGATCACAATGTGTTTTGTTTGTCGGCTGATAAACCCCTAGAGATTTTTGATCGCCCCTATGTTGTGCAAAAAATTTCTTTCCAGGGCCAGCACTGCACTTTGCATTTGCCTTATGAACTGACTATTGATTTTCAGTTATCCACGTTGACTGTGGATGAATGGGATCGCTTTCATGGCTTTGCAAATAATGGCATTCCTTTTGTGTTTAGCAGTAATGCTCAAGAGCAGTTTTTTGATAGCGTGGATGAATTTGATGATGAGTCGTTCACCTATGCCGGAGTTCAATATTTGACGGCCCCTTGGCGCATTCAAGAAGCCACGCAGCCATCATCACCTTTATTAGCAATACCCTTGTATAACAAAGATCATTTTTTGCAGTATGAATTGGATGTTATAAAGATCATGCTTCCCCGTTTAAAACTGGTGAAACAAAGAATTTTGGTGGTTGGCCAACATCCAGCAGCAAGTGATCTATTTGCCCAGGAAGGACATATTGTTTCAACCTGCCTTCTTGCTGATTTACTAAAGCACAGCCATTTAGTACCTAGTGACTATGCCACCGCAGATTTGGTCTTTGTCGGGCATGACTTTCATTCCGCACCCTATGATCAAAGAGGTCGTGCCCTACAAATTTTGCAACAAAAGTTGTCTGCCAAAGGAAGCCTGATGGCTTTATTGAACGCGGAACAACCGCAATCCGCAGCCCCTTTGTTTGGTTGCAGCGAATGGGAAATGCGCCAATACCTTAAAAAGTATTTTATCTGGAACTTCTGGGGCCGCTGGCGCTTTGAAAATAAGAACCAATACAGCCCCTATGTTTTTTTGCTAGGCCAGAAACGGTAGGCTTAGTAGCTTTGCTTAAAGTGACTAAGCAGCGCTCATGCATTCTCCGCATTTTTTGCGGAGAATAAGTTTGCTTTGTTGCGGAGAATACTCATATAATCTCCGCATATTATGCGGAGATTATATGAGTATTCAATACATTCACCAGCTTAAAAACTGGCCTAAGTTAACATGGGATAAGGATTTTCTTTTAACAAAGACTGAAAAGGTTCGCCTGAATCAAGGCCGATTGCTTGGAAAAATGGAAAGATTGGGTTTTAAAAATCAAAAAGAAGCCATTTTACAAACATTGACAGAGGATATTCTTAAAACCAGCGAAATCGAGGGTGAATTTTTAGACCGCAATCAAGTTCGATCTTCTGTAGCAAGACAACTTGGCATGGATGTGGTTGGTTTAGTTAAGTCTGAACGAAATATTGATGGCTTGGTTGAGATGATGTTAGACGCAACTCAAAACTATGAAACACCATTAACTACAGAAAGACTTTTTGCTTGGCACGCTGCCCTTTTTCCCACTGGGCATAGCGGAATATCAAAAATTAGAGTCGGGGCATGGCGTAATGATGCTAAAGGACCAATGCAAGTTATATCTGGACCCGTCGGTAAATCTAAAATTCATTTTCAAGCTCCTGATGCTAAAAAAATCATAAAAGAAATGGGTTATTTTCTAAAATGGGCCAATAGCAAAAAACCTATAGACGCTTTATTGAAAGCAGGTATTGCACATTTTTGGTTTGTCACAATCCATCCATTTGAAGATGGCAACGGACGCATAGCCAGAGCCATTGCAGATATGTTCTTAGCTAGATCTGAAGATAGCCCTCAACGGTTTTACAGTATGTCTACGCAGATAAGTACAGAAAGAAAAACATACTACAATATATTAGAAAGCACTCAAAAAGGAAATTTAGATATCACAAACTGGCTAGAATGGTTTCTTTCTTGTTTGGACCGGGCTCTGACAAACTCTGAATATATTCTTAGCAAGATTTTAAAAAAGGCGACATTTTGGGAAATAAATATCAATATAAAATTTAATGATAGACAAAGAAAAGTCATAAATCGTCTGCTCGAGGGCCTAGAAGGTAAAATGACATCTTCTAAGTGGGCAGCTATTGCTAAATGCTCCCAAGATACAGCTTCCAGAGATATCGAAGAACTTTTGAAAAATAAAATCTTGAAGAAAAATCCGGAGGGCGGTCGAAATTCAAGTTATTCCTTAGTTTGAATACTCGCTATTTTCGCCTAAAAACTTCTGGGGCCACATCAGCCCCCTTTTTCCACAATCGTCACAAAAATTCGTGATTTAAATATGTTTGCATTGAATAGCTTTTCATTCAGTCATTTTTAGTATATTAAACTTCAAATTTAGAATTTTTCTTTTCAGATCAAATTGTTACCATGGTTCCACAGTTGGAGGCCTTTATGCGATCACTTCTATATTTACTATTGCCCCTATTTTTATTTTCAGCGGCTCATGCTGAATGCGTAGTCAATGAGTCCAATAGTAAAAATATCGACAAACAGGTGGTTCTTCAGCTAAAAAGCATCGCCATTGATCAAGCCCAAATCTGGGGTGATACAATTTTAGAAGGGGATTATGAGACCTCTGGAAAATTGCATTTAGATAAAATTGAGGCTATCTACGAAGGCGAAAAAATTATTGCCTATCGTATTCAATACTCTGAAAAAGCTTGGGATGTTTCAAGATGCAATTACAATCCCGCGGACCCCAATACTTTGCAGGCCTGCCTACAGGGTCGTATTGTCGAAGTGACTTACGTGGATGCAGCATTTGATAGTTTTACAGTTCAGCCGGGACTAGAAGCTCGATTTGTTAGCCAAGAAGAATTTCAATTGTACAATACAAATTGATTTTTTGCACAATCTCGAAGCTTATCTGCGAATGATATAAAGTCTGACTGGCGCATATCTTCTGCAGGTATAAAGCGACTTTTAATTTTATTGACAATTTCAATACGAAATCCTTTTGGCAAATAGGTAATTTTTCTAGAAAAAGACAGATGTGGCCCTTCTACACTGCAATTTTTAATTTTTCGACCAATAGCAGATACATCTTTAAACAAAATCTTATACTCTTCTGTTCGCGGATCACCTAAATTAAATTTGGCCTGACGGTTAACCATATCTGCTTGATATAAATCATTCCACGCCCCGGATCCGAAGCTAATAGCTGGCCCCATGGAGGTCTCATTGGCAAAAAATTTCCTTTTGACTTTGATCTTAAAAGACACTGGTTTAACAATTCGTTCTTTTAAATCGTCTATTATGACTTCCTGTTCAAGGACATCAGAAGTGTTAAATAAGATACGCTTCAGCATTTTGTTTTCAATCTGTAACTTGGATTGAGATATTTCTAGACCGGTCAAATCTGCAGCAAATGCCCCGGTGGTGAATGCAGAGTAATATTCTATTTTTAGTTTGTTTTTTTTGATCTCGGTTTCAGTATCAAGCGAAAAGACATTATTTTTAAAGCCAAGCCACTCAATATTTTCTAAACTTAGGTTTTTTGGGTCTAGAATTAAAGCTGGCCGATCTGAAATATCATTTTTAACAAATAATGCATGGCTGGTAAAATTAGTTCCATCTAACCAAAATCGCTTCCCTTGAAATTCAGCAGTAGCTATT
>JBMOJS010000350.1:0-2310 GCA_049315665.1 Pseudobdellovibrionaceae bacterium | reverse complement strand
TTCGCCCAAGACGTCAAATATAGGTCTAGTCCAAGGTGCCATTTTTTCATTCAATGTACCTGGTAAGAAGCCTAAATCCTCATCTACGGACACGGCGGGTCTTGTCACAACGATTTTGTCAACTTTCCCTTCCTGGAACAATTTAACACCGAACTGTACAGCCAGCATGGTTTTTCCCGTGCCGGCTGGGCCGATAGCAAGTACTATGCTGGTGGCTTCTTCGTATAGTTTTGTGAGATAAAGTTTCTGATTAGCATTACGTGCTTGGATACTCACACGTTGCTTTTTGGCCGGAAGATACGGCTGAAAATCAATTATGTTAACTTCTGATGTAAAACGCTTTTTCACTCGTTGTTTACTCATCTAGTTGTGCTCCTACTTTACTGGTTAAGCAGGACTTATAGTGACCGCCCTGATAACTACAGAGGTCCTACACTATTATTTAACGAATTGACAGAAATATAAAGTGACACGTTATGATTTCAACCCAGCTAAATAAGTATAGAAACTCCTGGAACCCAATATGCATCATGACATTTTAGACGTAATACGCAACATACAAGAGCTTTACGAAAACAACAGTAATTTAGCTGTACTTAAAGATTTCGAACGAGTGTTGGAAGAAACAGATATGTACGTTTACGAAAACTGGGAAGACGGAGAACTGGCCTACGGGCCTAAAGTTGATCGTCACTGGATCACTGCTGGGTTCATGTGGGAACATGCAAAGATGCCCAACCCTGTGGCCGCAAAACGTCTAACAGAATTAGGCTGTAAGGTCAAATATCAAAAGACTCATCTAGTTGAGCCACGCAAAATTAAAACAGAAGGCGACTTGCGTCCTGGTACAAAAAAAGGTAAACTGGATCGCAAACCTATATGGGTTGTTGAAATCGTGATGCCTAAAAAACTAGCATTTGACATCTATAAAGGTTACATGGATAAGATGAAAAATGACGAAAAAGACACTGCTACCTTAACTGATTCAGCGGCAGCTCCGGGTGCTCCAGCTCCGGCAGCACCGGCAGCACCTCCAGTAGGCGGAGCACCAGCATGAACTTAAACGAAACGTTACGTGCTAACGATCTTCGAGACTTGGTAAAAAAAGTTGTAGAGATCGATAGCTATAAAAGCAAAATAGGCAAAGACGAGGATATCTGTGTGCTAACTTTTACAGTTGATCAAGAAGATGTCGCTAAAGATTTAGAAAAATTCTTTGAGATGGGTTATAATTTTATTCTAGATGCAGACTGTACACCTGGGGAGTTGGACGATGGCAAGTATCGTGTGTATGTTGAGATAGAGCGCACACGACATATTGGCAACCAAGTGTTCGAATTACTCGAAGGCGTGATGAAAGTAACTGGTTTAGAAGAGATAAGGTTCCGATATTTCAAAAGTTTCAAAAGCGAATCTGCTACATTAGGAAACTTAACAGCGGCGATTCCAAAAGATAAAGAAGCATACGAAATTGCTACTAAAAAAAATAATTTAGATAACTTTAGTAATTTTTTCAGCAACAGCTATGCTGACACATTGAATGTTGTGGACGAAAGCATTAGTTTTACAAGACCATATGCTGGAACTGTGACTTTTGACATTGTTGACAGCGGCAACAAAAGAGATATATACGACAGTATCAAAGGTCCAATTATTTTAGAAAGCAAAGACATGGCCGAAGTCATGTTTTTAACTAAAGTTATTGGCAATTATAATATTAACAAAATAAAAGATATTTTTATATTTGAAAACAGCAATTGGGCTGTGGCATTAAAAAGGAAATAACCATGAGCGGATTTGATTTTGATTTTACAGTAAGCAAGTTTAAAGAGTGTGTGGGTAATCCTCCTCATGCAGAGGATTGGTTTGAAGCAATTTGCGAAATCCTACCTGATTACGATATCAATACTCCAGGCCGTATGGCAGCATTTTTGGCGCAGACTGCACACGAGTCGGGTGGATACCGTGCAATTAAAGAAAACTTAAACTACAAGGCAGCAAGCCTACGCAAAGTGTTTCCTAAATACTTTCCAACAGAAGAACTGGCGGCCGCTTATGCACAAAAACCAGAGATGATTGCCAACCGTGTTTACGGCGGACGTATGGGTAACGGTGACGAACATTCAGGCGATGGTTGGAAGTTTTGTGGACGTGGACTTATTCAGTTGACTGGCAAAGACAACTACACACGCTATGCACAAAGTTTAGAAATTGGCCTCGACGAAGCCAGCGAACACTTGACAACTTTTGAAGGGTGTGTACAAAGTGCCGCTTGGTTCTGGGAAGCCAACAACTTGAACCAATGGGCAG
>JBMOJS010000349.1:0-2317 GCA_049315665.1 Pseudobdellovibrionaceae bacterium | reverse complement strand
AGCCTGAAGAGATCACTTTAGGTGTGGCTAATAACTACACATCTTCTTACTTTGATGGGTCTGAAGGTTTAGGCATTTTGATTAAAACTCGTGAGGGTCGCCCGGTAAAAATTGAGGCCAATCCTTCGCATCCTTTCAATCAGGGTGGCTTGAGTGTGCGTTCACAGGCTTCTTTGTTGAGTCTGTATGATCCTGAGCGCCTGCAAGGGCCAAAACGTAATTTATTTAATGAAAAAAAATCCAACTATCAAACTGTCGATGTGAAGTGGGAAGATCTAGATAATAAAGTTGTCGACCAGTTAAAAAAAGGCAAAGTTGTGGTTTTGACTGGAAGCTTAAGTTCTCCGTCCACTCGCGCTGTGGTGGGTGATTTTGCTCAAGCTTTTGGCGCCAAGCATGTGGTGTGGGAGCCTTTGACTCACGAAGAAGTGCGTAACGGGCAAAAAGCGGCTTATGGTGACGAGACTATTCCCCAATATCGTTTTGATTTGGCCAAAGTGATTGTGTCTGTGGATGCTGACTTTTTAGGCACTTGGTTGACGCCGACAGCGTTCACCAAACAATTCTCTTTGGGGCGCAAAGACATCAAAGAAATGAATCGTTTGGTGTCTTTTGATTCAAGTTATTCTTTAACTGCTTCCAATGCAGATATTCGCTTTAAAATTAAACCTTCGCAGCAACTGGCTGTGGTTTTAGGCCTGTTGCATGAGATTATCGTAAAAAAAGGTCAGTCGTCTTACGCAGGATCAGCTTCTGTAAAATCTTTGCTAGAGTCCGCGGCCAATGTGCCAGCGCAATTGGGTTTAGATCCAGTATTGTTTGCTAAAGTGGCGGCTGATTTATGGCAAAACCGCGGCAAAAGCTTGGTGGTAGCTGGAGGGTTGGCTACGCAAACATCTGTGGCCACCGAACTGCAAGTGGCTGTTAACTTTTTAAACTCTATTTTAGAAAATGATGGCAAATCTGTGCAAGCTCGCCAAGCCAATCCAGGTTTGCAAGCCTCCGCTGCAGATTTACTAAATTTGGTGGATGATTTAAAAAATGGCAAAGTAGAAACTTTGATCATTCACCGGGTGAATCCAGGTTATACATTGCCTGAATCTGTGGGTTTTGCTGATGCGATTAAAAAAGCCAAAATGGTGATTTACACTGGCGATCGCATTGACGAAACTGGTGTCTTTGCGGACTACTTGGCCACAGACAATCATGCTTTAGAAACTTGGGGCGATACTGAGCTGACTCGTGGAGTGTTCACGGTGTCTCAGCCAGCCATCCGTTCTTTATATGACACTAGGTCTTTTCAATTGTCTTTGATGACTTGGGCTTATTTAGCTAACCAAGGGCCTAAGCGTTTAATCACTTATGAAACTTTTTATGATTATTTACGCAACTTCTGGAAGGAAGAGATTTTTCCTGCTCATGGCAAGGGTTTAAAATTTGAAGATTTTTGGTTGAAGGCTTTGCAAGAGGGCGCCGTGGGAAGTTTACCAACATCAACTTCAGCAAGATCTTTCAAACTGGATTCTTTAGCAGCTGTGACTGCGGCTAGCAAAAAAGTTTCTAGCGCCGAATTGGAATTAGTATTGTACCCCACAGTGGCTTTGGGTGACGGCACTTTAGCCAATGTCTCTTGGTTGCAAGAGCTTCCAGATCCTGTGACAAAAATTGTTTGGGACAACTATGCCAGCGTGTCTTTGGCTACAGCAGAAAAATTGCATTTGAAAGAGTCTTCTGTGGTCACTGTTAAAGTGGGCGAAGTTTCTTTAGAACTTCCTGTGCATATACAACCCGGCTTGCATGATGGTGTTGTCGCTGTGGCTGTGGGTTATGGTCGTACGCGTGCTGGAAAAGTGGCTAATGGCATTGGACAAAATGCGTATCGCTTTTTGCAAAGTCAAAAAGGCCAATTGGTGGCTTCGGGCGAAGCTGTCACATTGACCAAATTGAATAAAAAATATGAACTGGCTTGCACCCAAGGACACCATTCCATGGAAGGTCGTCAGATCGTTGTTGAAGCCAGCAATAAAGATTATGCCAAAGATCCTGGTGCGAATATTCATCGTCATCACACCTGGTCTATTTGGTCTGGACACAAATACAATGGTCATAAATGGGGTATGGCTTTAGATCTTCATTCTTGCACTGGCTGTTCGGCGTGTGTGACGGCTTGCCAGTCAGAAAATAACGTCCCTGTTGTCGGTAAAAAATATGTTCTAGAAGGACGTGAAATGCATTGGATCCGTGTGGATCGCTATTACACGGGAACTCCAGATGCGCCTGAAACTGTGTTTCAACCTGTGATGTGTCAGCACTGTGA
>JBMOJS010000348.1:0-2320 GCA_049315665.1 Pseudobdellovibrionaceae bacterium | reverse complement strand
TCCTGCCGGACCAGTTGGTCCAGTGTATCCAGTTGATCCAGTTGCACCTGTGTTCGTTGCAAATCCAGCAGGTCCAGTAGGTCCAATAGGGCCAATAAACCCAGTAGGGCCAGTTCCGCTAGTTCCACCGCTACCTCCCCCACCCATTTGGTCAACAAGTAATAATGTAGCTATAATTGTTTTATTTTCTTCGATATTTTGGATCGTAAACATGACCATTTATTATTAAAAAATTTTTTTAAGTTTTTAAATTTTTATATTTCTGGAAATATAAATTTAAAAACAAAATACGTATTATTCAAATAATATGACAACTAAAAAGAAAATCGCAGTAGGAATTGACCTAGGTACAACATATAGTTGCGTTGGAGTATTCCAAAACGGTAGAGTAGAAATTATTGCAAATGATATGGGTAATCGTACTACCCCTAGTTTTGTTGCTTTCAAAGGTTCTGAAAGATTAATTGGTGATTCTGCAAAGAATCAAATTGCATCAAATGTAGAAAATACAATTTTTGATAGTAAAAGATTGATCGGAAAAAAATTTTCTGATACAACTGTTAAATCAGACATGAAATATTGGCCATTTAAAGTTGTAAGTGGTCCGGGCGATAAACCTGTTATAAACATAGAATACAATGGTGAAAAGAAAAATTTTTCCCCAGAAGAAATTTCTGCAATGGTTCTTACAAAGATGAAGGAAATTGCCGAGAATTATCTTGGTGAACCAGTTGAACAAGCAGTAATTACAATTCCAGCATACTTCAACGATTCACAAAGAACAGCTACAAAAGATGCAGGTACAATTGCCGGTTTGGAAGTTTTAAGAATTATCAATGAACCAACTGCCGCAAGTTTAGCATATGGATTTGATAAATCTGGTCAAGGAGAAAAAAATATACTTATATATGATTTTGGCGGTGGGACCTTCGATCTGAGCTTAATTACCGTCGATGATGGAATTTTTGAAGTGAAGGCTACAGCAGGGGACGGTCACTTAGGAGGTGAGGATTTAGATAATCGTATGGTAGAACATCTTCTTGAAGATATAAAGAAAAGATTTAAGAAAGATCTAAAGGAAAATTCTAAGGCACTTAGAAGAATTAAAACTGCTTGTGAAAGGGCTAAGAGAACATTGAGTTCCTCTACAAATGCACCTATTGAACTCGATTCAATTGAAGGTATAGATTATACCTATCAATTTTCTAGAGCAAAGTTCGAGGATATTTGTTCTGATTTATTCAAAAAAACTATAACTCCTGTTGAACAACTATTAAGAGATGCAAAGGTTTCAAAATCACAAGTACATGAAATCGTATTAGTTGGAGGTTCTACACGTATTCCAAAGGTTCAACAACTATTAAAGGAATTCTTTAACGGAAAAGAACTAAATCATAGTGTAAATCCAGATGAAGTAGTTGCTTATGGAGCTACTTTACAAGCAGCTATTTTGACCGGTAATGCAGATGAAAATTTGCAAAAAGTACTTTTACTAGATGTAACTTCTTTATCTCTTGGTCTTGAAACTGCAGGTGGTGTTATGACAAAATTAATTCCAAGAAATACAACTATTCCAACAAAGAAAACACAAACCTTCTCTACATACTCTGATAATCAACCAGGTGTAAATATTCAAGTATTTGAGGGTGAAAGAGCTATGACAAGAGATTGTAATTTACTTGGCCAATTTCAACTTGAAGGAATACCCCCAATGCCGCGAGGTGTGCCGCAAATTGAAATTACATATGATGTTGATGCAAATGGTATTTTAAATGTATCCGCTGTAGAAAAATCTACAGGAAAGTCAAATAAAATTACTATCACAAATGACAAAGGAAGATTATCTCAAGAAGAAATTGAAAAGATGGTCAAAGAAGCAGAATTATTTAAGGAACAGGATGAAGAAAACAAAAGTAAGATTGAAAGTAAAAATTCTCTGGAAAATTACCTGTATTCAATGAGAAATAGCATGCGCGACGAAAAAGCAACTCAACTTCCTGACGATGTTAAAATAACAATCAATGATACTGTTGATGAAGGTATAAAGTGGTTGGAAACACATCAAGATGAAAGTAAGACTGTGTACGAAGATAAAATGAAAGAACTTCAAGATAAGCTAACACCGCTTTTAGGAGGAGGGGAAGGAGGTATGCCAACAGGATTTGATCCAAGTCAATTTACAAAAGCGGCATCTCCTCCGGAGAATACTCCGAAGGGACCATCAATAGAAGAAGTGGATTAATTTTTAAAGTTTGTAATAAATTTAAAATATTTTAATTAATTAAATAAAATATTTTATAAGATAAAATGAAAGCCAAAA